>SZYA01000101.1 GCA_005843815.1 Chlorobium sp.
CAAACAATACGGGAAACCAAAGAAGCCCTGAGAAAGCGAATGCACGCGCCCATAAAACAGACAGGAGACTGGCTGAAAAGTGTCGTGCAAGGGTACGGGCAATACTATGGAGTACCGGGAAACATCAAGGCTCTGAAAAGTTTCAGAAGCTTAGTGGCGAAAGCGTGGTACTGGAGCTTGAGGCGACGAAGTCAGAAAGGAACAGCCATGAACTGGCAACGATTTAGGCCCATTGTAGATGCTTATCTCCCGCACCTCCAAACATGTCATGATTTCCCGGAGGTACGATTCGCTATTACTCAAGGCAGGAGCCGTATGCGGTAGTCCCGCACGTACGGATCTGCGCGGGGGGTGTCAGGTAACTGGCATTCCTACCGCGACTCGTAAGCCTATTATAGAGGCGACTGACCTTGAGAAAGCTTTGGAAGTGAGCACTCCAACGGCGAATTCTTTGATTAAGGCATTGATTGATAAACAAATAGTTGTTGAGATTACCGGTCAACAACGATGTCGTGTCTACTCCTTTAATCGTTACTTCAATCTGTTCGTTAGTTAAGGATAGGCGCTTTAGTTTAACTAATGCTCTTTATAAGTAAAGGATGGCGGATGACACCATCCACCATCCTCGAAAAACGAGCCACCCCAGCCGACCGAACCCAGGGCCTCGACCTCGCCGACTACCTCCTCGACGTACACAATCCACCATTATGAGCACAAAAACCGGTAATAACTTTGCTGTTCCTTTCTTATTCACCTGTTTCAGCAATATCTTGATAACAATGCTGCTGCCGATAATCAACTATATGACCAACTCATTGCGGCAGGACTAGTCTTGGTGCTCTGAATAAAAACGCCTAATCCGTTACTCCAGAGGGTCGCTCCACGGGCAAGCCGGCTTAGCACCCCTGAGTTAGCACTTTGCCGCCACCCCTTCTCATTTCCCCGCCTACCCATACCCCAAAAAAGCAACACTCAACTTGCAAGTTCCCCCTCAACCACCTCCAGCACATCATCCCGCTCCAGCACCACCCGCGCCAACTGCAGGTCAATCTCCCGCTGCAACGTTGGCGACCCAATCTTTGCCATCACCTCCTTCGCCCGCACCAAAAAATCCAGATCAGCCCGCCGATCCCTGAGCTCAAACCGCTGCGGATAGGTCACCGCCACATTGGCCGCATCATAATCCACCCCCTCCCACCGGCAAAAATCCTGAACAACTGATTCTCCGTCAACGCAAGCTGCGCCGCCTTCTCCGCCAGGAGCGGATTCAAAATCTGAAACTCCGTCTCAATCGCCACCCCCGAGGCCGCCATCGACCGATACGTCCGCACCGGCATCAAATGCACCATCCGGTTAATCATCTCCACCTTCATCTCCATCGCCGTTAACCCCAACAAAAAAGCAGACACCGACGATCGCACCCCCAAAGACCTTATCGACATCATCGAAACCAAAGGTTGTGAAATCGCCGAAGCGCTCTCACAACTTAAAAGTGTATCTTTTCAGTAATGATGCAGAGTGGTGTTATCTGCTATGACAGGAATAAGTAAGAAAGTTTCTATGTCATGTTCCGAATGGTTTGATAGAGTTATCTTATCTTGATAATATTTTAATGAGTAGTAAGTGTTCATAATGTTATTAAATGGTTGACGGACATTTCATTTGAGAGTAAAGATCTGAGGAAATACGCACATGATGATCGTTTGGCAGTGCGTAAACTTGGGTCGAGAAGAGCAGAGCTATTCAAGCAACGGCTCGATGATCTGAGAGCAGCAGAAGCTCTTGAAGATGTCCGCCACCTCCCAGTGCGATATCATGAATTGAAAAATAATCGTAAAGGCCAATGGGCATGTGATCTGGATCATCCTTACAGGTTAATCTTTGAACCGCATGAAAACCCTATTCCTGAGAATGATGATGGTCAATATATTTGGCTGAAAATAAGGGGAGTTGAGATCGTTGAGATAGATAATTATCACAAAAAAGGCTGAACATGACGAAGCGTAATGAATATATCCCGCAAACGGTTAGCCACCCAGGGCTTACATTAAGGGAAAAGCTGACAGAACTGGGCATGAGCCAGAAAGAATTTTCCGTGCGTACCGGTAAACCAGAGCAGACCATTGTTAAAGTTATCAATGGAGAGAGCTCCCTTACTCCCGATATGGCGGTGCAGTTTGAATCAGTCCTTGGAATCCCTGCCAATTTCTGGTTGAACCGCCAGCAGAACTACGATGAGGCGGTTGCTCGTGAAAAGCGAAGAGAACTCTTGGCCTTGGCGCGAACATGGGCCTCGTCGTTTCCCTACGCTCAGATGGTAAAACATGGCTGGTTGCCCAAAAAAGAGAGCTGGGAGGAAAAAGCAGAGGCCGTGCTATGTTTTTTTGCTATGTCTGGACCGAAGGCTTGGGAAGAATATTACTTGACTCAAAAACTGAAGGTTAGCTTTCGGATCTCTTTAGCCCATTATAGTGAGCCTTACGCCATTTCTGCCTGGTTGCGCCAAGGTGAGCTCAATGCCATGGAGCTTGAAGCACCTCTTTTCAGTGAAAAAACATTTAAAAGAAATCTTGAAAGCATCAAAAAAGTCATGGCCGAGCATCCTGCCGATTTTTTCCCGCTTCTTCAGCAATTATGTTTAGACGCAGGGGTAAAGGTTGTTTACACACCTTGTCTGCCGAAAGCTCCGATTCACGGTTCAACCCGCTGGTTGCACGATAACACCCCATTGATTCAACTGTCAGCACGTTATAAAC
>SZYA01000052.1 GCA_005843815.1 Chlorobium sp.
AATTTGACAAACGAAATTGGCCTGATGTGTCGATTTTCATACATAAAAGCATTATTACACCTGGTTTAAATAAATCTGACTCATCGCCACAAAAGCACCAATATCAATGACGACTAAAGTGTACCTCACCTGACAGAAAAAAAGTGGCTGGACCTATACAGACAAAATGAGCTGTCGATGCAGCAAAGAGGCACAGCCCCAGTCCCAAACAAAACCCAGCCAACCACTTCAAGCTGCTGTGTAAAGATAAAAAAATATTCCTTTAATTCGCAATGTAATTCTGCTGGAATGGCGTAACCTTTACATCAATAGCCTCATAGTCGGAAAAGTGCAACAATGAGACCTCTCACCAATCCCCTGAAATATTGCAGAATATATCCCCCGAAACACTTACCTTCAACCTGCTGTAGAAAATGTCAATTACCCGGTATTCATGAAATTCACCCTCACAAGACAAGACTCAAGAACGGCTGCACGGTGCGGTGTTCTTCAGACTGACCACGGGACTATACCGACACCGATCTTCATGCCGGTGGGCACCCGTGCAAGCGTGAAGTCGGTTGAGCCGCATGAGCTGAGGGAGCTGAATGTCCATATCATCCTGGCCAATACCTATCATCTCTACCTTCGGCCAGGAAACGACATTATCATGAAAGCTGGAGGCATCCACCGCTTCATGAACTGGCAGGGTCCGCTTTTGACCGACAGTGGCGGCTACCAGGTCTACTCGCTCTCCGATCTGCGCAAGATCAGTGAGGAGGGAGTCATGTTCAAATCGCATCTTGATGGCTCAAAACAGCACTTCACCCCTGAAAATGTGGTGGATACCGAGCGTATCATCGGCAGCGATATTATGATGCCGCTTGATGAGTGTCCGCCCTCTACCGCTGAAAAGGAGTATGTTCGCATCTCGGGAGAGCTGACCATTCGCTGGGCTGAGCGGGCACGCAACCATTTCAGCAAGACCTCTCCGCTTTACGGCCACAAACAGTACCTCTTTGGCATCACGCAGGGTGGAGTCCATGCCGACCTGCGGAGCATATCAAGCAAAGCGCTGGTTGATCTTGATTTTGATGGATACGCCATTGGTGGCATGGCTGTCGGAGAGCCTGCCGCCGAGATGTACCGAATTCTTGAGCTGTCGCACACACTGCTGCCCGAAGAGAAACCGCGCTACCTGATGGGTGTTGGCACACCTGAAAATATTTTGAACGCCATTGAACGGGGGGTTGATCTGTTCGACTGCGTCATTCCGACACGCGAAGGGCGCAACGGAAGGGTCTATACCCGACATGGAAAGATGAATCTGCGATCGGCAAAGTATTCTGAGGATTTCAGTTCAATTGACGAAGGGTTCGACAATGAGGTGTGCCGGAACTATTCGCGAGCCTATATTCGCCATCTTTTGAATGTGGAGGAGATTTTGGGGCTCAAGCTCTGTACCTTGCACAATATTTCTTTTTTTATGTGGCTCACCGCAACAGCGCGAACCGAAATTCAGAACGGCTCTTTTCTGGAGTGGAAAACTGATTTTCTTGACCAATTCAACAGACAATGACAAAACATAATGTCTTTCTTCTGAGCCTTGGCTGCTCAAAAAATACGGTTGACTCTGAACGGCTGATGGCACAGGCTGAGGCATGCGGGATTGTCTTTACGGAAACGGCCGAAGAGGCTGACATGATTCTTATCAACACCTGCGGCTTTATTCAGGATGCCAAGGAGGAGTCGATTATCACAACACTTGCCGCAATTGAGCAAAAGGGTGAGGGTGCGATTCAGAAGGTTTTTGTGATGGGATGCCTCAGCGAGCTCTTCCGAAAAGAGATGAAGGAGGAGATGCCGGAGGTTGATGGTTTTTTTGGCACCCATGAACTGCCTGAAGTGCTGGCTGCCATTGGAGCCTCATATCGGGAGGAGCTTTATGACCACCGCTCTCTGCTCACTCCCCCTTACTACTCCTACCTTAAAATCGCCGAAGGGTGTAATCGCGGCTGCTCCTTCTGCTCCATTCCAAAAATCAGGGGACGCTACCAGAGCCAGCCAATCGATCAGCTCCTGCGCGAAGCAGCGCTGTTGCAGCAGGCAGGGGTTAAAGAGTTGAATGTTATTGCCCAGGATATCAGCATGTATGGCTTCGACACCGAGGGCAAATCGATGCTCAATGACCTTGTGCTCCAGCTCTCGGATATGGCGTTTGACTGGATACGGCTGCTCTACGCCTACCCGGTAAACTTTCCGCTTGAGGTGGTTGAGACCATGCGGAAGCGGGAGAATATCTGCAACTATCTCGACATCCCCTTGCAGCACTGCAATGACCGGATTTTGCAATCCATGAATCGTGGAATCAACAAGCAGGAGAGCATTCAGCTTCTTGAGACCATCCGCCAGAAGAACCCCGACATTCGCCTGCGCACCACCATGATTGTCGGCTATCCTGGTGAAACCCGCAAAGAGTTCGAGGAGCTGCTGGAGTTTGTAGAGACAACCCGTTTCGACCGGCTGGGCTGTTTTGCCTATTCACATGATGAGCATGCCCCCTCATTCGCCCTTAATGATAACGTGACACCAGAGCAGAAGCAAAAACGGGTAAAGAAACTGATGGAGCTGCAGGAGGAAATTGACACCGAAAATAATAGTCACCTGGAAGGCAAAACCCTCAAGGTTTTGATTGAGGATATTGAGGAAGAGCTTGCTTTCGGCAGAACTGAATACGATGCTCCGGAGGTGGATGACGAGTGTATTCTCACGATCGAAAAGGTGCCGGTCACCGAAGGTTCATTCTGTATGGCAACTATCACCGACAGTTCATCTTATCAACTGATCGGACGAGTTGGAATATAAAAATTGGAGAAAACGTAAGCCCGATACATAAATTCCGGCACACTCACGAAAACTGATCGGGCAAAACGGAAAAAGGGAACAACGAAATATGCCGTTGTCGCCTTTTCTGTCGGGGTGAGGGGAATGAAAAAGCCCCGGTGCAGGCCGGTGGTTCGTGTGATATTCTTCAGCGGTTCTGTGCGGTGTGGAATATTGAGAGTATCGTAATCGTCTTGTTATCCGAAGTGTAGATAACACAATACGGTATATCAGAGAAGTATAGCTCCTTGGTATCTGTTGTTTTACCGGGCTTTGCGCTCTGTGGGTATGCGGGCAACTGCCAGGTGATCTTATTCAAAAGAGTGATGATGGTTTGTTTGGCTGCCCTTTTGCTGGTCTGGCCTATATAGGACTCTATCTCACGAATAGAATCCTTTGCCTCCTTAGTCAGGACAATTTTCAAGTTCTGCCTCCAATTCAGCAATAACATCTTCAACAGGAGTTACTCGCCCAGCTTTCATATCTTCCAATCCTCTCAGAACGCTTTGAATCTGCCATTCGTTATAGTCCAGATAAGCTGAAACAGCCTCCTCCAGGACAAAAGTTTTCGTCCGCTTGGTCGCTATAGCCATAGCCTCAAGGCGGTCATTGGTCTCTTTTGGAATCTTGAAGGTAACCTGCTGCCGTTTTGTTTTGGTTGTCATAATGTGCCTTCCGTTGAATTAAACCGCAATTCGATGAACTTCGTTAATATACGCCTTTCGTGTGAATTTCTGATGCATTCGCCTTACTATTTGATCCTCTCCAGGTAATCTGCCCACACCAGCATCATTCGCCAGCGCTCATCAAGGTGCTTTGTCCGATTAAACGCCGCTCCCAGCCGATCTGGTACTCTGTGTCCATGTTGTGCCTCTGGTTAATTTGGTACATCAATGTGATTCCAGAAAAGCAAAAACCCCTGTAAAATCAGGGGCTTATGAGCAATATGGGACTATACGAAACTTAATTTCTGTCGGGGTGGCGGGATTCGAACCCACGACCTCTGCGTCCCGAACGCAGCACTCTACCAACTGAGCCACACCCCGTTATCTCCTCTCTGTGCCCTTGGGCAGACTCGAACTGCCGACCTTTAGTTTCGGAAACTACTACTCTATCCACTGAGCTACAAGGGCATTGGGAGCCTAAAATAATAATTTCCGCCTCTTTCCTGAATCTTTTTTCTCGTTTCTGTCAATTTTTTCCGGCCTCGGCAACCAGTGCATCGACAGCGAGATTGGCGCTCATCACCGCTCCACCCATAGAATCGTAATACAACTGCTGTGAAAAGCCGCCTGCGAGAAAGAGGTTGCGAACAGGAGTTTTCTGGGTTGGACGGTATTGCTCCATCCCCGGCAGTGGCGCATAGACAGAGTGGGGAATTTTCACCAGGGTGGATTTCAGAATCCGCGCCCCTTTTGACGTTTCGGGGTAACAGTTTCGCACACTCAGATCAACAAGTCGGATAATCTCCTCTTTTGAGAGGGCCATAAGGTTTTTTGCCGGAGCAACGCAAAATTCAAAACGGCTCTTGCCGCTGAAGGGCTCTCCCCTGAGTGTCCGATACTCTGGTGTGGTACGCGCAAGGTTGGCGTACACCGGAATCACACCATCCGGCGAGAAGAGGACGTTATCAGCAGCAGTAATCTCCTTGTCGTACCAGAGCTGCACAGAGATAACCGGCACAGCCTCAAGATTGTCAAGTTTTCCAAAAAAATGCTCATGCCGTTTAAGGTTATCGGGCAGCACTTTGTTCAGGTCATGAATCGGCAGGGCGCAGAGATAGTAGTCAGCGGTCAAAATCTCTCCATTGCGAAGCTGAACCCCTTTAATTTCAGTGCCATCAAAAAGCAGCTCTTCAACAGCAATGTTTGTCTTGAACTGCGCGCCTCTTGATGCTGAATAGTTGATAAGCGGCTGATGGAGATACTCTTGCGGCGCTCCTTTCAGAAAGCCCATACACGAAGCATCAGGAATACGATAAAATGTTTCAGTGACATCCAGAATAATTTTAGCCGATATCTCTTCAGGTGGAATAAACTTGAGGGCCAGCGCCATGGGACGGAACATGGTATCCATGAGCCGTTTGCCAAACTTTTTCTCCACAGCCCACTCGGCGAAGGTGAGATGATCCTGCGTCGGCGGATACTTCTCCCTCTTCAGCGCCAGGGGAATCAGAGATTTCGCAAAGGCGGCCATTTCACCAAAGGTAAAGTAGCCATTTTTGATAATGGCTGGCAGCAGGTGAAGTGGACTGGGAAGCTCCCAGGTATTAAAGGTAAAGCTCCCGCCACCTGCCAGGGTGTAGGTCAACTGGTGATCCTTCCACAACACGGCATGATCGGTCTTGATCTCCTTCATGAGGTCGTAGAGGACGCTGTATGCCCCGAAAAAACAGTGGGTGCCGGATTCAATCCAGTCCCCCTCTTCATCTCTCCATGAAGAGACCTTCCCGCCAAATATCTCTCTCTTTTCAAGCACTTTGACTTTAAACCCCTTGTCGGTCAACCGCTTGGCGGCAGTTAAACCGGCAAGGCCTCCACCAAAGATCAATACGGACTTTTTTTCTGAACTCATTATTTGGAATTGAAACGGAATTTGCATTAATCTCTACACAACCGTACGCCCTTCCAGCGCTCGTGACAGGGTTGCTTCATCAATAAACTCAAGCTCTGCCCCGACAGGAATGCCACGGGCTATTTTGGTAACATGAAAACCAAGGGGTTTGATCAGTTTGGTCAGGTAAAGCGCCGTAGTTTCACCTTCGATGGTCGGATTCAGGGCAAGCACAATCTCCTTAACTTCAGCGGGCTCCCGACCTGAAAGTCGGGCAAGCAGTTCCCGAACCTTGATATCGTCCGGCCCCACTCCGTCAAGGGGTGAAATGACACCATGGAGGACATGATAAAGCCCTTTGTAGTAGCCGGTTTTCTCGAAGGCGAGCATATCCACGGGCGATTCGACCACACAGATGACGGAGCGGTCACGCGATTTGCTGGTGCAGACGGTACAGGGGTCGGTACCGATATCGGTGATGTTCTGGCAAATCGAACAGCGGATAACTTTATCTTTTACTTCAAGCAAAGCCGCAGCCAGCTTTTCAGCCTCAACCCTTGGTTCATGCAGAATGTACATAGAGAGGCGCTGGGCAGTTTTGCGCCCAATACCGGGAAGTTTGGAAAATTCGTCAATAAGGGCATCAAGAGCCGCTGAGGTATAACGCATCGACTCTTATTGACCGATATTCAAATTTTTGAGCATATCCGCCGGATTCATCATCCCCCCGGTCACTTTGGATATCTCCTCCTGTGCCAGTCGGGCAGACTCGTCGAGCGCATTATTTGCGGCTGCAAGCACCAGGTCCTGCACCATTTCCCGATCGTCCATAATATCGGGATCAATAGCAAGGCTGAGGAGCTTCTGTTTGCCGCTGACACTCACCTTAACCATTCCCCCACCTGCTTCGCCGTAAGCCACAATCTTTTCAAGCTGTTTCTGCACATCCTGCATCTTTTCGCCAGCCTGCTGGATCTGTTTCATCATATCACCCAAATTTGGCATTGCCATTGGTTATTTTCTCCCGTGCGTTATAAAAATGCGTTTCACCGTTTCACCATACCACCCCCGTTTCACACGCCCATCATACCACCACCTTTTCACAGGGCTTTGACCTGTGCTGGTGTATATCGCCCCTTCGGGGCTTGCGGGGCTTAACACTTGCGACGGAGAGCAAGATAAATTTTTTCAAGAATGTCTGCGGTCGTGAGCTTGTATTTTTCAAGAAGTTCGTCGGATTTTCCGGATTCACCGAACTGATCCTCAACACCAACCATCTCAATCGGAACCGGAATATTGAGAGCACAGACATGAGCGACCGCGTCTCCAAGACCGTTATGGAACTGGTGCTCTTCAGCGGTAACAATAGCGCCTGTGTCGTTGGCCGCCCGAACAATGGCCAGGGTGTCGATCGGCTTGATGGTGTGCATATTGATCACCCTGACGCTAACCCCCTCTTTTTCAAGAAGACGGGCTGCTTCAAGCGCTTTCCAGACCATAATACCACAAGCAATAACCGTAACATCCTTGCCAGGATGAAGCTCAATCGACTTGCCAATTTCAAACCCATCCTCATCAAGTGAGAAGTCGGGCACATTCGGTCTTCCAAAACGGAGATAGACCGGACCCTCATGCTTGATGACCGCTTTGGTGGCCCGAACAGTTTCACTGTAATCACAGGGGACAACGACGGTCATCCGCGGCAAGCCGCGCATCAGACCGATATCCTCAAGGATCTGGTGGGTAGCGCCATCTTCACCCAGCGTCAGACCGGCGTGTGATGCGCAAATCTTGACGTTAAGATTGGAATAGCAGATTGACTGGCGAATCTGGTCATACACCCTGCCGGTGGCAAAAACGGCAAAACTTGCGGCAACCGGGATTTTGCCTGTTGTAGCAAGACCAGCCGCCATTGAGATCATGTTGGCTTCAGCAATTCCTGTCTGAATGAAACGGTCGGGAAAAGCATCCCGAAACGGATTCATGTTCAAGGAGCCGGTCAGGTCGGCACAAAGTGCCACAACCGAACTATTCTCCTTGCCAACCACAAGCAGAGCATCGCCAAACCCTGTGCGGGTGGCTTTATTTCCTCGCGAAGCGTATCGCGCAGCAACATCCCCGATCTTATTTTCTTCCATTACTTCCAGAATAACTTACATTAAAAAAAGTAGTTCTGCCCGGCTGCGCTTTCTGATATTAAATACCGGACCCGATGATAAGCATTGAATATAAGCATACTGAAATTGCGGCGAAAAAAAAATTAGGCCAAAATTTTCTGACCGACCGCAATATTACAAGAAAAATAGTCCTCCTTTCGGGTGCAGGGCCTGAAGATCATGTTTTAGAGATAGGTCCGGGCTTCGGGGCACTGACCAGAGAGCTCGTCGCCTGCTCTCCTCGCGTGACCGTTGTAGAAAAAGATCCAAAGCTTGCGGCATTCATCCGGGCAGAGTACCCTCAGCTCAACCTGATTGAGGGCGATTTTCTTCAGACCGATCTTGAGGCACTGGCCAGGGATAAGCCGCTCAGGGTGCTCGGCAATATCCCCTACTCCATCACCTCTCCAATTCTTTTCAAACTGCTTGAACATCGCCGCTCTCTCCTCTCCGCAACCCTGATGATGCAGCATGAGGTTGCCATGAGAATTGTTGCAAAACCGTGCACAAAAGAGTACGGCATTCTTGCAGTGCAACTGCAGTCTTTTTTTGATGTGCATTACCTTTTTAAAGTGGGACGAAAAGTCTTTCGCCCTCAACCAGGGGTAGACAGTGCGGTGATAAGGATGACACCAAAAATAAATGACCCAATGGAAAATGCTGACGGGTTCCGCACATTCGTCCGCACGGCATTTCATCAGCGTCGAAAAACCCTGCACAACAATCTGAAAAATATATATAATATTGAGTTGGTAAATATTGAGACCCTTAAACTCCGGGCGGAAGCGCTCTCGATTGATGAGTTTTTTCAACTCTTTGCCCAACTGAAACGAGACTCATGAACAAATCCTCTTTGCTCAGCTCTCTATTTTTTGTTAACATAGGGTTTCGCAACATAACGTATCAATTCCATGTTCCGCAGGCACACTCTCTCAGGTCCCTTTTGTCTGATTAATCTCTCCTCCCTTATCTTTTATTAACATCTATTTTTTCTGGGAGTCATTCGTATGTCGCAGTCTTTCAACACCGTTTATCAAGAGTCAATTCAAAACCCCGAAGCATTCTGGGGCGAAGCTGCCGAAAAGCTTCACTGGTACAAAAAATGGAACAAAGTGCTTGACAGCAGCAATCCACCGTTTTATCGATGGTTTGCCGGAGGGATGACCAACACCTGCTATAATGCACTTGACCGTCATGTTGATGAGGGACGCGGCAACGAGTTGGCTGTGATTTACGACAGCCCCGTTACCGGCACCAAAAAGCGCTACACCTACCGTGAATTCCGGGATATTGTTGCCCTCTTTGCGGGCGCTCTTCAGTCGAGAGGGGTACGCAAGGGCGATCGTGTTATTATCTATATGCCGATGATTCCTGAGGCTGTTGTGGCAATGCTGGCCTGCGCGCGAATCGGGGCTATCCACTCTGTGGTATTTGGCGGCTTTGCATCTCATGAACTTGCCATAAGAATTGATGACTGCAAGCCAAAAGTAATCATCTCTGCATCCTGCGGCATTGAAGTCAACAAGATTATTGATTATAAACGCCTGCTCGACTTTGCCATTGAGCTGGCCCACTTCAAGCCTGAAATCTGTATCATCAAACAGCGTGACCAGTTAAAGGCGGAACTCAACGAAGAGCGCGACCTCACCTGGAACCAGTCACTTCTCGGCGCCGAACCCGCACAATGTGTCCCTGTCGAATCTTCTGATCCCCTCTATATCCTCTACACCTCTGGAACCACTGGCCAGCCAAAAGGTATTGTGCGTGATAATGGAGGCCACATGGTGGCGCTGCAATGGTCGATGAAAAATGTCTATAATGTTGAACCAGGTGAGGTCTTCTGGGCTGCAAGTGATGTCGGCTGGGTAGTCGGTCACTCCTACATTGTCTACGCTCCCCTGCTCCAGGGTTGTACAACACTGATTTTTGAGGGTAAACCTGTTGGTACCCCTGATCCTGGCACCTTCTGGAGAATTATCAGTGACTACAACGTATCGGTACTCTTTACTGCCCCTACCGCATTCAGGGCTATCAAAAAAGAGGATCCGAACGGCAACTACCTCAAAAACTATAATCTTTCAAATTTCCGCACACTCTTTCTTGCTGGAGAGCGCGCTGACCCTGATACCGTCAAATGGGCTGAAAAAATGCTGCAGGTACCTGTTATCGACCATTGGTGGCAGACTGAAACAGGATGGGCCATTGCCGCAAACTGCCAGGGCATTGAGCCTGGCCCGATCAAGTATGGCTCCGCCTCGAGAGCTGTTCCCGGCTACAACGTACAGGTCATCAATGCCGATATGGAGCAACTTCCCTCTGGACAGATGGGCGATATTGTCATCAAACAGCCACTTCCTCCCGGTACCATGCTGACGCTCTGGAAGGCCGACAACCGTTTTGTGGAAACCTACATGAAACACTTTCCTGGCTACTATCAGACCAGCGATGCCGGATTTATTGATGACGATGGCTACATCAACATTATGTCGCGTACGGATGATGTTATCAATGTTGCTGGCCACCGCCTCTCAACCGGAGCAATTGAAGGGGCGCTCTGTGAGCATCCTGATGTGGCAGAGAGCGCCGTTATTGGCGTTCATGATGATCTGAAGGGGCAGGTGCCACTTGGCTTTCTCGTTCTCAAGAACAATGTTGACACTCCGCACAGCCAGATCATCAAGCACGTTATCGAGTATGTCCGGGAAAACATCGGACCTGTCGCCTCGTTCAAGAGTGCCATTATTGTCGACCGTCTGCCAAAAACCCGCTCGGGCAAGATTCTCCGTGGAACCATGCGGAAAATTGCCAACAGCGAGGAGTACACCATGCCGGCAACTATTGACGATCCGGTAATTCTCGATGAAATAAGGGAGGGGCTGCAGACAATAGGATATGCAGAAACAAGCAAATCTATTACCAAGGACGCATGATCAATAAAATCGACCACATAGCGATTGCCGTCCACAACCTTGAAAGCGCACTTGAGACGTTTCGTAACGTTCTCGGGTGCGCCCCCGGGGCAATCAGAATTGAAGAGGTTGCCTCGGAAAAGGTACGGGTGGCATTTATCACCCTTGGAGAGAGTAAAATTGAGCTGTTGGAGCCACTCAATGATGAGAGCCCGATCGCAAAATTTCTGGCAAAAAATGGTGAAGGGATGCATCATATTGCGCTGGCAACAGACAACATCGAAGAGGAGAGAGAGCGACTTGCATTGCTCAATATCAACCCTCTTGCTCCACCAAAAGAGGGTGCCGGAGGGAAAAAGATCATGTTTCTGCACCCTAAAGAGACCAACAAAGTACTCCTTGAATTTGCTCAA
>SZYA01000112.1 GCA_005843815.1 Chlorobium sp.
TGTGGAGGAGTTCGGTTCAGTCTACGTAGGGCTTCTTGAGTACGAGCCGGTTTTTTTGCAGAACGGTAACAATGTCGAATTTGCCTTTGCCGCCGGGGATGAACGAAGCAGAACGGGCTCTCATTACACCCCTGACGATCTGGTTCAGCCCCTGATCAAACACTCCCTTGATTATCTCATTGCCGACAAGCTGAAAACAGCCAACCCCGAAGCGGCGCTGCTTTCACTGAGAGTAGCCGATATCTCCTGCGGTTCAGGCCATATTTTATTAGCCGCAGCCCGTCGAATAGCCACTGAACTTGCTATTGTTCGTACCGGTGAAGAGCAACCCTCCCCAAGCGCATTCCGGTCGGCTATCCGCGATGTCATTCGCAACTGCATCTATGGCGTTGATCTCAACCCTCTGGCCGTTGAACTGTGCAAGGTAGCGCTCTGGCTTGAGGCCCATATTCCCGGGCAGCCACTGAACTTCCTTGACCACCACATCAAATGCGGCAACGCCATTGTCGGCTTTGCACATCGGGAAGAGATGCAAAAGGGCGTGCCGGATGAAGCCTTTGTTACCATGCCGGGCGATGACAAGGAGGTTGTTGCCGAACTTCGCAAAAGGAATAAAGCAGAACGAATTCGTCAGGGAAAACAGGTCAGCTTTGCCTTTACTCCCGAAATAGACCAGAGTTTTTCCTTGTCGCTGAAACAATGGCATGAAATTGCCGCTTTACCTGAGCGCACTCCATCAGAGATTGAAGAGAAAAAGCGCCGCTATCAGGAAGTTGCCACAGGCAAAGATTCCAGTTTACTGCACCAGATAGCCTCGATCCCGATTGCCCAGTTCTACATTGAAAAAACTTATGGGAATCGATCCTCGATTATCACCGACGATGAGTATAGCCAATACCTTTCCGGTCAGCAATCGCCCAGTGAGCAAGCGAAAGCTATGGTGCAGACTATAGCAGACAGGAAGAACTTTTTTCACTGGTTTCTGGAGTTTCCTGAAATCATTGAGAATGGAGGGTTTGATTGTATTCTGGGGAATCCGCCTTATCTCGGCGGTCAAGCCCTCAGTGGCACTTACGGCACTCATTTTTGTGACTATGTTAAATGGGAGTATGCTCCTGCCGGATTAAGCGAATTAGTTGTCTTCTTCATCCGTCGCATCTATTCGTTGCTTCGTCCTGAAGGCTTCACAGCGTTTATTACTACCAATTCGATTACCGATGGCAATGTAAGAAAAGATGGGCTTGAGCAGGTATTGGCTCAAAAAGGCTCAATCAATTTTGCTGTTCGAGGAATCAAGTGGCCTGGTCGAGCAAATCTGGTAGTCTCCCTTGTTGGCCTACACAAGGGTATTTGGAAAAAAGATTATTATCTCGACGGCAAAGTCGTATCTGTTGTCAGCGCATATTTTGAAGATAATCTCGACGATGGAGAACTTTTTTCACTTATCGAAAATGCTGATAACGTTTATCAGGGCTCTATTTTTCTTGGGGATGGATTCCTTTTAACGCATGAAGAGGCGTTTTCGATGATAGAAAGAGATAAAAAAAATAGAGAGGTAATACATCAAGTTATAAATGGCCAAGAGGTTAATAATAATCCTTTGCAAAAACCGGGTAGGTCAATAATTAATTTTTTTGATTGGTCTCATGATGTTGCTTTACAGTATTATGAGCCATACTCAATTGTTGAAAAACTTGTTAAACCGGTACGCCTCCAATATGATGAAAACAAGAATGCTTGGAATCGAGAAGTTAAAAAATACTGGTGGCTGTTTGGCTCTTTAAGGATTGGCCTTTATAAATCAATTAATTCACTTTCTCGCTGCTTTGTCGCTGCAGCAACAACCAAATATTTGAGTTTTTCTGCTGTACCAACAAATTATGTCTTTCTAAATACCCTTTATGTGTTCACTACCGACCGTTGGGATCATTATAGTATTGTTCAATCAACCATTCATGAAGTCTGGGCACGCAAGTATAGCGGCGCATTGAAACAAGATCTGCGATATTCGCCCTCAAATTGCTTTGATACGTTTGCCTTTCCTGAAGACCTCTGGCAAGTACCTAACCAGATTTTGGCGACAACCGGCGAACACTATCACGAATACCGCCGTGCTCTTATGCTCCGCCTCTGGCTTGGGTTGACCGATATTTACAACCTTTTTCACAACCGCGCCCTTACACCAGCAATTGTTGCCAAAGTAAGCGGTAAACCAGATGAAGCCGAATCAGGATACGCAGGCATCCTTGAACTCCGCAAAATCCACCAAGAGCTTGATGAGGCAGTCCTTGCCGCTTATACTTGGAGCGATCTTAAACTTGCTCATGACTTCTACGAAATCGAAACCCTCCCCGAAAACGACCGGGTACGTTACACCATTTCGCCAGAAGCTCGAAAGGAACTCCTGAAACGCCTTCTTGACCTGAACCATCAACGAGCAGAAAAAGAGAAAGCCAATACTCCAGTCAAGGCCGTAAAGCAAGGGAAAGGAAGAGGCACAAAACAGAAGAAATCGCCACAGGAAGGGCCTGGGTTGTTTGGATAATTGTTGAACAGTTGCAGAAAAGGGGAATGGGCTTCCGCTCTATTCATGACGGCGGCATTAATACCACTGCGGCATCCGGCAAGATGATTTTCAATATCTTCAGCACTCTTGCTTAATTTGAACGCCGCCTGATTCAGGAACGTACCCAGGCAGACCAGACGGCAGCAAGGGCGAGAGGAAGAGAAGGAGGGATGCAAAAAAATTTCAACGGATAATCCGAAAGTGCAGATGGCAAAAAAGATGAGTAAGAATATGAACATCAGTATCGGCGAGATCTGCGCAACACTGAAGATTTCTCGGGCGAGTTATTACCGGTATCTTGAAATAACGTAAACTGTGTGTTTGGATGTTGACCCGAAAACCTCTTCGATGTCGCCGGATTATGCAGTTTAAATAGCAAAAAGAGATTAAATACATGAGCATCGCAGGTATTCGCTCCAATCGAGGTGATGGCTACCAAACATTAGTAGCTTTTGGTTGGGCATTAACCATCTTGTCCGATCCTGATTATGAGTGGATTGAGATCGATTCAGTCTCGCTCTTGGTAGATGATGTAGTCGTCGGGAAAACAGATGGTACTTTGATTTGCTGCCAGTGCAAAAAAAACCAAATTGATTTCAAAGATTGGACAATAGCTCATCTCGCAGATGAAATAGACAAGGCTGCCAAGTTATTGAGTACAAACAAGAATGCTGAAGTTCGTTTTTATTCGCGCAGTCCGTTTGGTGCATTGGCTAAACTACGTGAACACAGTACGACTCAACCCGATAAGGAAAGTTATCGTTTGAGTTTAAACGAAAAACAGCTAAAAACAGATTCAGAGTTGGCTACGCGACTTGCCTCCCAGGCATCTTGTCTCTCAACCTACGATTTTCTTCGCTGTACCAGTTTTGAAACCAGCCCAGAGCTGGATCGAATGGATGATTTGCTCCTCGAACGTTTGCGTTTTATGGTGAGCAACCCTAAAGCCGCATACGATGCCCTTGGGACACGTCTTGATAGACTCGGGGCGCGTATGGGCAATGTTGGAGAATTCACTTCAGCCCAGCATCGCTTGACCAAAGACGATCTCAAGGAGATTCTTTGTCAAGCAGGAGCAATGTTGGCTCCAACCATAGACCGTGCGGAGGTTCGCCACTCGTTTGCCAGCACTTCATCTATAGGCAGATCGTGGAATCGATGCATTGCAGGGCAACGTATTGCTAATCCGGTTGTGAACGACCTCCTTTCAGCTATTGATAGCAAGAAACGTGCTGTTTTGCTAACGGGGCTGCCGGGTTCTGGCAAAACCTGTGTAATGTTGGAGTTACAGGAAGCACTGGAACAACAGGAGCAAACCCGAAAAGACATAGTGCCACTTTTTGTTCAAGCACGCGAATTTGCAGAATTGTCAACGGCGCAAGATCGCCAAGCACAAGGCTTACCTGAGCAGTTGGTAGAAAAAGCTGCCCGGCTGGCTGATGAAGTGCAGGTGGTCGTAGTCATCGATTCTTTGGATGTTTTGTCCATTGCTCGCGATCATAGTGTTTTAACGTATTATTTAGCGCAAATCGATCGGTTGTTGTTGATTCCAAATATTACGGTAGTCACAGCATGCAGGGACTTTGACCGACGTTACGATCGCCGAATTGCAGTACGCCAATGGGATTGTGAATTAACATGCTTGCCATTGAACTGGGCATCAGAAATTGTGCCGTTACTTGAAAATCTCAGCATTGATATAGCAAGCATTGATACAGTCACTCGTGAGTTGATACGAAATCCGCGTGAGCTGGCATTGTTTGTAGAACTGGCAAAAAGAGAGGGGAGCTTCAACGTAGTAACCAGTCAAGAGATGGCCCAGAGATATCTTGATACCGTGGTACGAAACGACGATATGCTGGGTGAAACGGCTATGCAAGCGATTGAAACCATTGCCGATGAAATGTTGAAGAGTCGCAAATTGACAATTCCTCATCAGCGTTTCACTGCTTCACGAGAAATTCAACGATTGCTGTGTAGCCTGAACGTGCTGAAGGAAACGCAAGGCGGTGACTTGACGTTCGGTCATCAAACCCTGCTGGATGTCCTCGTTATCAGTGGCGCTGTGCGCCAAGGTTTTACGCTAAATGAGTTCATTCAAGCCCGACCACCAGTACCTTTTATACGCCCCAGCATCAGAAGTTTTTGTACCTATTTGGCAATAAAAGATCGTCGCGAGTTCAGAAAACAAATACGGGCAGTATTGACTGGACATGCCGCGTTCCATATTCGTCGTTTAGTTGCAGAATCATTGGCCGAGCAGATACCGCAGGTTGACGATTGGCCTCTTATCAGTGAATTGCGGAATAAGCATCGCGAAGTATTTCAGGTGGTTTACTCCCAAGCGCAGAGGATTGAGTGGCTTCACTTTTGGTTCTCGCATCTGCTCCCGGTATTAAAAGATTCGAGAGATCCCGAAGGGCTGGTTACTTATGCTCACCGAATATCGCAGTGGATAACCGAAGATCCGACTTCTGTCTTGGCGTTTTGGACAGAGATATTCCAACTGGACTTGATGGATGGAAAAGAAATAATAATGCGACTATCGCATAATTTTTCAAAAATAGATAATGAAAATCAGGAATTAGTTGCTCCCTTACTTGAGCGGTTGCTCAGTATGCCGAGGCAGGAACATAGTTTGCTTGGTCATGCCGTTGCTCGATGTGTATCGGCAGGAGCGATGGATGACATCTGGCTTTGGCGATTTATGGCTGGTGATATCAACGACGAGGACGTGATTAAATTTCAGTTTGACAACAAACTGCATTGCCAATCCCATGAGTTTGGACGCAGTTCCAACAATTTTCTTCTTCAACGGATGACTGAATCCAGCACATTGTTGGATTTGGCTTTGAAATCCGTTGAGCAGTGGAGTCAAATCCAATCATCGCACTATGGCCAAACTCAAAAAGGCCACCACAGTAACTTTCTCTTCAAAACCTCATTCGCAGATGCCAATAGCCAACTAGATCTCCGTCACAAAGACAGTGAGCATATACTTTTTGACGCAATAGAATCCTCCATTCTTAACCATGCAAAAGCTCACTCAGACTGGTGGCAAGTCAATCGTGAACGGCTCTCTTTCAGCCATGAAGGTGCGCTACGCTACTTCGCCATCCTCGCCTTCATCACTAATCCTGAGGTTAATATTGACTTGATCGGGCGTATTTTGAAAGACAAGGACATGCTGGAGTCGAAACTCTCCTTTAAATTGGGCACATTGATGCATGTGGCATTCATATATCTTGATATTCCTACGCAAGATGCTGTGATGGCGTGCATCTTGACCTTGCATGAAAATCAACTTACTGAAGAGAGTCATTTAGATTGGATCTTAAAAAAACGAGCAGAATTTATCAGAACTATTCCATGTTATCTAAGACCACCTGAAGCTCAAGCGCTTTTGGGCGATTACGAAAAAAAAGAGGGTGTATTGATTCGTCAACCTGATATATGGCTCACTTGCGGCTATGTTCTCGCCCCATTTTCATTTGAAGTTTTTCATGCCTCAAGCGACAGCGGTGTATTACGTTTGCTTGCGCACTACTCAGAATATAAACGTGACTTCAAAGACTTCCTTAATGATGGAGAACAAGCGGTTGGTGAGCAACTACGCGAAGCATCGTCACGTCAACCAGCTCGATTCTTGCGCTTATTGTCTGTTTCTTGGGAGGTCATTTCGGACGGATTCCGAGATAACATTATGGAAGGCGTTGCCAATTATTTGGCTTATCGTTATGGTAACTTGCAAACTAATGGTAATTGGTTGCCACTCGAAGAACCCGATACTAAGGCATTGGTGAATATAATCCTTTACGAACTTGAAAAGCATCCCCAACACTGGAAACAGAACCGTTCAGCATCAAGTGCGATAAAAGCCTGTGCATATGTTGTAAAAGACACCCCAAATGCTGCGCGATTAGTAGTTTTATCGATGGGTTTTGCGAGTCTTCGAGAGGAAAGAATATTCAAAAATGATTCATTTGATCTAATCAACACAGGTATCAACATGACGAGCGGTCACGTCACCGAAGCCTTGATGATTTTAACCAATGGTTTACTAAAAAACAGCGTACAATTTCCCGAGTTATTATTGCCAACGTTGCGCAGTTTTGCTGGAAATGAGCACCCCGCAATTCGCGCTTTGATCGTACAGAATTTGCCTTATTTACAAAGTCGAAATCATGAGTTTGGTTGGGAATTATTCCATATCTCTATGCAGGATGCGACAGGACTTTGGCAAATCGCGGAGCCATGCCTTTATTATGCTTATCACAATTATTTTGGGGAAGTAGCTCCATTGCTTGCGCGAATTCAGAGCGAAGGGAGCGGTAAAGATATGGAGACTTGGGGTTGCATTTCGGCCTTAGCAGCCTTGGCGAGTCACATCGATATTATCTGTTTGCTCAACGACCTGAAAGCTATGGACGATACAGAGGCTTGGCGAGGAGCTGCAAGTGTTTGGACTAACCATGAAAACATCATACAACATCGTGAACAATGTTTAAACGGTATAGATGCAGGACTAAAAGCCAATAATCCTCATGCCATGGTAGTTGCGCAGCAGTTGGAGCAGCTATTTTATAATACTATGATATCTATTCCTATAGGGTTAATTCAACTGTTTTTTAACGTATTCGAAAGAAATAGCGAGGACAAATACCACAGTTTTTTCGGCCTTGATAAATGGCTTAACGCAACTTCGAATAGTGATCCAGAACAGGTATTAGCTATAACAGAGATTTATCTGGCTTATGTCAAGCGTACTGGGTCGTATTTTGATGATCATGAAAATAACCTTACCCAGCTCATGACTCGCCTTTTTGCTGAAGCTGAAGAGCGAGAAGAGTCTGACCACGGAGTAATGCTGAAGCGCGTGGTATCGTTGCAAGACCTGTTATTGGCATTAGGAGTAGACGGAGTAAACGATTGGCTAAAAGCTGCCGAGCGGCCATAGAATATTGATATTGATTCACTGCTGTCTGATTATAAGTCAAATAAATTCAACTGGTTACAGGTATGGGTATCATTGGTTTTGTAAACGGAATTCATAACTAATTTTTTTATATGGACTTTCTCGAAAACACTGACACTCAGGATTTGTAGGAATGTGTAGCGAGATATATCCATATTTATGCGCGTTTTAACCAAAAAGCTTTTTTCAAGTCGGTGACGCTAAAAAACATATCATAACACCTTATTTAATATCAGTATAAGCTGCCTTGATTTTCTCAACAATCGGACACCAGTGCTGTCGGAGCATAAAATCTGAAGCCCAGCCGATTGTAATATTGCAGCCAACGGGGCCGGTTATGTTTGTTTTTGATGTAAGCGAGGCAGAGGAGATTCCTGGGGTAAAAACATGTGAAACCGTTACCACCGGAAATTCATAAACCCTACGAGGTTCTGGTTGGAAAATTGAAAGGCAATCAGCTTGAGCTGGTTATTGAAAATGCAAAACGTGATGGCGTCAGGATCACAATGAATAATGAGGGCTCTCAATCCGCTGGGCGTATTCGTGGGGTAAGCAATCATCAGCCACATACTTCCCAGAACGTTTTATCTGGCTATCAAAAAAACAGAAAACCGCTATTTGCCCCTGTTACAGTAAAATATGAGCTGCTCGTCAACGCAAACGGGCAAAGCCCGGGGGCTCAATATGCCACAATAGCACATGAACTTGCCCATCTCTATTGTGGCCATCTTGGAACTCCGGATATCAAACTATGGCCGGATCGACAGCGTCTCGATCACGTAACAGAAGAGTTTGAGGCCGAATCGGTCTCATTCATGGTTTGCCAGCGTCAGGGAATTCAGACCACATCACCTGAATACCTGTCACAGTTTGTTAAAGATCATGCAGACATACCCACCATCAGCATGGAATCAGTGATGAAAGCCGTCGGTCTTATTGAAAGCATGAGTAGCCAGCGATTGAAATTGAGGACGGATAGGGTATGAACTCAAAGTTAATTCGATTTTATACATACAAAGCAATACCATGAGCGAGATTTACAATATCTACTGTGATGAATCCTGTCATCTGGAGAATGATCGACAGAAAGCAATGGTGCTTGGTGCAGTCTGGTGTCCGCTGGATAAGAGTCGGGAGATCGCTGTGCGCTTGCGCGAGATCAAGCAGAAACATGGTTTTTCATCGCTTTTTGAAGTGAAATGGACAATTCCCCGTTCCCACTGGCTGACAGAATTTTTGCTCACATTCATGTAATGTGACAAAAACAGTCTGACTCACCTCCTTAAGCTCACGCAAGGCTTTAATTTCTGTGGCACTGAACGCATGAACCGGTGTCAAGCAACCTTCGTCAAACTGACCACAGGCTGTGGGACAATTGCCGGTAGCCTCCGAATGGTCGGTAATATTCCCAAAGCCAGTCAGTAGTGTCCGGTTAAA
>SZYA01000009.1 GCA_005843815.1 Chlorobium sp.
AGGTCGTCGCCGAGTTTTTATCACAGCTTTAGCCCATCTTTCGATGGGCTTTGCTGTTTCTACTCTTTTAGATGTCACATCGATACTTGCATCGGATGTTGTTATTTTCCTTTCTTATATCAGCTCTTATTATGGCTTTTTGGCTTACCAGCTCCTGTATAAGGGCGGTGAAGGTACCGAGGTAAAAGTTGCCTACAACCGCCTGCGTTGGGAAAATAACCTTGACGGATATTTCTGGTGGACGGCTCAAGGTGTATGAGAATTCACCACTTCCGGCGAAAGTCCATGCATTTTTACTGATAGCGAAGAAGAGCAGTCTGAATGCCGGGCGTGGAGGGAGAAGTTTTACTAATTTCTGGAAGATGCCGGGAATACGCACCTTCAGCAGATATCTGGCAGTTCTTTCACCGGAATCTTTCAGGATACTTGCGGTCGCTGTCTCTCCTATCTCCTTTTGAAGTGCACCGACGAGGGTGTGAAATTTGGTCTCTTCAGTCATCTCTTTTGGCAGGTTTCCGACAAGATAGCCTTGGCCGATCTTCCTCAGCATGTTTTCTGCTTTTGTTTTACCATAAGTGGCTTCAAGAGCGGCAACAGTCTGGATAATTGAATTTGGTCCTATTTTTGAAGGCGTGGTCATACAAAATTTATTTTTGGTTACTTGGCTGTGAAATGTATATCGATATTTTCTGCGCTCCAACGTGGTCGAACAGTCACCTTCTCAGGATAATATCCGATTGGGTCGGCTGGCAGAAACGGTTTGATGGAGCCTGGATTCCATGCTGCTTTTGTTTCGTTTATTTTTTTGTTCGAAGAGAGATAAGCGTTGACTGTATAGCTGCCAGGTGGAAGTTCATTGAACGAGTAGTAAAATATCCCTCTCTTGTCTCGGGTTGCCGTTGTGCTGAAGGATGCCGTCGGGGTTGATGCTTCAACAATAATTTTTTGTCCTGAAGCAAAACATCTTCCCGAAATACTTCCTGTTTCAGAGAGAGTTGGTGCCGATTTGGATGATCTCCGTTGAGTCTTTTCGGATAGCTCTGAAAATCTGAAGAGCAGATTGGTAGAGCCGGTTTGAACAAGAGCTGTACTGCTCACTCCATACTCTTCTGATCCTTCAGAGTAGCTCAAGTCATTGTTGCTGTCGTTTACTGCAATAATTCTGTATGAACCGGCAGCAATGTGGTAAAATGAGAAGGAGCCGGATCTATCTGCCTGGATGAGGTAGTCGGGTATATTGTTCAGCAGCCCTCCTTTTCCGCTTTTTTCCTGGTGGTCAGCAAACGCGAGTATGAGCGCATTTGGAGCAGGTGAAAAATCATAGTTGATCACTTTTCCACTGATGGAACCATTATTGATAATCGCACCTGTGGAAAAAGAGAAGGCATAAGGAGCTGCAAAGGTTCGTCCCAGGTTGTCCCGGAGCGTTTTACTGAGTGTAATGCTATAGGTTTGGTTGTGTGCCAGGGGCTTTTTTACTCTTATCTCAGCATTGTTTTCATCGACGGTTATGTCGTACTGTTCGATAGAGGGAGAGACGACAAGGGCTTTGAGTAATTGCCGTGCAGTGATTTCATGGTTGAAGGTCAGCCTGATTCTGCCTGTAGATACATTAAGGCTCGAAGGTGCAGGATCGGAGAATATCACCTGTAACGGATCGGTATTTGCAGGGCCTCCTGATGGCGGAATATCGGAAGCACAGCCCCCTGTCATCAAGAGCAGGAGAATAAATAACCTGTTTATCCGGCGGGAGGCACTCTGCATGAAAATCCTTCGGCACTCTGGTGAGAGAGGCTTGATTGTATCTGACCGTGAAAATTCGTAAATTAGAAACTAATGTAGTTCTATAAAAGTTTTTCGTGAAAAATTATAGATTGAGTGCCATATAGATGCCAAGACAAAATTTTAAGGTTCTTTATGTCTCCGGTGAAGTTTCTCCTTTTGTAAGAATCAGCCAATTGGGTGATTTTATGGCATCTTTTCCCCAGGCTATTGAAGAAGAGGGGTTTGAGGCTCGTATCATGATGCCGAAGTATGGTACTATCAATGACCGTAAATTCCGACTCCATGATGTGTTGCGTCTCTCTGACATTGAGGTGCAGCTTAAGGAGAAAATTGATTTGTTGAACGTCAAGGTTACAGCGTTACCCTCAAGCAAGATTCAGACATATTTTCTTTATAACGAAAAATATTTCAAGCGCAACGGTCTTTTTACAGAAAAACATAACGCAACCGATCTTAAGATAAGCACAGACAAGGTTATTTTCTTCAACATTGGTGTGCTTGAGACCCTGTTACGTCTAGGTTGGAAGCCAGATATTATCCATTGCCATGACTGGCATGCCTGTCTTATTCCTCTTTTATTGAAGACGGTTTATGCCTCTCATGAGTTCTTCAGGGATATAAAAACGGTTTTGACCATTCATAATATTTATCGTCAGGGAATTCTCCCACTCAAGACATTTCAGAGGTCATTGCCCGATGAGGTCTCTTCAGCCCTTCATTGCTCCCACGACGATGTCAACATGCTTTATACTGGTGTTGAGCATGTTGATCTCATCACGACAACCTCCCGGCTTTATGCTGAGGAGATTGTTCGTGATGGCCCCAAGGCTTATGGTCTTGGACGAATTCTTGATGAGTCCGGGGCAACATTGCATGGTATTATCAACGGCATTGACAGCAGGCAGTGGAACACGTCAGCGGACAAGCTTATAAAAAAGCGGTACAGTCTGGAGCATTTGGAGGGTAAGCTTGATAATAAAAAAGCGCTGCTTGAGCATGCTGGCCTGCCTCTCCGCGAAGGAGTGCCGCTGGTGGGGGTTATTGCCAATTTCGATGAATTTCAAGGCGCTGATCTCCTTCTTCAGAGCCTGGAACAGCTTGTTTCCCTTGATATTCAGCTCCTTGTCAGTGGGTCAGGTGACAAGAAATACGAAAAATTGTTTCTGGATTTTGTTCTTAAGCATCCTGAGCAGGTGAGCGTTCAGACGGAATATTCTGATACTTTCTTTCACCTGCTTATTGCGGGGCTGGATATTTTGCTTATGCCAGGGATGATTGAGTCATGCGGTATGATCCAGATGTTCGCCATGAATTATGGTACAATACCGGTCGCTTATGCTGCCGGCGGGGTTGTTGAAACCATAGCGGATCATACTGGCAGCAGTGGCTCAGGGTTTCTTTTTTATGATTATACGGTTGCATCTCTTGTTCGCAGGCTTCGTGATGCACTTCAATGTTTCCATGACGAGGAGTGCTGGCCGCAGATTATGGCCGAGGCTATGACTCGCGACTTTACCTGGAAAAATTCAGCGGAGGAGTATGACTATCTCTACCGCGAACTTCTTGAACCACAGGGATGATAACGCAGAAAATCAAGGTTCTTTTTCTTGACAGAGACGGTACCATCAATCAGGATACTGGCTCTTATATTGCATCCATTGAGCAACTGGTGCTCATTGAGCGTGCGGACGAGGCAATTGCGCTGGCAAGGCGTGAAGGCTTTCGTATAGTTATTATCACTAACCAGGCAGGGATTGCCAGAGGTATTGCCACCAGAGAGCAGGTAGAGGGGGTAAACCGGTATCTCAATCTCCTGCTCGCGGCAAAAGATGCAGGATTCGATCGTTGTTACTACTGTCCCTTTCATCCCGATTACCCCCATCCCGAGTACGACCGTTTTTCTGATTTCAGGAAACCGGCCACAGGTATGGTGGAGCAGGCAATTGATGAATTTCTGGCGGAAGGGCTCATTGTTGATCGGGCGGCATCGTTTTTTGTTGGAGATAAAACACTTGATGTTGAGTGTGGTCTGCGTGCCGGGCTCAGGCCAGTGCTGGTAAGGACAGGGCATAACGAAGAAGAACTCTGCCTGGCGCAGAACATTATTCCTGAATTTGTGGCTGATGATCTCTATCAAGCCGTTACGGAGTACATTCTTGCATCTTCATGACATGGTTGTCTCTTTTGATGTCAGTTGGTAGTGGCTCATGTTGACGCTTTACCTGCATATTCCATTCTGTAAAGCTCGTTGCTCCTATTGTGATTTTTATCTTGTCACCAGGCAGGGGCTTGTCGATCCCTTTTTCAGAGCGCTTTCCCTTGAGACCGTCGCTCGTTCTGCTGATCTCACAGGAACGATAATCAGCGCCATCCATTTTGGAGGAGGCACCCCATCGTTAGTACCGGTGCGTTTACTCAGAGGATGGCTTGACCAGCTTCGGTCGCTTTGTACCTTTGCAGCCGACATTGAAATTGCCCTTGAGGCCAATCCCGAAGATCTCACTGAAGAGACGATGGATGAGTTGCGTGCGGCGGGGATAACACGACTTAGTTTGGGAGTGCAGTCGTTTCTTCCTGAAAAGCTGAAGATACTTGGTCGGAAGCATAGCGCGCTTGAGTCGCAGCGGGTAACCGCTGGTGCCCTCCGGACGTTTGACTCGGTGAGCGTTGATCTTATCTGCGGAGTTCCAGGAGAGGATCTTTCGATGTGGAATGCCGATCTCCAGACGGCACTGGCGCTTTATCCTCAGCATCTTTCAGTCTATATGCTCTCGGTTGAGCCGAAGACACTGCTCCATCGCAAGATTGAAAAGGGGATAGTTACTGTTCCTGATGATGCTGTGCAGGCATCAATGTATGCAGTGGCAATGCGTGAAGCGGCTCTTCATGGGTATACACATTATGAGCTCTCCAATTTTTGTCTGCCGGGACATCATTCCCGGTATAATCTTTCAAGCTGGAAGCGTGAGCCATACCTTGGTTTTGGTCCTTCAGCCCACAGTTTTCTTGTTGCCGGGGAACGTGAAATCCGCATGGCCAATGTATCGAGCTTGACACGGTATATTGCTGCGCCTGCTCATGCTGTTGTGTTTCATGAAGAGTTGTCGGCTGAAGAGCGGTTTACTGAACAGGTTTTTCTCTCGCTCCGAATAAACAGCGGTCTTGAAGTTGAGTTTTTGCAAAAAGAAAATAAATTGGGGCATCTTGTTGCTCGAAGTATTGATCAATTCACCGGGAAAGGGTGGACTGTGCAGCATCAGGGGCTCCTTTACCTGACGGAAAAAGGTTTTTTGTTTGCCGATTATATCGCAGCGGCTCTTATTTTCGGTTAACCCACTATTATCTGAGTACGTTTTATCCATGACACACCGGACGATTAACCGCATACTTGCTGCCGTTCTTTTTCTTATTGCTGAAATTTTGTACCTCCGCACCATGGCCCCAACCTTTTCGTTTTGGGATTGCGGAGAGTTTATTGCCACTGCAGTTACTCTTGGAATTCCCCATCCCCCTGGTGCCCCACTTTTTTTGCTGCTTGGGCGCCTTTTTTCCATGATTCCTTTTTTCAGTGATATCGGTGCACGGGTGAACCTGATCAGCACGCTTGCCAGTGCGGCAACGATCATGTTGACTTACCTGATTATTGTGCGATTGATCACCCATTATCGCTTGACCGGGCCAGACCAGTGGAACCTGGCCGAAAAAGTATCAGCCTATGGTGGAGCTGTTGTGGGAGCGCTGGCTCTTGCCCTCTCCGACAGTTTCTGGTTCAATGCTGTTGAGGCGGAGGTCTACGCGCTCTCATCACTCTTTACAGCTCTGGTTGTCTGGCTGATGCTTCGTTGGTATGAAGAGGATCCTGCACCAGGTCATGAACGGTGGCTGTTGCTGGTGATGTACATTATCGGGCTTTCCATAGGGGTTCACCTGCTCAGTCTTCTGGCCGTTTTTGCCGTTACATTGCTCTACTACTTCAAGAAGTATGAAGTTACTGTTACCTCCTTTGCGCTCTTCACTCTTGGTTCCTCCGGACTTTTTTTTCTGATTTATATTGGCATAATCAAAGGTCTTCCGATGTTGCTGCAACTCACCTCCTGGTGGGGGTTTATACTCTTTCTGATACTGCTTTGCTATGGCATCTGGTATGCGCACAACAACCGGATGGCTCTGCTCAATACCTTGCTGATCTCTCTTTTTCTCATCGTTATCGGCTATACCTCTTATGGGATGATCTCGGTGCGTGCGCAGGCAGGGCCGCCGATCAACGAGAACAATCCATCGACCTCCGAGGCCTTTTTCTCCTATCTCAACCGCGATCAGTACGGGGAGATGCCGCTCTGGCCGAGGCGGTGGTCTCCTGAGCCAGTACATCAGTACTACTATAAACAGTATTCGAGCGACCTCGACTATTTTCTCTCTTACCAGTTGGACAAAATGTACCTCCGCTATTTTGGCTGGCAGTTTATTGGCCGGGAGCATGATATGGAGGGAGCCGGAGTTGACTGGTCTGTGCTGTGGGGAATCCCCTTTTTTGTCGGACTTGTCGGGGCAATAACCCATTTCAGGCGACAGTGGAAAATGGGGCTGGTTGTTACCACTCTTTTTGTGCTGACCGGCGCAGCGCTGGTGATCTATCTTAACCAGACAGAGCCTCAGGCTCGTGAGCGTGATTATAGTTATGCAGGGAGTTTTTTTGCCTTTGCTCTCTGGATAGGAATTGGGATTGAGAGTATCTGGCAGTGGCTTGGCAAGCGGTTGAGGCTTGTTGGCAGCAGGCCGCAGCTGCTTTTTGCTGCGCTGACGGTTGTTGCAGGAGTGTTACTGATTAATGGCCGGATGTTGCAGGCGAACTATCCTATGCACGACCGTTCAGGGAACTATGTCCCATGGGACTGGGCCTGGAATATGCTCCAGAGCTGTGAGAAAGATGCTATTCTTTTTACCAATGGCGATAATGATACCTTTCCCTTGTGGTATCTGCAGGAGGTTGAACGCATTCGTACTGACGTTCGTGTGGTCAACCTGAGTCTTGCCAATACCGGATGGTATCTCCGTCAGTTGAAAAACAGCAGCCCGCGAGGGGCAAAACCGGTTGCGTTCAGTTTGGGTGATGGTGAGATTGATGCTATTACATATATCCCCATTGATTCGGTTGATGCCGTGCTTCCTTCTTCGGTTGCCCGTCGGGAGCTGTTGCGTGAGTCAACCCTTCGCGGCCTTTCCTTGCCTGCTGAGCCGGTGGACACCATGATTTGGCTGTTGAAACCGGGTTTAGTGTACAATAATCAGGGCTATCTTCGCCCCCAGGATATTGCTGTCTACGAGATTCTGATGAATAATTTTGCCAGACGACCGATCTATTTCGCTCTGACGGTTGATCCTGAAAGCATGATTGGTCTCGAAAACTATCTTCGTCTTGATGGTCTGGCCTACAGGGTTGTGCCGCTTAAAAGCTCTGAAACAATGAGTTATGTTGATCCGGCGCTGTTGTACAAAAATCTTGTACAGCTCTACAAGTACAGAAATCTCAATAATCGTGAGGTTACCCTGGAGGAGACCTCTCGGAGGTTGTGTGGCAACTATCCTCCTCTCTTTGTTCGTCTTGCTCTTGAACTGGCCGCAGACCCTTCGGGAGTGATTACAATACGTGATGCGACTGGTGCCCCACGGAGTGTCAAGCGTGCTGAGCTTGCACTGCAGGTGCTGGATACTTCTGCGAGGCTTATGCCTCTTGCACAGTATCCTCTGAATCCAGAACATGCAGGCTCGGTGATTGCTCTCTATGTTCTCCTTGGTGAAAAGCAGAAAACCTCTGTGTATATTAACTATCTTGAGAAGTTGAGCAGCCACTCATCACCAGGATCGGATCCTCGTCTCTATTATGCCTTGGCGAGAGCCTATAGTGATGTTGGCAGAAAGGAGGAGGCGCAGCGTATCATTAAGTCGCTTGCTGCAGAGCTGCAAGAGTCCGGATTGATCAAAGAATTTGAAACAAAATAACAATTATGCGGAGCGTTATTCATTCAACTGCGATTATTGGCGAGAGTGCAATTTTGGGAGAGGGTGTCACTGTTGGTGCCTGCACCGTTATTGAGGATGATGTCGAAATTGGCTCTGGCACCACGATATGGCCCCATGTTCATATTGCATCAGGTGCACGAATAGGATGCGATTGCAAGATCTATTCAGGTGCGGTGCTCTCCACAGAGCCTCAGGATCTCAAATTCTCTGGCGAAAAAACCTTGCTTTATGTTGGTGACCGGACGGTGGTTCGAGAGTGCGTCACGCTTAATCGTGGCACGATGGCGAGTGGAAAGACGGTCATTGGCTCCGACAATCTCTTTATGGCTTATTCTCATGTTGGTCATGACTGTGTTATTGGGAACCATGTTGTTGTTGCCAATGGTGTTCCGTTTGGCGGTCATTGTGAGGTGGGGGACTATGTGGTTGTTGGAGGACTTTCTGGTGTGCATCAGTTTGTCCGGATCGGACGCTTCTCAATGTTAGGGGCACTGTCGAGAGCAACCCTTGATGTGCCGCCCTTTGTCATGGCCTCCGGGCATGAATCGTTCCGGTTTGAGGGTCTTAACAGTATTGGGCTGAAACGAAGAGGATTTTCCTCCGGGAAGATAACCATGATCAAAGATGCCTACAGAATTATTTTTCAGTCGGGACTTCTTCAGGCTAACGCTTTGGACAAGGTAAAGTCGGAGCTTCCTCCAGAGCCTGAACTTCTTGAGATTCTTGATTTTTTTGCATCAGGGAGCCATGGCCGAAAATTTATCAGACCTTTCAATCACAAATAGTCATTTCTGCGCTATGTCTCAATGGGCAATTGGTATAGATGTTGGTGGTACGGCAATCAAGGCAGCGGTGGTCGACAAGGAGAGAGGTATTCTGACAGAAAGGAAGATGCCTACTGATACCGCATCAGGCCCGGGTGGGATTGTGGTACAGCTTTCTGGAATTATTGCTGATCTTTATCGCGAAGCTTCCAGGAGCATTGAACCCAACCATTTTGCTGGTGTTGGAGTGGGCGCTCCGGGAGCTGTTGATGTGGTGAAGGGAGTGTTGAGTTATCCTCCAAATCTGCCTGGCTGGAGGGTGTTTCCTTTGCGGGATGAGCTGCAGAGGTGCCTCCATGAGAAGGAGCAATTATCTCTTCCAGTTGTTCTGGATAATGATGCCAATCTTGCTGCTTTTGGTGAAGCGGTATATGGCGCAGGAAGAGAGTTTCAGGATTTCCTCATGGTGACACTTGGAACCGGTGTTGGAGGCGGTATAGTGCTGAACAGGAAGTTATATCATGGAGCTTATGGTACTGCCGGGGAGGTAGGTTTTATGATTCTTGATTTTGACGGGCCCACTATTCATGCCGGTATACGGGGTACACTTGAGAGCTTTATCGGAAAAAAAGGAATTCTTGCGATTGCCCGGCAGATGATTGATGAGAGTTCAACAGCCTCTGCTGTTACTGCCCTGTGTGGTAATGACTATGCACAACTCTCCCCTCGACATCTTGAACAGGCGGCTCTCGACGGTGACGAAGTTTCGCTTGCGATCTGGCATCGGGTTGGCTCCCTTCTTGGTATTGGGCTTGTCAATGTTGCGGTGCTCATGGATATCCGAAAATTTGTTATTGGAGGAGGTATCTCGGCCGCAGGTGATCTTATTTTTGTTCCCGCCCTTGCACAGCTTCGGCGCTCAATGCTCCCTTCAATGCATGAGGGGCTCGAACTTGTTCCGGCGCTTCTTGGCAACAAGGCCGGGATGTATGGCGCTGCAGCGTTATGCTTCGGCTAATCATCTCTTTTCAAGTATTATGCGCGAACAGTTGCTCCATCTTCTTTTTCCCCAAGTCTGCCTGATCTGCAAGAGACTTTTGCAACCAGGTGAAGAGTACTGTTGCGCAGATTGCATGAAGGAGTTCTCTCCTTTCACAACACCTTCAGAGGCCGAAAAGGAGTTGCGTGAAACGATTACTGCTCATTTTGGCGAACAGTTTCCCTTTGAACGGGGCTGGTGCTCTTACCTGTTTCACAAGCAAAGTCCATTGCAGCAGGTGCTTCACTCCATGAAGTATGAGGGGCTTTTTAATCTTGGTACCAGTTTTGGTCGTCAACTTGGCAAATGGATACTTTCGGATGGGAGGCTTGGGGATATTGACTCTATTGTGCCGATACCACTGCACCGCCTTAAAAAAATTGAACGCTCCTATAACCAGTCAGAAAAAATTGCTGAAGGTCTTGCTCAATCACTGCGGCAACCGGTGCGGCCAGAATTGCTTGTCAGAAAACGCTTTACTGTTTCACAGACCGGCCTGTCAGCCGTTGATCGGGAAAAGAATTCTGCCGGTGCGTTTCTGGCCACCAGCGGGGTGCGTGGCCATCATGTGCTGCTGGTTGATGATGTCGTAACCACAGGCGCTACCATGGCTGCTGCGGCCGAGGCACTCCGCCAGGGTGGAGCGAGGAACGTCTCCCTCGCCGCCCTTGCTGTGGCTGCAAGGGAGTAAAAGAGGCAATGGAGCTTTTTTATACATTGCCTGAGCATATTGAGCTCTCTGAACGAACACTTGTGATTGATGGTGATGAGTTTCATCATCTGGTGCGGGTGCTGAGAAAAAAAGAGGGAGATCAGATTCGAGTGACCGATGGCGACGGGTTGCGCTGTGAGGTGAGGATTTCGGCGGTCGATAAAACCTTGTTGCGGGGGGAAATTCTCAATTATGCGAGTATAGATCGGCCACACACCGAAGTGGCGGTTGCGCTCTCCCTGCTCAAGGCACCCCAGCGGTTTGAGCTTTTTCTGGAAAAGGCCACAGAACTTGGGGTATCTTCCATTATTCCCATGATGACGGCGAGGACGATATCCCAGCCATCGGGTGAAAAAGTTCAGGGCAAGCTCAACAGGTGGAGAACAATCATGCTCTCTGCGGCGCGGCAGTCAAAACGATATTATCTGCCAAAGCTTGATGCACCGATCTCTTTCAAAAAGGTTCTGGAACTTCAGGGATACGATCTCAGGCTGATTCCTTATGAGGGTTCAGAGGCTCCGCCCAATGTGCAGTGCAGCGGTAAAAAGACTCTTTTTCTTATTGGTGGTGAAGGCGGGTTTACTTCAGGTGAGGTGCAGGCGGCTGAGGCCAAAGGGTTTTCTCCCGTCTCCCTTGGAAAAACAATTCTCATGGCTGAAACTGCTCGACTCTTTGCTGTACCGTATGGTTGTTCGCAGCGCCT
>SZYA01000034.1 GCA_005843815.1 Chlorobium sp.
ATTTTGCAAATTCAGTCTTGTGATTTGCCAACTTTCACAGAATCGGTTATACAACACAGGATGTTACTCGAAAGCTTGTTAAAACATTGGAATACGTATATGCCCAATAAACTTGAAAGATTGCCAATTACTTGATTATAATAAATACTCTCTATTGATTATCGTTTTTTATTTGTTTTGTTCCTATTAATGCTTCATTTTTTAAAGTACGTAATAATCAAACTTAATGCTTACTAATTTATCTATATTAATCACAGGAGGTACGGGTTCTTTTGGTAACACTTTTGTTCCGATGACACTTGCAAAATATAATCCAAAGCGACTGGTGATTTATTCTCGCGATGAGATGAAGCAGTGGGAGATGGCCCAGAAGTTTCAGGGGGATCCCCGTGTGAGTTTTATTATTGGCGATGTTCGCGACAAGGATCGGCTCGGAAGGTCTCTTGATGGTATAGACTTTGTGGTTCATGCAGCAGCAACCAAGATTGTTCCGACAGCAGAATACAATCCATTCGAGTGTGTCAAGACTAATGTTAATGGAGCAATGAACCTTATTGACGCATGTATTGATCATGGGATCAAGAGAGTTGTTGCGTTGTCCACAGATAAAGCAAGTAATCCGATAAATTTGTATGGAGCAACCAAGCTGGCTTCGGACAAACTGTTCATAGCAGCAAATGCCTACGCAGGAACTCACCAGACCCGCTTTTCAGTAGTCCGTTACGGAAATGTTATGGGGTCACGTGGTTCGGTTATTCCGTTTTTTATGTCTTTGGCTCGTACAGGTGTGTTACCCATTACTGATTCGCGCATGACGCGTTTCATGATTACTCTTGAACAAGGCGTAGAGCTTGTATGGCATGCTTTGGATGATATGCAGGGAGGAGAGATTTATGTTAAAAAAATCCCCTCTATGACCATTCTTGATATTGCAAACTCTGTTGCACCGGGATGTGAACTTAATATTATCGGTGTTCGCCCTGGTGAAAAGATTCACGAGCAGATGATTGGTCTGGAAGATGCACCATATACCTATGCTTACAAGGGTTATTACAAAATTCTTCCAATGATCCATGAATGGTACAACGATCCATCCCGTATTAATGGCGGTGTTAAAGTGGCTAATGATTTTGTTTATACATCAGGTGGTAATGAGGAGTGGATGTCAGTTGATAAATTACAAATCTGGATTGATGCAAATCGCACAAAGATAGGAGTGATCTGATTGCCTATGAAGCCAAGAATTCTTATTACAGGTGGGTCTGGACTGCTTGCTATCAATTGGGTCAAAATGCTCCATGATAGTTACTCGGTTATTCTCTGTCTTCATAATCGTGTTATTGATATTCCTGGTGTTGAAACAAAAAAAATAAATCTGGACTCGATTGATCATCTTGTTCGTACTTTTGAGTCATTTAAACCGGATATCGTAGTTCACACTGCAAGTCTGACCAATGTTGAAAAATGCGAATCAGCTCCGGCGCTAGCTCAATACATTAACGTAACACTCGCTGAAAATGTCGCCAAGGCAACAGCGCAACTCGGCATATCGTTAGTACATATCTCTTCAGATCACCTGTTTTCAGGTAAAAAGCTCCTTGTAGGTGAAAATAGTCCAGTCGATCCTGTAAATGTGTATGGACGGACAAAAGCTGAGGCCGAATCACGTGTTATTGAGGCTCATCCAGAGTCTTTAGTGATACGAACAAACTTTTATGGTTGGGGAACGAGTTATCGTCGTTCATTCAGTGATATAATTATTGAATCGTTAAGAGCAGGGAATGAGCTCACTTTGTTTCAGGATGTTTTTTACACCCCCATACTTATAGAAACGCTTGTGAATACAGTACATGATTTGGTGAAACATAAATCCAATGGAATTTTTCATGTGGTTGGTGTTGACCGAATTTCAAAGTACGATTTTGGGTTGATGTTAGCGGAAAGATTTAACCTTGATGCCTCATTAATCAGCCCGGGGAATATATCTGATCAACCATCATTGGTTCAGCGACCACATGACATGAGCTTGTCAAATAATAAAATCGTCAACTTGTTTGGGCGGATAATCGGAAGTGTGAGTGACGATATCGAAAAGCTTTTTCTGGAGGAAAGTAAAGGGTTTACACAAGAATTGCTGCGGTTATAATTTTGCAGGAAATTATCTATCAGGATTAGTTGAGTGTTTTTAAAGATTTATGTTAAAAAAAATGGTGGTTTTTGGGAATGTTGGAGATAAGAAATGACTGATTTTCGTATTCTTATCACTGGGGCCGACGGCTTCATCGGTTCACACTTGACAGAAACCCTTGTTCGTCAAGGCTATAAGGTTCGTGCATTCGTGCTTTACAACTCCTTCAACTCATGGGGATGGCTTGACAAATGTGCTCCAGATGTAAAAGGAAAGTTTGAGGTATTCTGTGGCGATATCAGAGACCCGCATGGGGTAAAGGAAGCTATAAAGGGTTGTGACGTGGTTTTGCATCTGGCGGCGCTCATAGCGATACCCTACTCTTACCACTCGCCTGATACCTATGTCGATACCAATATCAAGGGCACGCTCAATGTCTTGCAGGCGGCGCGGGAACTTGGTGTCAACAGAATAGTTCATACTTCCACAAGTGAGGTCTATGGCACGGCGCGTTTTGTACCGATCACTGAGGCCCATCCGTTGCAGGGTCAGTCACCTTACTCGGCTACCAAGATTGCAGCCGATCAGTTGGCTTATTCCTTTTTTGCCTCTTTTGGGTTGCCGGTGATTATTGCGAGGCCTTTCAACACCTACGGCCCCCGTCAGTCTGCCCGTGCTGTTATTCCGACCATCATTACCCAGATTGCCAATGGTAAACGGCAAATAAAACTTGGTGCAGTGTCGCCCACGCGTGATTTCAACTTTGTACAGGACACGGTAGCTGGATTTATTGCAGCGATGAACTCCGATCAAGGCTTGGGTGAGGTCGTCAACTTTGGCAGTAACTTTGAGATTTCCATTGGTGATACTGTTCAGTTGATTGCTGAAGTGATGAATACTGAGATTGAGATTATTACGGACGAGGATCGTTTGCGTCCAGCGAATTCAGAGGTTGAGCGGTTGTGGGCCGATAATTCCAAAGCCCGTCAGCTTTTTGGCTGGCAGCCGAGCTATGGAGGTCGTGAGGGGTTCAAGCGCGGTCTTGCTGAAACTGCCGAATGGTTCATGAACCCAGCAAACCTGGCCAGTTACAAATCGGATATATACAACCTGTGAACGATTTAGGCACTCCCTTCACTCTCGCAGATCAGGTCATAGACGCTCTTCGCGTCGTTATCGGACAGAAATCCGCTGTTCTGCATGAGCCAAGCTTTAACGGTAACGAGTGGCTCTATCTTAAAGAGTGTCTTGATTCAACCTTTGTCTCGTCCGTCGGCAAGTTTGTTGATCGCTTCGAAGCCGATCTGGCAGCATTTACTGGCGCCAAACATGCGGTCGCAGTGGTGAATGGTACAGCCGCTCTGCACATCGCGTTAAAACTGGCAGGTGTAAACACAGACGATGAGGTATTGATTCCGGCTCTTACCTTTGTTGCTACCGCCAATGCCGTGACCTATTGTGGGGCAATTCCGCATTTTGTTGATAGTGAGGAGAATACTCTCGGTGTTGATGCTGTAGAGTTGCGCGACTATCTCAAACACCATACGGAGCAGCGTGCTGGGCAGTGTGTCAACAGCACCACAGGAAAGATCATCCGGGCTCTCGTGCCCATGCACACTTTTGGGCATCCTGTTGATTTGGATGGAGTAATGGCCGTAGCAGACGATTTTAATCTTGCTCTTGTTGAAGATGCAGCCGAGTCTCTGGGCAGTTACTATCACGGTCGCCATACAGGGACTTTCGGTTTGATGGGCACCTTGAGTTTTAACGGTAACAAGACCATTACAACAGGAGGCGGGGGCGCAATTTTGACTGATGATGCAGAGCTTGCCCGCCATGCCAAGCATTTGACCACCACAGCCAAGTTGCCGCATCCTTGGGAGTACCGCCATGATGAAATCGGTTACAACTACCGTATGCCAAACATCAATGCGGCTTTGGGCTGTGCGCAGTTAGAGCAGTTGCCAGTAATGCTCAGAGCAAAAAGGGAGCTGTTTCAGTGTTATCAAGCGGCATTCGATACTGTTTCGGGGGTAAGGCTGATGGAGGAACCGGCAGAATGTCAAAGCAACTACTGGTTGCAAACTCTTGTCCTTGATTCAAACAATGCCGACCAACGTGATATACTGCTTCAGGCCACCAACGATGCAGGCTTTATGACCCGCCCTGCATGGATTTTGATGCACGAGCTGGTGCCTTTCAGGGAGTGCCCGCGTATGGATTTGGCTGGCGCACAGTCGCTTGTGCAGAGGTTGATTAATATTCCGAGCAGTTCAACTCTGCTTCAAGTCCAATCATGAGCAAACCAGATATCATACTGATTGGTGCTGGCGGTCATGCACATTCCTGCATTGATGTTATCGAGCAACAAGGTCAATATCACATTGCCGGATTGGTTGGAATGCCGCAGGAGATGCACGAAAAGCATTTGGGTTTTTCGGTTATAGCTACCGATGACGACTTGCCTCAACTAACCAAAGAGTATAACTATGCACTGGTCTCTTTGGGTCAGATTTTGTCGCCAGATAGCCGCATACGTCTCTATCAGCAAGCAGTCAAGCTCGGGTTTCAACTTCCGGTCATTATAGCGCCTACTGCCTATGTTTCCCGTCATGCCACTCTTGGTGCAGGAACAATTGTTATGCATGGTTCAATTGTTAATGCTGGCGTCAGGGTTGGAGATAATTGCATTATCAACAATCGGTCACTTCTTGAACATGATTCTACGGTAGAAGATCACTCCCATATTTCAACAGGGACAATCTTAAATGGCGGGGTCACGATTGGTAAAGGAAGTTTTGTCGGTAGTGGCACGGTGATCAAAGAAGGTGTGAAAATTGGAAAAAATTGTGTGATTGGCATGGGCCTTTCCGTGCGCAGTAATCAGACTGATCATTCGCGATATACCGGGAAAAGCAGCTCATGAGACAACGAACGCTCATTATCGCTGAAGCCGGTGTCAATCATAACGGCAACTTCGGGTTAGCCAAACAGTTGATTGATGTTGCGGCTGAAGCGGGAGCTGATCTTGTCAAGTTTCAGACCTTCAACGCAAACCGACAGGTCACGCACACAGCCAAAAAGGCCGACTACCAGACAAAGAATACGGATGGCAGTGAAACGCAGCATGAGATGCTCCGCCGACTGGAACTCACACATGAAATGCACAAGGAACTCATCGCCCATTGTGCATGGCGAAATATTGGCTTTTTCTCCACAGGCTTTGATATCGAGAGTGTCGATCTGCTGGTGAGTCTGGGTCAACATCAGTTCAAGATTCCATCTGGAGAGATCACCAATCTGCCTTTCTTGCGCCATATTGGCCGACTCGGTAAGCCTGTCATTCTCTCCACCGGAATGGCAACATTGGGCGAGATAGAAGCGGCAATTGAGGTGCTTGAGCAAGCTGGAATCTCTCGTTCGAATCTGACACTATTGCATTGCACCACCGAATACCCAACACCCATGGCAGAGGTAAATCTTCGAGCCATGCAGAGCATTCATAGTGCGTTTGGTGTACCGGTGGGTTATTCAGACCATACGTCAGGCATCGAAGTTGCCATTGCCGCAGTTGCCTTGGGCGCAACCGTCATCGAAAAGCACTTTACCCTTGATCGCAATTTGCCAGGGCCCGACCACAAGGCAAGTCTTGAACCTGCAGAGCTGAAGGCCATGGTAACAGCCATTCGAAATATTGAAGTTGCTCTCGGTGACGGTATCAAACGTCTCACTCCAGGCGAAGCAAAAAACAAGCCTGTTGCTCGTAAATCACTGGTTGCCAGCAAGGCGATTAAAGCTGGTGAACTCTTCAGCGCACTGAATGTCACAGCCAAGCGCCCCGGGACAGGTATTTCACCCATGCGCTGGGATGAAGTGATGCGGCGAAGGGCTCGTCGTGATTTTACTGTCGACGAATTAATTGAGGAATAGTGACAAGGTTTATGAATAAGAATCATCTCATTGTCCAACAAACGATTGTCACCATAACGAAGGTTAATGATAGTGATTTCATTTCGTTGACAGATATTGCCCGGGTAAAAAATCCAGGCGAGCCCAAGGATGTGGTTAAAAACTGGCTTCGTAGTCGTTCGACCATTGATTTCCTTGGCCTATGGGAAAAAATTAATAACCCGCATTTTAAAGGGGTCGAATTCGACTCCTTAAGGATTGAAGCAGGGGTTAATAGTTTTACCCTTTCGCCAAATAAGTGGATTGATATGACTGGGGCGATTGGTATGAAGAGTACAGTAGGCCGTTATGGCGGTACTTATGCTCACAAGGATATTGCATTTGAGTTTGCATCCTGGGTTTCGGTTGAATTTAAGCTCTTTCTTATTAAAGAGTTTCAGCGCCTTAAGGATGAAGAAATCAATACTCGTACTTTGGAGTGGAACCTCACCCGAAGTCTCAGTAAAATCAATTATCGAATTCATACCGATGCGATTGCCGCGAATATCATTCCACATCTTTTGTCGTCCGTCCAGATTGTACAAATTTATGCCACTGAAGCTGATATGCTGAATATGGCGTTGTTTGGGATGACAGCTAAACAATGGCGGGCTCAAAATTCAGGAAAAGAGGGTAATATGCGCGATTATGCAGCGGTTGAGCAGCTCATAGTGCTATCCAATCTTGAAAGCATTAATGCAGCACTGATTGGTCAAGGAGTGTCTCAAGGAGAGCGATTGTCAGAGTTAAATGTCGTCGCGATTGCGCAAATGCGTTCTTTGCTCACTTCTCCTGAAGTCAAAAAACTCAAATAGTGAACAATCTGATGGTTATAGAATGTCTGAAGAGGGATATGCTGATCTATGAGTAAGTCGGCATGTCGCAAGATTTGTGTCATCACCGGCACCCGTGCCGAATATGGCTTGCTGCGCTGGGTTATGCAGGGCATCAAGGATGACCCTGAGCTGACGTTGCAAATCATTGCCACTGGTATGCACCTGTCGCCTGAATTTGGTTTGACCTATCGCCAGATTGAGCAGGATGGCTTCCAGATTGACCGCAAGGTTGAAATGCTCACCAGCTCCGATACTGCTGTTGGCATAGCAAAGTCCATGGGCCTCGGTTTGATCGGTTTTGCTGATGCATTGCATGAATTAAAGCCGGATTTGATCGTCGTGCTGGGTGACCGCTTTGAAATATTCTCAGCAGTATCTGCAGCATTGGTTGCACGTATTCCTGTTGCCCATTTGCATGGAGGAGAACTGACCGAAGGTGCTTTTGATGATGCAATTCGGCATTCCATTACCAAGATGTCGCACCTCCATTTTGTTGCAGACGAAGAGTACCGTCAGCGCGTGATCCAACTGGGTGAGCAACCTGACCGGGTCTTTCTTGTAGGTGGGCTTGGTATTGACAACATCAAGCGCCTCAAGTTGCTTGATCGTGAGGAACTGGAAGCTGCGATTGACTTCAAGCTCGGCTCAAAGAATCTTCTGTTCACCTTTCATCCTGTAACGCTTGAGGCCGCAACTGCATCGGAGCAAATGGCTCAACTACTCTTAGCGTTGGCAGAATTGGAGGATACTCAGCTTATCTTTACTATGCCGAATGCTGACACTGATGGTCGTGACATGATCAGGATGGTGAAAGAATTTTTAGCACAGCACAGCAACGCCCGCGCTTACACCTCCCTTGGGCAACTCCGATATTTGTCCTGCGTTTCCCATGTTGATGGAGTTATTGGTAACTCCTCCAGCGGATTGGCAGAAGTTCCAAGCTTCAAGAAAGGCACCATCAACATTGGTGATCGCCAGCGGGGTCGGCTTCAGGCGGCAAGCGTGATCAATTGTGTGCCAACTCGTCAGAGCATTACTGCCGCAGTTGAGAAATTGTACTCTTTAGATTTTCAAAAAGGGTTAAGTAAGGTTACAAACCCCTATGGAGAAGGTGGCGCAAGTGAAAAAGTTGTTGAAATATTGAAAAACCATGTACTCGACGGAATGGTAAAAAAGACATTTTATGATCTTCGTAACGAATGATTTACGAAAGAATAAGTGACAATTACTGAACAAATCTGGCGACAGGCAATCCTTCCGATCTCAGCCACCATTGAGGAGGTAATCACCAATCTTACCAAGGTTTCGATAAAGATTGTTTTGGTGGTTAATGATGCGGGTGAGCTACAAGGCACCATTTCAGACGGGGATATTCGGCGTGGATTGCTTCGGGGGCTCAATCTGAAAAGCCCAATCGAAAGCATTATCCACCATAACCCTCTGGTTGTCACCGAGGATATCGGGCGTGAAGCGGTTCGGAAGTTAATGGTCGTGAACAAAATTCAGCAGGTGCCCGTTGTTGACGATCAGCATCATATTGTAGGTTTGTACCTTTGGGATGAAATTGCAACGCCACTCATCCGACCGAACCTGATGGTTATCATGGCTGGCGGCATGGGTACCCGGCTTCGTCCGCATACAGAAAACTGCCCAAAGCCTATGTTGACCGTTTCGGGTAAGCCTATGCTGGAGCACATCATTGAGCGTGCAAAGCAGGAGGGGTTCAGCCACTTTGTGTTGGCAATTCACTATCTTGGCCATGTCATTGAAGAGTACTTTGGAGATGGTAATCGCCTGCAAGTGCGGATCGATTACTTGCGAGAGCAATCTCCCTTGGGCACCGCCGGTGCTTTAGGATTGTTGAATCCTCTGCCAACTCTGCCATTTGCCGTTACCAACGGTGATGTTATGACAGACATTCACTATGGAGAGTTGCTCGATTTCCACACACGCCATAATGCAGCAGCCACCATGGCCGTGCGCGTACATGAATGGCAACACCCTTTTGGAGTAGTGCAGACCAATGGAATTGATATCGTTGGTTTTGAGGAAAAGCCAGTGCATCGCAGCCATATCAATGCCGGAGTGTATGTGCTTGAGCCAGAAGCGCTGGGTTTGCTTGAGAGAGACGTTCGTTGTGATATGCCGACGTTGTTTGAACGCCTGCAGGCCAAAAATAAGAGGACTGCTGCCTATCCGATACATGAGCCCTGGCTGGATGTGGGCAGGCAGGAGGATTTAAATCGTGCAAATAACAAATAAAAATTGATGTTGAATGCATAAAATAAATGTAGAAGATGTTTGCTGGTGCTCAAATTGCCTGACCATGTCAACTCGCCCCAGAATTACTTTTGATGATCTTGGTTGGTGCAACGCATGTGTCTGGACAGAAAAGAAAAAGACGCTTCAGTGGGATGTTAGAGAGAAAGAGCTGGAAAATCTTCTTGATAAACACCGGCGAAGCGATGGTCGTTTTGACTGCCTCGTTCCTGTGAGTGGCGGAAAAGACGGTTCCTATGTGGCTTATAACCTGAAGCACAAGTATGGCATGAATCCTCTTGCCCTTACGGTTACACCAGCTTTGGCGCTTGAGCTTGGCGATCGCAATCTTCGAGCTTTTGTCGAAAGTGGATTTAACCATATTTCGGTTAATCCTTCCCATGAGGCTATGCGTGTGCTGAATCGGACAGGTTTTATTGAAATGGGATTTCCTTATTATGGCTGGCTCATTGCAATTCATACGGCAGTTATTCGTGCGGCAATTGGGTTTGGCATTGGCTTGATATTCTATGGTGAAGATGGCGAAGTGGAGTATGGTGGATCTACTGAAACCTCAAAGAATCCAATCTATGACGTTCATTACCAAAAGAAAGTTTATCTCGAAGGCGGATACGATAAAGTGTTGGCAGCATCAGGTCTAACGAATGATGATCTATATTTTTTCCGTTTTCCCGGTGACGATGAACTTCAATCTAATCCAATTCAGTTGACCCATTGGTCATATTTTGAAAACTGGGATCCTTATCGTAATTACTTGGTTGCAAAAGAACACTGTGGTTTGAAGGAAGCTGAAGGTTCCAATTCCGGCACATTTACCAATTTTTCTCAAAACGATCAAGCTCTCTATTCGCTTCATACCTACTTGATGTACTTGAAATTTGGTTTTGGAAGAGCTAATCAGGATGCCTGTATTGAAGTCAGGCGTGGAGCTATGGACAGGGCGCAGGCCGTCAATTTAGTCAGGCTGTATGATGGCCATTATCCTGAAGAGTTTATGGAACAATATCTTGATTATTATCAGATGACTCAAGCTGAATTTGATGCTGTACTTGATCGATATGCCAATCAAGATCTCTTTACAAAAATAGATGGTCGCTGGAAGCCGAAATTCATTGTAACGTGACGATAAAATCGAACCTTACCGTCATTGACTACGGGATGGGTAATATTTGGTCTGTGCTCAGTGCGCTTCGATATCTTGGTTGTAACGCAAGGGTCAGTAGCGATCCTGATGTAATCGTTCAGTCATCATCACTTTTGTTGCCAGGAGTCGGCTCTTTTCGAAAAGCAATGATTGCCTTGCAGGAAAGAGGGCTTGACCAGGCCATTATTGACGCTGTACAACGGAAAGGAAGTAAAATACTTGGAATTTGTCTTGGTATGCAATTGATGGGGAGTCGAGGTTCTGAGGATGGAGATATGATCGGGCTTGGTTTGATCCCTAATCCAGTAGATAAGTTCACTCCCCAAGAAATTGGCACAGGCAAAGTTCCTCATATTGGTTTTGATCTTGTCCATAGTTCACCTGAATCCACTCTTTTCCGGGGATTATCGAGAGCTGCTGATTTCTATTTTGTTCACTCATATCGCATGTTACCAGAAGAGTTAAAAGGGAATGTATCGACTTGTGTGTATGGCTCCGATTTTGTTGCCGCTTATGAGCAGGATAATATATACGCCACCCAATTTCACCCTGAAAAAAGTCAAACAAACGGCTTGGTGCTTTTAAAAAACTTTTTGGCTCAAAAGTACGATGCTTAAAAAGCGCTTGATATTTACGCTCCTCTACAGCGAGGGGCACTTTATGTTAAGCAGAAACTTCCGCTTGCAGAAAGTTGGCGATTTGCAATGGCTCAAGAGCAACTATAACTTTTCACACATCTCTTTTTCTATCGACGAACTGATAGTTCTTGATGTCACAAGAGGAGAACGCAATGCTGAGGCTTTTTGCGAAGCATTAAAATCGTTGACCGACGGGTGCTTTGTGCCCATTGCAGCGGGCGGAGGGGTTCGTACAACTGATCAAGCACGAATCTTATTGCGTTCAGGGGCGGATAAGGTTGTTGTTAACACTCCGCTGTTTGAAAATGAAACTTTGATTGAGGAGCTGGCCAGTGAGTTTGGTCAGCAATGTGTCGTTGGCTCAGTGGATATAAAGCGCGATATAGACGGTGAATATCAGGTCTGGTCGGATTCAGGACACCAATGCGAAGGCGGTTCGGCGGCTCAAAGTATTGCTGAAGTTATACAACAGCCAGTTGGTGAAATTTATCTAAATTCAATGGATCGTGACGGTACAGGGCAAGGGTATGATTTGCATTTGCTTGACCTGCTCCCGAAGGTTATGCCAAAACCAGTTATTTTAGCTGGTGGGGTAGGCAATGCCATTCATCTTGCAGAAGGTATTGCAGACCATCGAGTTGATGCTGTTGCTACCGCACATCTATTTAATTTCGTAGGTGATGGTTTAAAGCAGGCGCGGCAGTCACTAATTGAGAGAGGAGTTGATTTGCCGGTATGGGACATCCAGTTGCTTGAGCAGCATTTGTGGACTAATAAAACCGCTCAATGCCTCCCCGCTTGATTAGCCGCATCCTTATCGTTGGCCTCGGCAGCATTGGGACTCGACACCTGAGGATTGCGCGCGAGCTTTTTTCTGATGCAGATATACAGGTCTTGCGCCATCAAGAGTGCCAGGTAATTCCCAAATATGCTGATGGCTGCTTTTCAACCATGGAGCAAGCGGTTGCTTTTTTACCTCAAATTGCAGTTATTGCCAACCCTGCACCATTTCACATTCCGGTAGCTCAGCGATTAGCTGATGTGGGAGTGTATCTGCTCATAGAGAAACCCTTGTCATCATCACTTGATGGGGTTACTCACTTGATAGAGACCTGTCAAAAGCAAGGTACGGTGTTGCTGACCGGGTACAATCTTCGATTTTTATCCTCACTTCAACGCTTCCGCAATTTGCTTCTTGATGATACCATTGGAAGGGTTTTCTCTGTACGTTGCGAAATTGGCCAATATTTACCATCTTGGCGCCCTGATACCGATTACCGGCAAAGCGTATCGGCGCGTCATGAACTTGGTGGGGGAGTATTGCTTGAACTCAGCCATGAACTTGATTATTTGCGTTGGATTTTTGGCGAAGTTGAATGGGTCAACGCCACACTAAGCCGCCAAAGCGCTTTAGAAATTGATGTTGAAGATACCGCGCACTTGGTTCTTGGTTTTGTGCCGGACGAAGATAATTTTCAGCTTATTGGTACCGTCAACCTTGATTTTATACGTCACGATACAACGCGAAGTTGTACAGCCATTGGCGAAAACGGAACTCTCCGCTGGAATGGTTTAACGGGTGTGGTGGAACTGTATGAAGCCGCAGCAAAAGAGTGGCGTGAACTGTTTTGCCACCAACACCATCGCGATGACAGCTATCTGGCAGAGTGGAAAAACTTTATAGATTGTGTCAACGAACACAAAATGCCATTGGTTACGGGTGAGGATGGCTTTAAAGTTTTGGAAATTATTGAAGCAGCGCGTCTCTCAGCAGCTTCAGGAAGGCAGGTAACTGTAGCAACGATGGCCCCAATACTAACCAATGAGATGTGAATGATTGCATATTTTTTATAAATTGCTATCATTATTGTTGTGAATAATAAACATCAAAAGACTCTCGACAAGATATTCTCGGATCCGATATGTGGCAATCTGCCGTGGAATCATATCGAAGCACTACTGGTAGCCGTTGGTTGCAAGGTGGTGGAAGGGAGCGGGTCGTCGGTGACCTTCGAAAAGGATGGCCGACGAGCCCATTTTCACCGACCGCATCCGCAACGCGAGGCACTTATCTACCGAGTGAAGGTTGTGCGTGAGTTTTTGATAAAACTGGAGATTACCCCATGAAAAACACAATGACCTACTGTGGATATATGGCCAGCCTTGACTTTGATCCTGACGATAATATTCTGGTTGGGCGCGTGCTCGGCATAGATGACCTTATATGCTTTCATGGAGATTCCGTGGCTGAGTTTACCGAGGCATTTCATGAATCGGTGGATGATTATGTAATTGCCTGTAAGAAGTTGGGTCAGGCACCCGAAAAGCCCGCGTCCGGACGTCTCATGTTGCGAGTTAATCCTGTGGTTCATGCTGCAGCACTCAAAGCAGCCGCGCATACCGGACAAAGTCTTAACCGATGGGCTGAGCAGGTGTTGCAGCAAGCAACCCATGCATAGTTCATATCGTGACGCTATAATTAAGGTTAACTGATGAAAGCAGTAGCATTTATCTTTGCCCGTGGTGGCTCCAAAGGTTTGCCGGGCAAAAATATTCGTCCCTTGGGAGGCAAACCATTAATCGCATGGTCTATTGAGCAAGCTCTTGCCGTCAAGCGCATTGAACGGGTTATTGTCTCCACCGATTCTGAAGAAATTGCGGCAGTGGCGCGTGAGTATGGTGCCGAAGTCCCTTTTATTCGTCCAGCAGAACTGGCGCATGACAATAGCCCCGAATGGCTCGCGTGGTGTCATGCCCTCAATTACTTGCTTGAAACAACAGGCGCATTGCCAGAGGTAATGGTCTCCGTGCCAACCACAGCGCCCTTGCGGCTCGGATTGGATATTGAAAACTGCCTTGACGAATACGAAAAAGGCGATGCTGATATGGTCATCACCGTTACTGACGCCCACCGTAGTCCTTACTTCAATATGGTGAAAACCAATACAGATGGCACAGTCGGGCTGGTTAATCCGCCGCAGTCAGCCATTGCCCATCGCCAGGATGCACCGGTGGTGTACGATATGGCGACCGTCTGCTACGTATCGAACTCCAAGTTTGTGATGACCCATAACGCTATGTTTGAAGGCCGGGTCAAAGCGGTTAACGTGCCTGTTGAACGAGCGATTGATATTGATACCTTGTTGGATTTTCAGATCGCTGAATGTCTTTTTAAAATAAAAAAACAAAATCTTTGAGCACTATAAAAGAACTCATGAACCTTACAGGTCGTCGTGCACTGATTACCGGTGCAACAGGTGGTTTGGGTAAAGTGATGGCCGATACCTTGGCTGAACTTGGAGCAGATTTAGTGCTGGTTGATCGACCGGAATCAGATTTTGAAACTCCTTGTACAATCTTGGCCGAAAGATGGGGTGTCAATGTTGAGCATTATTGCTGTGATCTTGAACTTCAGGAGCAACGAACGGAATTAATCGCTTGGTTAAAAAGTGGAGGCAAAGGGCTCAACATCCTCATCAATAACGCAGCATTTGTTGGTACCTCAGACCTGCAAGGTTGGGCAGTTCCTTTTGAAGAACAAACCGTGGATACTTGGCGTCGAGCACTGGAAGTCAACCTTACCGCTGTATTTGATCTTTGCAAGGGTTTAACTCCGTTGCTCAAGGTTGCTGATGGTGCCAGTATTATCAACATCGCATCAATCTACGGCATGTATGGCCCTGACTGGAGCTTGTATGAAGGCACCAGCATGAGCAACCCAGCAGCTTATGGCGCATCAAAAGGTGGGCTCATTCAATTCACCCGATGGTTGGCAACCACCATTGCGCCAAGTGTGCGAGTCAATGCAATATCACCGGGTGGGGTATTCAGAAACCAGCCAGAAGCGTTTGTTCAGCGCTATGAAGCTAAAACACCATTGGGCCGCATGGCAATCGAGGATGACTTTTGTGGCGTTGTTGCTTATCTGGCTAGTGATATGTCGAAGTATGTTACCGGGCAGAATTTGGTGGTTGATGGGGGTTGGGGAGTATGGTAAGACAAATTTACGAATTGTATTGAAACTGAGATTTAAGAAAAATAAGGGTATAGAGGAATGACGTACAAGAGAAATGTTGCATTCACAGATAGTATACTGGTATTAGATGGATTGACAGGGACGGGTAAAACATTATTTGCCCCCCTGCTTGCTTCGATGGAGGGCGTCCAGTTACCAAGATTTGAGTATATGATCGAATATCTGTGTATTGCTTCCAATGAAGGCAGTATACGGGGTGACGCAAGCAAGGCATTACTTAATCTGTTGGCAGATACGAAGTGCTATGATGGAATGATCTCAAGGGAAATAAATTTACGACCAAACGATCTTTCTGGCGCTTTAGGGAATAAAGTGA
>SZYA01000086.1 GCA_005843815.1 Chlorobium sp.
CAGGCTTTAAGGTATTGTATTTGATGTCATAAAGGCACCTCTCTGTATTGCCTTAGCGTATAGCTCTAATCAATATTGGTTTAAAACTCCACACAAATACACTATTAAAACACTGTCTCAAACAAAAAGTGACACACTCCTACCCAACCGGATCCGGATGCAAAAATGTATATCCCAGCGCACTGACCAGCTTGTCGCTATTCACCACTTTAAAGGGAGCCGGGATGTCAGATTGCGCCAGAGGGAGTTGTGGAACTCCGGCCGCTTCGGCTGCTCTGCCGTAATAGTCGCGCCGAAGTGGATGATGCGGTGCACAAGCGTTGAACACTTCGCCCCACTGCTGCAAGCGGATAATCTCCGAGATGATCTTGATGCAATCGTCACGATGAATGAGGTTCATCGGCTGATCGGGATTGGTCACCGCTGTCAACGCGGGGAGATACTTTTCAGGGTTACGGTCATAACCAACCAGACCGCCAAAACGCAGCACCGTGGTCTGAAATCCGCTCTCCTGCATCAGCATCTCTTCGACAAGGAGCAGCGCCTGCCCGGACGGGGATTCAGGATCAACGGCATCCTCTTCAGTAACTTCCCGATTGAGCGATGGATAGACCGATGTGGAGCTGACCATCAGCACGGAGCGCACTGGTGACTGACCAAGTGCGTCAATCAGTGAGGAAAACTGCTCAATATGGTACTCAAGAATATCTTCTCGCCGTGTCGGAGGAATATTGACAATAAGGATATCGCTCTGGAGAAAAGCTACAACATCGTCACCGGTTACCTCAGGGTCAAGGCGTATCAGGTATGGCTCCACCCCCACCTCCTGCAACAGCTCAAGCTTCTCCTCCGTCGTAGTTGATCCTTTGACTGGATAGCCCTCCTTGACGAGAGCTTGTGCAAGCGGCAACCCGAGCCAGCCGCACCCGAGTATCGTAATGGTCTCTTTCTGCATAATTCCTGTTTTAGTGTTGCTGTTTCAATGACCTAATGTACATGATCAGCGACTGCATTTCAATGGAATTTTCATTGAGTTTCGAGCCTCTCAACGGACCAGCAATACAGGTATTGACCCGTCCAACAAGATTCGGATTCTTCCATGCGTTTTCCAACCCTTCGCCAGCAGGATGGCATCCTGCACAGCTTTTTCCGGAGGGTGCACCGGCAAGCGATTGAGAGTTAAAAAGCAGATGCCCCTTTTCCACAGAGGGTTTTTCAGCGGCAAAAGCCTCTCCCCCATGCATCGAAACAATCAGCATGACGAAAAGCGAATAACACAAGAGATGTTTCATGATATAACTCCTTGATTTAAAAGATCATTATCAATATGGAGAGAGAATGCCATTCTCAAAAAAGGCGGTATTACTCAGGAGCTTTCCCCCGTTCCAGCTTGCTTTATCAATCGATCAAGACAGGTGCTGCATACGCATGTTTCATAGCGACCGGCAAGATAGTCACGCACCTGGGGCGGAACCGTTTTGGTAACACACCAGCAGGTTGAAGAGAGAGCACAGGTAAACTGCTGGCCGCATATTGGACAGATTACCGTTTTACCGCTGCCAGGAGTATGTTCGATAGATGTTGTCATGTTTGCAACTGATTTATTATTTGAACAAAACTTGACGCAGCTTCTTTCTGGTCGTCAGCGCTATGGCTTCAAGTTCAGGGTGCCACTCCGACTTTTTATGAAAAAAGAAATCGAACTCCACGTAGTGAAGATCATGCTTCAGGCCAATATATCGCTCGCGAACAACCTCTTCCGCAAATTCAGCAATAAAGCGGTAGCGACGGCAAACCGCGATCCAGAGCAGATATTTCTGCTCCTGCATGCTTCCATAAATCAACAAATCCAGCTCACTCTGTTCAAGAGTTTTCACTCTTGAGATAATTTCACTGCAGAAACGCTTTGAGGTGGTGAGTGTTCTTGACTGTAATAGATTTTCGGACTGAACTCGATCTCGCACTCGCACTCGGTCCCAGTCATTGGCATCTACAAACAGCCTGGCAAGGATGAGAGACTCTTGATGAAAGAGGCCGCCTGTGGTAAAAGAGAGGCTATAGATATCTTTCTTCATCATGCAACAGGTTCGCTGTAGTGACAGAATCGTGTTGAATATACAAATATAGTGCGCATCATGAGTGGATAACAGGAACGCTGGCAATGGATCGCCTGCAATATTTCACGATATAATGGAGATACCATGGCTGTTTTGTGACATGTAATTCATTTATTCCATTTTACCTGTTATTTTCCGACAGCCACTGTTTGTCAACATATAAGTCAGTAAGTGTGAGCGATTTGCGTACCACCAGAAATCCAGAAGAACCGCACGATAGTGGTGAGTTCAAAACACCATTAAATGTGCGCAAGCTGGTGCAAGCCCGCCCGATGCCCGCTGAAAGTCTTTCGAAACTGGCGCTGATTATACGGTTTCTTAAGCCAGTCACCTGGATTCCGGTTATCTGGAGTTTTTTGTGTGGTGCCGTGGCAAGTGGCGCTTTCGGATGGGCGGATCTGCTCGGCATGAAGTTTATTCTTGGCATGTTGCTGACTGGCCCGCTGGCCAGTGGAACCTGCCAAATGCTGAACGACTATTTTGACCGTGATCTTGATGAGATCAACGAACCCAATCGTCCGATACCCGGTGGAGCAATCTCGCTGAAAAATGCCACCATTTTGATTGCAATCTGGTCGCTTCTCTCGGTCATCATCGGCTATCTGATTCATCCTCTGATTGGCTTGTACGTGGTCATTGGCATTGTCAATGCGCACCTCTACAGCGCAAATCCCATCAAGCTGAAAAAGCGGCTCTGGGCTGGCAATATCATTGTGGCAGTCTCCTATCTTATTATCCCCTGGATTGCAGGCGAAATCGCCTATAATCCGGCATTTACCCTCTCTTCGCTGCAACCGTCGTTGATTGTTGCCGCCCTCTTCACCCTCTCCAGCACCGGCACCATGACCATCAACGATTTCAAATCGATTGAAGGCGACCGACAGGTTGGCATCAGAACGTTGCCCGTAGTGTTCGGGGAGAGCAATGCAGCCAAAATTGCTGCGGTACTGATCAATGCAGGCCAGATTCTGGCCGCACTCTATATGTTCATGATAGGACAATCCACCTACGGTATTGTGGTTGCAGCCCTCGTCATTCCGCAATTCCTGTTGCAGTTTTCCCTGGTAAAATCACCGGCCACAATGGATGTGCGCTATAACGCCATTGCACAGAACTTTCTGGTTGCCGGTATGCTTGTCTGCGCCTTTGCCATCAGAGCGGCAAGACCATGAGGTTCAACTATAAACCTGATATCTCCGTCATCCTCCCCACCTTTAACCGGGCGAATTATCTTGAAAAGGCAATAAGGAGTGTGATCAGCCAGACATTCAGCAACTGGGAACTCATTGTTGTTGATGATGGGAGTTCAGACAACAGCTTCGAAACAGTTGCTCCATTTCTTGAAATGCGCCCCAATATCCGGTATATGAAGCATAAAAACCGGAAAGTCGCCCTCTCAAGAAATGCGGGCATTCAGGCTTCATTTGGACGATATATCACCTTTCTCGACAGTGACGACCACTATCTGGAGAACCATCTGGCATCGAGAATCGCACTTATGGAGGCAATGCCTGACACGGCTCTGCTCTCTGGTGGATTTTTATGTGATGAAAAGACGATGGTGAAAGACTGTCGGGATATCACTCAACTTATTCACATTCGTGAGTGCATCCTTGGAGGAACCTTATTTGGTAAAAGAGAGCTTTTTTTTGCTGTAGATGGATTCCGAGATCTTGATTATGCTGAAGATACTGATTTGTGGGAGAGGGCATCAACGATCTTTGCGGTGAAAAAGATAGACAACCCGAGAAGCTACGTTTACCAGCGTGCGAACGACAGCATTACCCTCAAATATTAAGACGGTGCGCCATATACCTCGCCGTTTGTTGCGACGATAAGGAAATGCCTCCTGAAGCGCCTGAATCACCAGCGGCATTGCCGGTTCGTGCCACCGTTGAGGTGTTTTTTCCAGCCACAGCCCCACAACAGCGCACACCTGCCCCTGAGTTGTTCCCTCAGGAGTGGTAAACAACCAGCAATTACAGACATCGCAAACCCCGGCGACATACCCTCTGAAATCCCCGATATTGATGTCAACGGTTACTTGGCCACTGTCAAGCTTCCTGTACTCCCGCCAAACAGCAACAAGGTCATATCCATTGATCATACCTTAAAGAAAAAAGGGGACGTTGGTAGCAGACAGCAGAGATATCTGTTGCACATTGAGAGACAATATATCACACTCCCGAAGCTGCTTCATCTTCAAAGCTAAAAACGTTTTTGATAGATGTGGCAATAGGGTTGATGGCCCGTTTTTGCGTAGTAGTCCTGATGGTACTCCTCCGCTTCCCAGAAGATCCCTGCCTTTTCAATGGTTGTCACGACATGATATCCTTTACTCTTCAACTCCCCAATCAGCTTTTCGGCCACCATTTTCTGCTCTTCATCGGTATAAAAAATGGCGGAACGATACTGAGTGCCGATATCAGGCCCCTGCCGGTTCATCTGCGTCGGATCATGAATCTCAAAAAAAAGTTTTGCAAGAGTTTCATAACTCACCAAAGAAGCATCGAACTCAATCTCAACCGCCTCCGCATGTCCGGTTTTGCCACTGCAAACCTGCTTGTAGGCTGGATGGTCAACAAGCCCTCCAATGTAACCCGATTTGGCGGAGAGCACGCCTTTCAATTTACTGAAATGGTACTCAACTCCCCAGAAACATCCGCCTGCAAAAATCGCCTTATGCATCATTCCGGCAGACTTTGCCTGCGGCAAAAAACTCAGGGAGAGTGAATTCACACAGTGACGAACATTTTTTTCCGTCAGCCCCTCTTTGAAAAAAACATGCCCAAGATGAGCGCCACACCGGGCACACACAATCTCCGTGCGCCGTCCATCAGCATCAGGAATCTGCTTGACAGCACCATCAATGGCATCATCAAAACTTGGCCAGCCAGAACCTGAATCGAATTTATCCGAAGAGCTGAAAAGAGGGGCATCACACTGACGACAGAGATAGTGCCCATCTGCCTTGTTGAGGTAATATGTACCACTTCCAGGCATTTCTGTACCTTTGTGCAGGATTACCCGCTCTTCGTCAGGTGTTAATTGATTATATCCCATAGCATTACATGATAAAATGAGAAACAGCAGACACCAATGCAACATACTTGCAAAAAGTGGCTGAAAAAAGCCGCTACCATACATGAGAAAGAGTCACTCCATAAAAAGAGCTGGCAACTGCGGGTTTCATAAGCCAATCTTTATATGGCTCAGTAAATAACAGGCTGCTGCCTATTCCGATTACGGCCCCAGCAATCACATCCCGGGTGTAGTGTCGTTTTGATTCTACCCGGCTATACCCTACATAAGAGGCTACAACATAAGCGGGAATACCGTAATTCCAGCCATATCGTTCACGGATAAACTCTGCTGATGAGAACGAAACAGAGGTATGTCCTGATGGAAAAGAGTGATCTCCTCCATCAGGGCGAGTGGCAGGAATGGTATACTTCATCCCAAAAGTGAGGGCAAGCGTGAGAGCGCCTGATTTTGCAAGTTGTATGAGCCCCTCTTTGTCATCCCGGGCAAGAGCAATACCAGCTCCGCTGACCGGCAACACAACCTGAAGTATATCACCCGCACGTTCAACCCCATCACTGGCAACTGCCTGATTACTGAACAAAAGAGAAATAAACAGCATCACCATGAAAACTCTGCCACAAAAACAATGTGCCAACCATCTCGCTTGAGTTACCCGATTCTTTCTATCCACAGTTTCACTCTTTAAGATTAATAAAAATAACAGTCACCAACGTTGCAAAAATGATTCTCAAAGCCTATACTCCAACTTGAAATTATGGACAATTAGCTCAGTTGGTTAGAGCGTTCGCCTCACACGCGAGAGGTCAAAGGTTCGAGTCCTTTATTGTCCACCCCTTACCCATCCTGTGTTAGCAGACTCCTGATTTCTTTAAGCTATTGTCTGATGAACAAATAGTAAACAAGAATTGACCACTGATGGCCAGCAATATAAGCAAAACCGTTTGGGTTTTTATATCCCAACGCCAAAACAATAGCTTATAGTCCACCCACTTTAATCGTCACCCTCTGCCCGATTTCTGGAAAAATCAAGCGCCGGGTTCTCAAAAATGGCGATGAGGGTGGTGAGCGTATCGACCTTGTCTTTTCCGCTGCCAACCTTGGTGTCGTCGTTGAAGTCCGGCATGTCGGCGAGCTTGTTGGCGCTCGCCAGTGGCCCGAGAATATGTTTGGTGATCTGGTCGCCGATATCGGTTTTGCCTTTGATGGCAACCATATCCCTGAAGCTTGCACCCTCGGGAATGGTTATGGGAGCATAGAGCACACCGGCATATTTATCAGGTACACAGGCTATTACCCTGCATGGCAAGCCTTCAGCAGTGGTTATCTCTTTTGACGAATACAACAAGGCAATCAATGTTCGCAGGCCGAGTGAGCCCCTCTCAAGTTTTTTTCATAACTCACCGCTCCGAAATTCAGGAATAGACCTTAAACGATCAAAAGATCCTGGCAGAAGTGAGGTTATTCTGTGAAATCATCAAAGGCTCGACCGTCGAGAAATTTCGGCACTCCATCAATATATTTTACAAAGACTTCTGTTCCCCCTGCCTACGGTTTACAGTACCTGTTTCACTTCTCAACCTGAAA
>SZYA01000072.1 GCA_005843815.1 Chlorobium sp.
CTTTAAATAAAATCAAATCAGACGGCATCCGTGTAAGTTAACAACAAGAAAAAACAATGACAAACTTGATGATCGCCTATCAGGGAGAACCGGGCGCATATAGTGAAATCGCCGCTCTCAGAATTGGAGTTCCAAAACCTTACGAATCATTTGAGGAGGTCTTTGCTGCCGTTGAAAAGCGGAAGGTCGATTATGCGGTGATCCCCATCGAAAATTCACTTGGGGGCAGTATTCATCAGAACTACGACCTGCTGCTCCAGCATCCGGTCACCATTGCTGCCGAAACCTTTGTCAAGGTTGAACACTGTCTGCTTGGAATCAAAGAGGCTTCAGCAGAGCATGCCCTCAAGGTGCTCTCTCACCCACAGGCACTTGCCCAGTGTCGAAATTTCTTTGCCACACACAAGCATCTCAAAGCCGAGGCGGCTTATGATACTGCGGGCAGCGCAAAAATGATTGCCGCTGAACAAGACCCCACCAAGCTTGCCATTGCCTCAAAAAGAGCGGGCGAGCTCTACGGACTCGAAATCCTGAAGGAGAACCTCGCTGACGAAGAGTGGAACATCACCCGTTTTTTCTGTATTGCTCATGCCGAAAACCATGATCCGCTGCAATTGGCTGAAATATCATCAAAACTTGATAGATCGCAATACAAAACATCCATTGCCTTTACTCTTCCCAACGAGCAGGGTTCGCTCTTCAAGGCGCTGGCCACCTTTGCCATGCGCAATATTGATCTGACAAAAATCGAGTCGCGACCGTTCAGAAAAAAGGCCTTTGAGTACCTTTTTTATGTCGATTTTATCGGCCATCAGGCGGAGCCGAATATCCACAATGCACTCAACCATCTCCGTGAATTCGCCACCATGGTGAATGTTCTTGGAAGTTACGGGGTGGTTGCAGAATGAACAACCGCCAACTAGACATCTTCCCGCCTGACGAACCGGTAAAGAGGGCTGATGTGCCAGCCATTATCCAGGAGAAGCCCGCGCTCTTTCTGATTGATGGTATGGCGATGCTCTACCGCGCCTTTTTTGCCCTGCAACGTGCCGGCATGACAAGCGCTGAGGGAATGCCGACCGGCGCTCTCTATGGTTTTGTGACGGCCTTGCTTAAAATTTTTGAAACCTATAAACCACACTATCTCGCGGCGGTCTTTGACAGCAAGGAGAAGACCTTTCGGCACGATCTTTTTCCAGCCTACAAGGCCAATCGGGCAGCGCCGCCGGAAGAGCTGATCATGCAGCTTGCTGTGGTTTTTGAACTGCTGGATGCCTTTAACATTCCACTCATTAAAACTTCCGGCTACGAAGCTGATGATCTTATCGGTGCAGCCACAAAAAAGTTTGAAGATAGTTGCCGCATCTTCATTGTTACCCCTGACAAGGATCTTGCCCAGCTTGTCCACGATGGAGTAAAAATGCTCAGACCGGGTAAAAACCAGAATGAGCTGGAGCTGTTCGGTAAAAACGAAATTGCTGATCACTTTGGAGTTTTGCCTGAGCTGTTCACCCAGTTTCTGGCGCTGACCGGCGACACCTCAGACAATATTCCGGGAGCCAAAGGTATCGGACCAAAAACCGCATCAACACTGCTTAACAAATACCATTCGCTGCCGAATATCTACCGCAATCTCGACCACCTTGCCCCAAAAACCCGGCAAAGCCTTGAAGAGTTTCAATCGCGCCTTGATCTGGTAACACAACTGGTCACCATACGCACCGATCTTCAGATTGATGTTACCCTGAACGATCTCGCCTGTGGATTACCGGATCGCACAAAACTTGTGCCACTGCTGCAAAAACTTGGATTCAAATCCATCGCCTTGAGAATACCATCCATTTTCGAAGCGCTGCTCCAAAACCCTGGCGGAGAGGATTCAATCCAGGAATACCCGATCGATCCGCCCGAAGAGCCCAAACCCCCACTCCGCTCACCGCAACAGGAGGGTGACTACACGCTCGTTGATACAAGAGAGAAGCTGAACACGCTTATAGCTTCACTGCAGGACGCTTCACGCATCGCTGTTGACACCGAAACAACCAGTCTTGATACCTTTAAGGCTGAACTGGCAGGCATCTCGATCTCCATTGAAGCAAAGAGAGCGCACTTCATCTCTTTTTCGCAGAGTGCACTTGACCGGAAAGAGACATTGGAACTCCTCAGACCTCTGCTTGAAGATCCCTCGCTTCCGAAAAGTGGCCAGAACCTCAAATACGACATCCTCGTTCTGAAAAAATACGGGATTGATCTTTCGCCGGTTGGTTTTGACACCATGCTCGCCAGCTATGTGCTCAACCCGGAAGAGAAACACAATCTTGATGATCTGTCGGCCCGCTATCTCGGCTACCAGACCACAACCTTTGACGAACTGGTCGGCACCGGCAAAGCGAAACTGCATATTTTTGACGTGGACCGGCAAAAGCTGTCGAACTATGCCTGTCAGGATGCCGATCTTGCCCTCCAGCTCGAAAACATGTTCCGCAAAAAGCTTGAAGGAGAAAAAGAGCTGCTCTGGATCTGCGAAAAAATTGAGTTTCCCCTCGTCTCCGTTTTGGCTGCCATGGAGTATGCGGGTGTCAGCATTGACTCTGCACATCTTGCAAAAGCCTCAGTTACCGCTCAAAAAGAGCTTGAGCTGCTGACCGAAAAGATTTTTGGAGCAGCTGGCTCAACCTTCAACATTGATTCTCCGAAACAGCTTTCGCATATCCTTTTCAACGTCCTTGGGCTTCCGACAAGAAAAGCCACCAAAACCGGTTTTTCAACAAATGTGGAGGTCCTTGAGGAGCTTGCCGGCCAGCATCCCATAGCCAGCGACCTCCTCGAATACCGGAGCCTCCAGAAACTCAAGGGCACCTATATCGATGCCCTGCCCAGGATGGTCAACCCGGTAACCGGCAGAGTACATACCTCCTTCAACCAGTTTATCACAGCAACGGGCCGGCTCTCATCCTCCAATCCGAACCTGCAGAACATCCCTGTTCGCACACCGCTCGGCAAGGAGATCCGCCGCGCCTTTATCCCCTCAACCCCTGAAAAGTGGCTGCTCTCGGCTGATTACTCACAGATTGAGCTGCGGATTGCGGCTGAGATATCAGGAGATCCTCAACTCATTGAGGCATTCCGCAACCGCGAAGATATTCACACTGCCACAGCGAGAGTGATTTTTGGGCTTGATGAGATTACCAGCGATATGCGACGCAAGGCAAAAGAGGTGAATTTCGGAGTCCTCTATGGTATCATGCCTTTCGGTCTCGCCAAACGGCTCAATATTCCACAGAAAGAGGCCAAAATCATTATCGACACCTATAAAGCCAAATATCCCGGCCTCTTCAAGGCACTACTGACCATTATTGAAACGGGAAAACAGCGCGGCTACGTCTCAACGCTTCTCGGACGACGCCGTTACATCGCTGACCTTAACAGCCGGAATACCAATGTTCAGAAAGCTGCGGAAAGGGCCGCCATGAATACCCCGATTCAGGGCACAGCGGCTGACATCATCAAATGCGCCATGAATCTCTGCAGTGTGCGGATGCTTGAACAGCAGATGCACTCCGTCATGCTGCTGCAGGTGCATGATGAGCTGCTCTTTGAGACAACCGATGCAGAAAAAGAGCCGCTTTCACGCCTGGTGGAACAAGCTATGATTGAGGCCGCATTAATTTGCGGGGTTAAAAACGTACCGGTTGAGGTCGATATCGGCATTGGAAAAAACTGGCTGGAGGCTCACTAACCATTACTTCGCCGTTCAATCGAACGGGGCAGGTGCGCCACAGGCCCCGGATGTCGAAATCGTGCTTAACGACTATTGATATCGCTTGCTGAGCCCAAGCTTCTCCATACGAGAATAGAGGGTTTTTGGGTGCATGGCGAGCTGCTCGGCGGCACCACCCACGCCACTCACCCTCCCTTTTGAACGGCTGAGGACATCAAGAATCAACTCTCGCTCCATTACGGCAATATCGTGTTCAAAATTGACCATTGTTCTGGTATGATCGGCTGCCTGAAGCCCTGATGCGGGTGCAGAGGAAGAGAGGATGGTTGAAAAATCAAGTGTCGAACCATCAGAGACAATAACCGCCTGTTCGATCAGGTGAGCGAGTTCCCGGATATTGCCCTTCCACTCACGCCCAACCAGGCGATTCATGTCGCTCTCCCGGAAAGAGCGAACCGGCTTGCCAAATTCCTTTGAAAACTTTGCGGCAAAATGAGCGGCGAGCATGGCAATATCTTCACGACGTTCGCTGAGAGGAGGAATCGCCAGCGGAAAAACATTGAGCCGGAAAAAAAGATCCTCACGGAACCGCCCTTCAGCAACCTCACGGGCTAGATCGCGGTTCGTCGCGGCAATGACACGGACATCAACCTTGATCACCTGTTTTCCCCCAAGACGTTCAAGCTCTCGCTCCTGCAACACACGAAGCAGCTTTGCCTGTAGTTCAAGAGGAAGCTCACCGATTTCATCCAGAAAAATAGTCCCCCCTTCAGCCAGTTCAAACTTGCCGATCCTCCGTTCTGTGGCGCCCGTAAAACTCCCTTTTTCGTGGCCGAAGAGCTCTGATTCGATAAGTGGCGCTGGCAGGGTTGCACAGTTG
>SZYA01000062.1 GCA_005843815.1 Chlorobium sp.
TTATCCTCGCTTCACCGCTAGTTACCGACTTAGGACCTCGTGAATATTATAGAAAAGTCATTAATGCCAATAATCTTGCTTCTGAAGATGAAGAGATACTATCAACACATGATATAACTGTTACAAACACAGCCGATAACATTGTTCAACTCTTGAAATGTGCAATTAAATCAGAAGGAATTTCTGGTATAAGATTTTCAAGAAATGCCATTAATGGTTCATTTATTGAAGATGCTTATATCTATCGCTCGAACTGATAGAGTCGAAAAGATTCTTCTAACCAAGAATCAAATTCATTAAGAACCTGGAACCTTATCCAATGAGTATAAAACATTCATTCCCGTTTGGTTATGAGAGCCAAACAAAAGGGGGGCAGCAGGAACTCTCTTGTGACATCCATGTTGGCAGAGAGCTTGGGCAAACGCGAAACAGTGTAACGAATAATTGACAACATATAAGGGAACTGCCAAACCAGACCAACGTCAAAATGCTCACAGCAAAGAACATCAGCAAGTCATACACCATACCGGGCAAGCGCACTATACAGATCCTTCGAGGGGTCGATCTGACGGTCGGCGAAGGTGAGATGGTGACCATCATCGGTGCCTCGGGAAGCGGCAAAACAACCTTGCTGAACCTGCTCGGCACCCTCGATACTCCCGACAGTGGTGAGATTATGTTCGACAACGAGCTCTTGTTCAGGGAGACAAAGTACACCCTCTCACAAAAAGCGCTTGCCAGGTTCAGGAACCAGAAAATAGGCTTTGTCTTTCAGTTTCACCACCTCCTCTCCGACTTCACTGCCCTCGAAAATGTGGCGATGCCCGAATTCATTGCCACCGGCAAACTTCCGCCAGCAAAAAAACGTGCTGCTGAACTGCTTGCAACCCTGGGTCTCTCGGAGCGATTTGACCATCTCCCCTCCGAGCTCTCCGGCGGCGAACAGCAACGGGTCGCCATTGCCCGCGCCCTGATGAACAACCCCAGGCTGGTGCTTGCCGACGAGCCAAGCGGCAACCTTGACAACCAGAATAGCCACATCCTTTACGAGCTGATGGCCAAACTGAGCAAGGAAAGACGCACCTCCTTTATCATCGTTACCCACAACGAAGAGTACGCCGCGCTTGCTGATCGCTGCCTGCGTATGGCGGAGGGGCATTTGCACCCATGCGGGATCGGACAAACCAGAGCGCAGTAATGGATGTGAAATTTACTTGGTCGTTTAAACTGTTCTGTATAAACCCGAATAATAAACAATCATTATTTTCATATATTATTCTTGGGTATTATTTTAGCTGGTTTGCCAAGAAAATCTGGAAGTAGTTTTAATCAGATATACACACGTTTCCACTTTTTCTGAATCAGGCAGGTTAGTATAAGCCGTGTTGGCTCACGGCAATAAAGATTCGCAGCAGAGGAGAACTCATGAAAAAAAATATCATTTTTTATTTCATGGTGATCGGTAGTCTGGGATTGTTGTTGTGGATAGTGCTTCAACAGGGAAAAAACCTTGAAATTAACAAAGGCATCACTGAAGTGTTGCTGAACCCAAAAAAAGAGACTGGCTCAATATTCGATGAGTTACTCCATAATCTGCAACATCCTCTGTCGATATTTATACTGCAAATGGTTTCCATTATTTTTACGGCGCGTCTGTTGGGTTGGCTCGTTAGTAAAGTTGGGCAACCAACCGTTATCGGGGAAATTATTGCCGGAATTGTTTTGGGACCATCTCTGATGGGTCTATTGTTTCCTGAATTTTCAACCTTTCTCTTTCCTGCTACTTCTCTCCCCAACCTCCAATTTCTGAGCCAGATCGGATTGATTCTCTTTATGTTTATCATCGGCATGGAGTTAGATGTCAGTGAGCTGAAAAAAAATGCTCACACTGCGATAATAGTCAGCCATGCCAGCATTATTTTCCCTTTTTTTTTAGGGGTAGGTCTAGCTTACTTTCTTTATCCTGCGTATGCTCCAAACGTTCCTTTTTCAGCCTTTGCGTTGTTTATGGGGATTGCCATGAGTATCACAGCCTTTCCTGTTTTGGCCAGAATACTTCAGGAGCGGGGTTTAACACAGAGCTCTTTAGGTACCACAGCCATCACCTGTGCTGCGGTGGACGATGTCACCGGCTGGTGTTTGTTGGCTGTCGTTATCTCCGTCGTTAAAGTAGGGGCGTTCTCAGGAGCGCTGAGCACCCTGTTGCTCTCTGGGGGATATATCTTGCTGATGTTCTACGGGGTCAAGCCCTATTTGAAGCATTTAGCCAACCTTTATTTTACTCATGAAACGATCAATAGATCAATCTTGGCCCTTATTTTTCTCATGTTATTATTATCTGCTTATCTGACAGAAATTATTGGCATTCATGCTTTATTTGGGGCTTTTGTGGCTGGAATCATTATTCCGCCGAATTTGAAGTTTCGACAGATGCTGGTTCAGAAAATTGAAGATATCAGCCTTATCATGTTTTTACCTCTGTTTTTTGCTTTCAGTGGACTCCGCACTCAAATCGGTTTGTTGAACACACCATATTTATGGGGTATCTGCCTGATTGTCATTATTGTGGCTGTGACAGGAAAACTTGCAGGCAGCGCTATTGCCGCACGGTTTGTTGGTCATTCATGGAAAGAGAGTTTTTCCATCGGAGTTCTCATGAACACTCGGGGATTGGTGGAGTTGGTTATTCTAAATATCGGATATGACCTTGGTGTGCTTTCTCCTGAACTTTTCACCATGATGGTACTGATGGCGCTGGCAACAACATTCATGACGGGACCTGCGTTGAATATGATTAATTCTTTATGACCCTATTATTTTTGCAGTGATTTTTCCGAAAGCATAATGGACAACAATGAAATCCCTTCGTTCTGGGCTAAATTCATATACTGACTATAGCAACCTGCTGAAGCAACTGAAGAGGTGCGGATCAAGATGAAAAAAGCTGTGCCGAAAAAAAGGATTCAAAGCTTATATTCCCAGCCAATCTGCGTTGATGAACTACTTTCATGCGCTTCCTGAACATAACGTTGACAAGTTTCTTTGCTCATGACCAGACGAGACAATCAGGAGACTCCTCAATCTGGCACATCCAGGGAGCAGTCACTCTCTCCTGACGGCCGCTTCATTGAGGTGAATGGCTTCAATGTTTATTACCGGATGGCTGGGAGCGAAAAGCCTCTCGTGGTACTACTGCATGGCAGCTTTTTAAGTATCCGCTCGTGGAACCTTGTGTTTGAACAGCTTGCAGAGATCGCAACGGTCATCGCCTTTGATCGTCCGGCTTTTGGGCGAACATCACGCCCGCTTCCCTCGAAACATAATGGAGTCAGTTACTCGCCTGAAGCCCAGAGTGACCTGGTTATAGCGTTGATAAAAAAACATGGCTTCAGCAAAGCAGTGCTGGTCGGTAATTCAACCGGTGGCACTCTGGCGCTACTCACTGCCCTGCGCTCTCCTCAGCATGTTGAGGGAGTTGTGCTGGTTGGAGCCATGATCTACAGTGGTTATGCCACCAGTGAAGTGCCTGCTTTCATGAAGCCTCTCATGAAAGCCCTGACACCTCTTTTTTCCCGTTTAATGAGGGTACTGATTACAAAACTGTACGACAAAAATATTCGCGGCTTCTGGCATAACAAAGAGCGGCTGAGTGATGAAGTACTGGCCGCCTTTCGTCGTGACCTGATGGTTGGTGACTGGTCGAGAGCATTCTGGGAGCTGTTTCTTGAAACACATCACCTCGGGCTGGAGAACCGGCTGAAAACCATGCCGCTTCCCTCACTGGTTATAACTGGCGAGCACGATCTGACCGTCAAAACTGAAGAGAGCTTCCGGCTTGCCCGTGAGCTCCCAAATGTTGAGCTGGTGGTTGTTCCGGACTGCGGGCATCTTCCGCAAGAAGAACAACCAGAAGCCTTTATTCTTGCTGTAAAAAGTTTTCTAAAAAAAGTCGTGAAGTGAATCCTGCTTACCAACGACTGGTATTGTGGCATGAGGCACAACTTGCACTTGTCCGGCGATGCAACTCGTCATCAGGTGCTTGAAAATCATTAATTTGGTTAACGTTATTGTTGACTCTTATGGTTGATGCTGTAGCGGGTCTGGCTTCAATTGCTTGCTGGCGTACTCCAGTCTGCGGCTCTCCAGGCAATACCCTGCCGCCATCTGTTATGTGGTGCCTCTCTCTTTTATAGCCACGTCCATGATGCCGTCCCCTTCCATCTCCTCTCTCTGAAAAACCATAGAAATCCTCATCCCGCAAGCCTCTTTCTGGAGCTGTTTCAGCAAAAGCCAGTTGCGGTGACTCTTTATAGAGGTCAACCTGTTTATCAGGAGCCTCTTTCCCTTTCTTGTCCCATGAGTTGGAAATGCTTTCCCCAATCTCCAGAATACCGGAAAATGGCTGTACCTTGAAGTAGGTACCAAAGCCGAACAGGAGAAAGAGTGCTGCAATCACCAGAAGCTCTCCGGGGTTCTGTACTCCCTCTTTTGTCTTGCTCTGCACATAAGAGAAAAAGGCTTTCCAGTTGATAAAAAAGAGGTGACAGAGAGAGAGTATGGAAAAGGCGAATCCATAAATAATATGCTGGTTTTGCCACGCTGGTTTGCTCAGTCCGAACAATTGCCATAGAACACCGGGAGTTCTTGCAGGAAAAATATAGAGAATCAGTCCAGAAACGAGAATCATGATGAAAGAGAGAAAAAGCCCGAAACTGATAAATACCCGCCAACTGAAAGATCGATTCATTGTATATCTTTGTTTAGTTCTTCGTTATGCACGTGTCTACTAATGGTAAGACGCCTTATTCACTCATTTCCAGCGGAGTAGCCTCCACTTTTTCTGCATTCGCATAGGGGCTTCACATCGTGCAGGTTACCTCCTCAATTCCCCTGAACTCTATAACCATCTCCCCAAGCAGACACTGCATGGGAACACCGAGCTCCAGCTCGGCAAAAAAAGCTCACCACCAGACTTAAACTCTTTGTGCAAAAATAACAGTGAGAAAAAGGATTCCGATTTTATTATATTCACAGCCTTGGCAGAGAACTTTGCGTGCTCATGACGGATGGAAATCATCAGGATAAGCATCGAAATATCGGCCAGGTTGCTGCAAAATATACGGAGAGGTGCGAGAGTGGTTGAATCGGACGGTCTCGAAAACCGTTGTGCGCTTCGGTGTACCGTGGGTTCGAATCCCACCCTCTCCGCTGAGCGATAGTCCAGCACTATCCCATACAGTCCAAAAAGCCCTGTAAAATCAGGGCTTTTCTTGTTTTTAGGTCTACCCTTGTTTATATCTGTTTTGTGAAGTCCAGGGTGGTTGGTGGTATTTTTGATGGTATGATACCACCAAAACAATTGGAGGCCAAGCCGACGGACAAAGAATACAAGATTTCGGACGGTGGCGGCTTGCACCTGTTGGTCACGCACAGTGGCGGCAAGCTCTGGCGTTTCCAGTATCGTTTTGACGATAAACAGAAAGTTGCCATCCTTCAGGATTTGGTTTGTTTGTGTTCAACGTTGTACTGACGTGGTTTGGTTGACGCTATCAGTCAAAATGAACCGGCTGAATAAACTGACGACCAATGTGGTAAGGGAGCAGTTTTTTATGATGGAATCGCCCTATAATCATGGCTGGATGAGTGCCGAATTTTTGAGCGAAATCGATGATATTCTTTTCGTTCAACGAACCACACTGTATTACTTCCTGCTCTTGTTCTTCTGAAAAAGTCCAACTCTCAGCAAAAGCATCAGCTTCAAGCTCTTTTTCATCGACAACGGCTTCGAGTTGAGCGTTT
>SZYA01000125.1 GCA_005843815.1 Chlorobium sp.
AGCTTGAGGTGCAAGGAACGGTACGAAAGGAAAATGCGTTTGTTATGGTTCTTGTATCAACTTTATCACAAAGCAGAGGCTTCTTATGCAAATAGCCATTGATTTACCCAATGATTTTGTCGAATTTCAGGCAGTGCCCGATATTCGGCAAGAAATTCGCACATCTTATGCTCTTTGGCTCTATCAGCAAAAGAGGGTCTCGCTGGGTAAAGCGGCGGAGTTGGCTGGCTGCGATATTTATGACTTTATGAGTATCTGCAAAACCAATCGACAACCTGTTATCGATATGACGCGAGATGAGTTGCATGAAGAACTCAATGGTTTTTCTCAATCATGATTCTGGTCGCAGATGCTTCGGCCTTGAGATCGAGGAAAAACGGGAGGCATCAGAGGTTGAAGCAGAGGTGTGCCAGGGGCTTCTTGAGGAGCTGCTGCCATTTAATCCACAGTAATGCAGGTTTTTGCGCGATGCTACCAAATTCGCACACTGGATAATAAATAATCGATCGACTTTTTCAACTTTCGAACCATTCAGGCAGTGCGCCGCCTGTTGCTTCAGAATAAAGCACTTCAGGGGCAACATCAACCTCGTTATACCATGTCAGTATACCAAGTTCCGTGTTGATGGAAAATTTTTTAAAATACTCAAGATTTTTCAGCTTCTCGAAAACACCGCCTTTCTCAATATATTTACAGAAATCAACAATACCTTTCTTACCATCTTCAAAAAGTAATTCCAGTCGGTAATCATTGATATACTGCGCTGCGACAACATCCTGCGTCATAATTATTCTCCTATTTCAAGGGTTCAATTTTCTGAAGTTGTTGATTATCCCTTGCCAGATTCCAATTACTTATCAACTCAGTTCGATGCAGAGAAGCCCACTCCATTACAAGGCCAAGAGCACGAGGCGGAAAATTACCTTCCAAAATCTTGAGTGAGTTGATCTCAATTGCAATTTTATTGTTGCCATACCGAGCATGAAAATGAGGTGGATTATGCTCACTGAAAAAAACCGCTACGATAATTCCATAAAAACGAGAAACTTCAGGCATACAGGATACACGATAGAGTGACAACATTCACGGCTGATCTTGACTTGTTAATATAACATCAATGATTGACATTCCCGGACACCGTTTGCACAGGGAGTTTTTCCTATATACTACGCTTTCGGCAGAGACAAACAAATGACGCAAAGAAAACCATGAGCACCCGTTCACCCCGAAAACTTTAAACCTTTGACTGGGCAATGAGGCGGTTGCGCAATCAAGCCAACATTGTTTGTCGCCGTTATGACTGATAAATCGTTTGCACAGCAATATTTTTCCTGATATACTACGCCTATAACTCAAATGCTCGAATTATTAAGGGTGGTAAAGAATGGCTGCGCCTGTTATTGGACACCAATTTATTACTGATGTTGAGGGTAAACCTGTTGGCGTGATTTTACCATTGGCTGAATTTGCATTAGGAGAAGAGGCTCTCAGGCAATTTTCGTCAGTTCGTGGGACAGAGGAAAAGCTTGCACAAATGGAACAAGCGGCTAATGACATCCTTTTTATGGATGATTTACGTCATACCATAAGTGATTTTGCCGACACAGATGCAACGTGGTGGGAGCCTGCGGAATGAAGTACCAGTGGCATGTTTTTCTCGTTTCCCTTGATCCGGCAAAAGGTAAAGTGTTCCAGGATCAAATTACAGTTGACATCTTCGCCTGACTATGTTGTTGCGAAATATCAGTTTTCAGTTTTTCTGGTATTCGGCGTGAAGGACGGTTTATGACCGGCCGTGAAGAGCTTTTTTCCCGCTCTACCAAATCGGCAAAAATGGCTGCCAGGTCATAATTAAATCGGGCTGCATGAGCTTGCCGATGCGCTCTTATTTCTTCTACAACAGGATCATCAATCATTGTTAAATACTCCTAACTCTTCCGGTGAAAAGAGAATGGGCAGTCGCGGCTCGGTCTCGCAGTGAGGTAGCTGATAACAGATGATTCAACGTAAACCGATTCGGGCATCGTTAATTACACTCATTAAAAGGCGTTTATTGGCTAAAAACTATTTGACCCAAGTTCGCGAAACTCTTTTTCTTTTCCAATCACGGGATTCTGCATGTCTTCGATGGATTCAGGTTTTCAACGATCAAGCCATTCAGGCAATGCGCATCTGACTCGGCAAAACAATATACTCGCAGGGGTCTCTCGAATCCCGTTGTTATTAATCCTGATGTGACCAAATATTTTCCTGATCACGATGCTGTTAACGAGGCATTTCGGTCACTTCTTCCGATAGTGAAAAGTCTTGAACAGAAGAGCGTTCGATTAGCCTGACAGCGCTTTTACGTAATTCTGAGATGCCATGCCATGCCATGAGCACCCCTTCACCCCGAAAACTGATCACCTTTGACTAAAATCCATTCAAAATATGCAGGCGCCTCTGATTGTGGTATCTCAATCTCCTCCCCGCTTGCCCGACTTAAAGGTGATTCTCGGTAATATGCCAATATGAGTAATAAATTATGCTTTATCCCCTTTTCAGTGGTGAGTGGGATTTAATGCAAGTCTATTAAAAATAATGTTATGCAGGATAGTCAGAAACATCGAAATATTGCTGAGGGTGTCAAAAAAAGCTGGCAAGATCCAGAGGTGAGAGCGGCACGAATCAAGCATGATCCGGTTATAGTACATGAAAGAGGAGTGTTTTTGGGGAAATATTCTTCTACTTGGCAAGCATTTAAAGCTCTTGGACTTTCTGATAACAAACATCAGCAGTTTCGCAAAAGTTTAAAAATTGCCGGTTTGCTTGATTATACTGAAGGCAGCAAAGTTTATGAGTTCAAGATTTGCGGTGAAACATCTGTGCATCAACAAACTTTGTCAGATTTCCCCTCAAACCCTGATAGTCGCTCACTGGCAACTTGGTCTGAGGAGAATGAACTGCGCGCTGCTACCCTCGACAAGAGTGAGCTTGCCAGACGGGCAGCAATGGCGAGGCCTTTTCCGCAAAAGATAGAATTGGCAGCAACAACGGCCTATGTCAGGGATCCTTATGTCGCAGCGTATGCAAAAATACTGGCTAAAGGTGACTGTGACCTGTGCTCAAAGCCAGCTCCATTCCTGACGGTCAACGCTGAACCCTATCTTGAGTCCCATCATGTGAATTGGTTGTCGCGTGGTGGCTATGACCTGATTGATAATGTTGTAGCTCTTTGCCCGAACTGCCATCGGAAGATGCACAGTCGTGACGAAGAGGTGGATCGGGAGCATCTACTCTATCGAATTGCGAGTCGCTGTCAACTGTAAAATGTGCAAGAAAGGCTTTTGTTGTGTCTGAACACATAGGGTAATGGCCTCATTCGCGCCATGATTTGCCATAACGCAAGCTTTCCCTGACGGCTACTGCCAAGTGCCTTACTGATGCCGAGCCTCATCGGCAACAATTTTCAGCGTGTACACCACACCAACATGAAAACCTTTATGGAGTTCAACATCCTCGACATGCAGCAGTGGGGACTAGTCGTCTTTGTATTTCAGGGCAATTTTAATGGCAGCTATTTCCGCAGCAGAACATTTTGAGATCTTGCCAAGAGTACGATTCTTCACCCTGCCATCTTCGCGATACGATTCGCGAAAAAGGTACCGATGGTAGGTTTTGCCAGTATGGATATACATTGCGACCACATCAATATTTTCTATACAGCTTGATAATATAGGGCAAGCCTTTAATATAAAAATAAATTAGTGACCATATTTTCTCTGTTTTTTCTCTTGAAAGTACTTCTTTCAAGAAGTTGTTGAAAAATAGGTATGAGACTTTTGCTGTAAAAATCATTATTTTTCCGAGTACAATCTGAGCAAGCTGGTATGGCGTAACCGTACTAGCTTTTCTCTTTTGCCCAAAGCGAGTTAATTCGTTATAAAAGAGCGAGATATCTATAAAACGATGGCGCTTTATTCATAGTTACTCAACCTTTGTAATAAGGAGTTCATTATGGCAAACACGATAGTTTTTATTGATAGTCACATCCCCGATAACGAATCTTTGATGTTAACCCGCTCATCAGCTATTGAATATCGGATTATTGATGAGCATCGGGATGGTATTGAGCAAATGGTAGATGCTCTTGCAGGACAAAATGGGTATGACTCCATTCAGATTATATCGCATGGAGCACCCGGTTCTATCACCATCGGAGATACTGTGCTTGATAATAACTCCCTGAGCCAGTATGCCGATCAACTGGCAACTATTGGAAAAGCGTTAACAACCGACGGTGATCTGCTGCTATACGGCTGCAACGTTGGCGAAGGTGATGAAGGGCATGCGTTTATTGAGGCACTCGCGTACATAACCGGTGCAGATGTTGCCGCATCAGACGATCTGACCGGTTCAGCAACAAAAGGGGGGGATTGGGCATTAGAGGTGCATAACGGCACTATTGAGAACATTGTGCTGCCAATGGCAGGGTTTGATGGAGTATTGGGAAATACAGCCCCCACCTTTATACCCGGTAACGCTGAAGTGAGCACGGACTTTGGTAAGCGTCCAACATTCACCGCCTTTACTTCTCCTGTTACAACAACAGCAGAAGATCACGCGGTAAAAATTTCTTTCTCTTATTTGTTAGCGCACAGCAACGCGACTGCTGTAGATGGTGCCGTTGAAAGCTTTACAGTAAAAGGAATTACCAGTGGCACACTAACCATTGGTAGTGATGCTTCAACAGCTACGGTATGGGTTGCAGCGATAAACAATGCCATTGATGCGACTCATGACGCATGGTGGACTCCGGAAAGTAACGCCAATGGAACATTCGTCACCTTTGAGGTCGTTGCATACGATAACGATGGCGCGGAATCAATAATAGGAATACCCGTTATTGTTACTGTATCCTCTGAAAACGATGCCCCCACCTTTATAAACAGTGACGGTAAAGTGACCACTGACT
>SZYA01000018.1 GCA_005843815.1 Chlorobium sp.
CCGTTTCGAGAGTTATCTTGCAATCTATGAGAGCATCGATTAATTTCTTTTCATCACTAACCGTTATGCCTAATGATCATTACCGTTAATCCTGCTACCGAAGAGCCGATTGCCGAGTATCAGACCATGACATCCTGCGAGATTGAAGAGATCCTGCAGGTATCCCGTAGAGATGCTCTGTCATGGAGAAAAGTCTCACTGCTGGAACGCAGTTTACAGATGAGGTTTCTTGCGGAACTGATGCGTCAAAAGAAAGAGCGTTGTGCTGCACTGATAACGCTTGAGATGGGCAAGCCTTTGGCTCAGGCAGTCGCTGAAGTGGTGAAGTCAGCCTGGGTCTGCGATTATTATGCAGATCATGCGGAAGAGTTTTTAATGCAGGAAGAGAGTCTGCTTGATGGGGGTGTTCGAGGCCTGGTTACCTTTGAACCCATCGGTCTTGTGCTTGGTATTATGCCGTGGAATTTCCCCTTCTGGCAGGTGCTCAGGTTTGCGGCACCGGCAATCATGGCGGGTAATGGCATTATTGTCAAGCATGCTCCAAGTGTTACCGGTTCAGCCATTGCCATCGAAGAGCTTTTCCGCGAAGCCGGCTTTCCCGAGCATCTTTACAGAACCGTTCATATCGACCTTGAAGATGTTGACCGCTTGACTGGTTTCATGATTGATCATCCCGCCATTCAGGGCGTTTCAGTGACGGGCAGTACTGCCGCTGGCCGTGCTGTTGCCGCAAAGGCCGGGCGAGCCATCAAAAGAAGCGTCCTTGAGCTTGGCGGCAGTGATCCCTACATTGTGCTTGATGATGCTGATATTCCGCAGGCTGTTGCTATATGTGCTGCGGCGCGTCTGCTCAATTGCGGACAGAGTTGCATTTCCGCAAAACGTTTTATTGTGCAATCCTCAGTCATCAAGGAGTTTGAACGCCTCCTTCTGCAACGCATGGAGGCTTCGGTGATGGGCGATCCGTTTGATCCAACAGTGGACATTGGCCCGATGGCACGCCGCGATCTTCGCGACCAACTGCACGCTCAGGTTGCTGGAAGCGTATCTCGGGGAGCCCGATTGCTGTGCGGTGGGCAAATTCCTGAAAGAAAAGGATTTTTCTATCCACCAACGCTGCTCTCGGGTGTGCAGAAGGGGATGCCAGCGTACGATGAAGAGACCTTCGGCCCAGTTGCGGTGATTATTGAAGCGGTGGATGATGATGATGCAATACGCATAGCCAACGATACCCCTTACGGCTTAGGGTCTGCGCTCTTCTCCCGGGATATTGACAGGGCAATTCTTCTCGCGGATCAACTTGAAGTTGGGAACTGTTTTTTTAACAGCTCGGTCAAGTCAGATCCACGCCTGCCATTTGGCGGAGTGAAAGAGTCCGGCTATGGTCGTGAGCTCTCCCGTTATGGTATCTGTGAGTTTGTCAATATCAAAAGTTTTTCCCGGTGAGTGCGAATATGGTTTTTTCAATAATACGTATTAAACAAAGGAGATTTTTATGGATAAGCGTCAGGCATTACTTGAATTGGCGGTCAAACGAAAACAGACTCCACCACCAGAGGGTTCTTTTCGCATCGGGAAATACCATGAAGGGATTTATGAATGTGATCACGTCTCACCTTACACCAAAGGCGCTGATAATGTCAATGCAGAGATTTTTGTGCTGTTGCAGGATTGGGGTTCCAATGATGAAATGAGTTTACCTGTGGTTGATCTTGAAAAACAAAAATTTGAATTACGATATGGGCGCACGCCTGGGCAGGAGACGAATAATAATCTTGAACCACTCTTGAAACAGTATTTTTCGATCAATCTTGATCGGACCTATGCCACAAACCTTTTTCCCTACATAAAAGGTGGAGAGGTAAGTGCTGAAATTTCAGATGAGGATTTGAGATGGGCGGCCAAAGAATTTGCTTTGCCTCAGATCGCTATTGTTCAGCCAAAACTGGTGATTTGTTGTGGAAAAGATACGTTCAATGCTGTACGAGTTGCTGCTGGCGAGAAAGAGGTTGAGACCGTTGAAGAGGGAATTAATGCATCGTTTTCTCTCTATGGATCACAGATATGGTTACAGTCTCATCCTGGTTGGATGGGCCAGTCGAATAGAAAAAGGTATTCGGGTAATGCTGATCAGGTTAATGATGACTGGGAAAAAATGGCGGCATCTTTTCCCGGCCTATGCTCGGAACAATAACTATTATTCATCCAGCCGGAAGGAATTTTCTTATGAATAAGCCTGTTGATCATACTCTTGACAGTCAGCTTCGGCAGGTGCTTGAG
>SZYA01000066.1 GCA_005843815.1 Chlorobium sp.
ATGGTTGAGACGATGGCCAAGACCCACCAGCAGTAGCGCCTCCTTCGCCGACATCGGATTTTCAGCAATCTCCGTCACAAGCTGCACATTTTCAAGCGCGGTCAGGCTCGATATCAGGTTGTAAAACTGAAAAACAAACCCGATTGAGCGCCTCCGGTAGGCCGTCAACTCAGCCTCAGTCGCCGCTGTAATCTCTCGCCCGTGAAAAAAGAGCTTGCCAGACGAGGGGAGATCCAGCCCGCCGATAATATTGATCAGCGTTGACTTCCCGCTTCCTGAAGCCCCAAGCAGCACCACAAGCTCACCCGCATAAAACTTCACCGACACACTCTTCAGCGCATCAACCTGCACCTCGCCCATGACGTACGATTTTGACAGCTCGCTGATATTGAGGACTGGAGCATTGGGCGCCGCATCAAGGGATGATTGGTGAATATCGGAAGTTGCTGTTGATGAGGAGGACATTTCAGAATGACATATTTTGAATTGGAGATACCTTGATAAAAATGAACATCATTCCCCCCCCTATCCATTTCGAATTTCACTATACCCGGGTAAACGACCTGTTTTCCTGCAAGATTGCGATCAACACGGGAGGCATGAAACCCTCAAGCGCATAACAATTCTTTCGCCTCGTGATAGCAAAGGCCTCTACCTGATAAAACTGGTATAAACTTTACCAACCGCTTCTGGTCCTGGCAGCGACGCTTTCGACTGCTCCCGCATCTTGAGCAGCCACGCCATGTTTCGTCCGAGCACCTCCATAATCTGAACCCCTTCGGCATCCTGTAACGCTTCGCCGGGAGCCCGTCCATGGGTTATGTTCCAGTAATTGGAGGTCGCAAGAATCATCTCCGAATAGGTCAGATAGTGGTTCAGGCTGTCGAATGTGGAAGAGCCTCCCGTGCGGCGAACCGCCACAACCGCTGCCGCCACCTTTTGACGGAAAAACCCGCCATTGGCTCCTGCTACCATAAAGGCCCGATCGAGAAACGATTTCATGGTGCCCGCAATACCTGCAAAATAGACCGGTGATGAGAGAATGAGACCATCTGCCTCTTTCATCAACTGAATCGACTCATTCAGAGCATCGCTGTTGATACTGCATTTCTCATCCCTGTTTTTGGCACATGCTCCGCAAGCCATACAACCTCTGATCGCCTGATTACCTATGTGCAAAATTTCAAAGGTGATACCAGCCTCCTGCAATTGAGTGCCGACTCCAGCCAGCGCATGAAAAGTGTTCCCCTCTCTCTTGGGACTTCCATTAATTGCTATAACTTTCATGAGTTCAATATCCTGTTATTAATGAGACACTTGGACGAAAATATAGTATTTCAGATCATGGCAACATTGTACGACAAGAGAGCAAGTTCTGCAACACTATAAACCGGAAAATAACAATGAGAGGCTGTTACTGAAGATGTTTTCAGACAGAGAGGTCGGGGAAGATCACTCTGTGAGATCAACCTCTCACCTCTTCTCTGCCCGCTGTTGTTCTACCAGATATTTTGACAGTTCGGGCCAGAATCGAAGCATTTGCCTGCGATCCAATTGCTCAATTTGTTTACCATACCGCTCTTCAACAAATTTCTTCACGAGTGGTGAGGCTTTTGCCGCCTGCAGGTCGCGGTTACGGATGATTTCAGCAAGAGCAGCAAATTTTGTGGCGGCAGAAGCTCTGTCAAGCTGGGAGCCAGCAGAGGATGATTTGTTTTTCTCACCACTCACGCCATTGACCTGACCCCTGTCGAGCTGCACAGAAGGCGAACTTTGAACAACTGGCATAGTGATAACCTTTTGCTTCTCAGCACTTGATGGTCCATACCAGCCAAGAATAATCGGCAAAATGGCTGCAAGAATGGTAACTCCACCACCTATAAGCGCTATTTTGATTTCAGTTTTCATTTTCATGCCCCCTTTTTATAAGAAAGATAAAGCCCCCTGCCGAAGATAATGAGGTGATACTGCAAAAACAATTATCAAACGCTGTGATTCGAACAACTCACTTGACCGGAATCATTACGACAGTAGTACTGTGCCCCACGCTCCCCGCTGCCACGGTTTCAACAGGGGGGGGCGACAATTCATCTCCATACTTGAACACCAATATCCATGCAAATACAATGACATTTTTTACGGGTAATCCTGACGAGTAGGCCGAACAACAATGTCGCTGATATGGACATGAGGCGGCTGACTGACGATGTAGTGAATAGCGTTTGCCACATCCTCACCAATCAGCAACGGCCCGAAGCGGTCATGAAAGGTATTGACCAGCTCATCGCTGTAGCCTGCCACCGCCTGAAATCCGCTGAGAACAAGGCCCGGTTCAACCAGTGACACACGAACCCCTTTTGTCGCCACTTCCCTGCGCAACCCCTCTGCCAAAGAGTGTACCGCAAATTTTGTAGCGCCATAAACCGCGCTAAATGGTGATATATGGCGGCCCACCACCGACCCGACAATCACAATATCTGCCGCAGAGCGAGGAAAAGCACTCTGCTGCACCTCCACCATCTTCCGGGCAGCCTTCTGCAACAGAGCAAGCGCACCGGTTACATTGATTTTGATAACATCCTCAAACTGCGACAAATCGGCCTCCTTCACCGAGCCGCCCAGTCCCCTGCCAGCATTGGCAACAACAATATCCGCCTGCCTCCCAAAACGCTCTTCTGCCATGGCAAAAAGCCTCTCAAGCACCATCTCCTCTGACGCATCACCCTCAACACCAGCAAATGCCTCCCCCATCTCCAGCTCAAGTGCTGCAAGCCTGGCCCCCTTGCGACCATTACCAACTACACCAAATCCGGCAGCAGCAAACCTTTTCGCCGTCGCCTCACCAATACCGGAGGTCGCGCCGGTAACAATTGCTATGCGTGCATATCTGTCACTCATGGGAACTCATTCTCTGTCAGTTATTCAAATAAAAAGCTGATGGCAGGCAAAGATAGTAAATTTCCAGCAAGCTACTCACCCCGGCGTCGCCTGCTGATACGGCCGGGCCCTCAGCAACTTCAGCATCCCAAACTTTCTTGCCCTCATCTTCCAGCTAATGGTTCCACCTAACTTGTACATCCAGACTGGCATCAAGGGTTTGGCCAATAACTCTCGGGCTTCATCAGAAACAGGTTGACCATCAGCCAGCTCCTCTGCGGCTCTCTCCAGCGCCTGCCGGAGTGGTCTGCCCTGTCCACCCAGTTGCTGGAGTGGCTGAGCGCGAACCATCCCTTCTCCAGCTCCAAGAGAGAGGCCACCCATCCACTCAAATCCCGCAGATTGGGCAAACTCCGCACAGAATGCAATGGCATTGTCATTCTGAGATGCCTCGGGAAAACCGCAATTGACAATGGCAGCAAAACGGGTAAGCATTTTTTTGCCTTTACGATGCGCTACAAGAGTTTCAAACACCGAAATAACCGGTGCCGGAAGAGTGTCAACATAGAGCGGAAAAGCAAGAACAACCAGATCCGCACGATCTACAGCATCCCGAAGCGCATCCATGCGCCCGGCGGTATTGATTGCGTGGTAAAGATAAATCGTCTCAGTTTCAACTCCATGCTGCTGCAACTGCTCAAAGAGATATGAGCCAAGTGACGAAGAGCTGCTTTTCTCTTTTCGCGGACTACCAACCAGCAGAAGCGCCCGACAAACAGGGGTGGCAGATGTCGAAGAACAGGTGATGCGTGGCAGAGTTGCCTCAGCATCTGACTCGTAACGCTCAATCTTGTCGAGGTAACCATTGAGCTGCACTTTCATCACACCTTCCGATTGATTCCGGTAGAGGATACCGCAGACATGCGTCTTTGCATAGAAGTTGATGGAGTTTCGCCAGACCAGATTCCGGAAAATGGATTCGGTCTGTTTATCCGGCTCATTCAGCCAGCCAATCATGAGAACATTGGGATAGTTGTCATATCGTTTCTGATGATGAATTTCTCCGTCAATGGTGGTAAAAAAAGGCAAGGTGTTCTGTATCTGATGATCAACCATCTTCTTGAGCGTCGGAGAGTAACCTCCGAAGGTGATCGGGGTGAGAAAAATAACAAGGTCGCTTTCAAGGTACTTTTTCGATATCTCCTGATGGTCATCAGCCACGTGGCACTTGCCAGGGCTTTTCAGCCAGCAGAAAAAGTCGCCCATGCAGTTGCCGATCTTTTTATCGCGCAGCACCACCACTTCGGAGCTCCTGCCACGGGCAACAATGGCTGATTGCAGGGTTGCAGCCGAATAACTGCCAACATTGTCGCCTGCCTGCGATCCGTCAAGAATCAATGTCTTCATCGTTACTCCTTAATAAATTGTTGAGCAATAGATTGTAATTCAAAGTGATAAAGTCCGTCGCCACTCACCCCGAATGGGGGAAGGCGGCCACCAATTTCCAGCGACACCAGCCCATGCACGCGGCTCCAGACAATCAGGGCAACACCATGCGACAGGGAGTGATACGTGCTGGTGCAGGTGTTCATGGCTGAAAACTGAGCATCATACTCAGGTGGTATTGACGGGAAGTTCTCGCTCTTCAGCCTGCCGGCAACACGAAAATCTTCAATCACACTGACCAGCGCGCTGATGGAGCGTGTGGCTGATGGAATGATCTCCTTTTGTTGCTGCTCGTAGCCGGGAATGGGCGTACCAAAGATGAGCTGGTAGCGCTGGGGATGACTCAACGCCCAAGTGCGATAGGCGAGACCAATTGCCCGAAAACGTTCAAGGAGCTGCTCTGGGGAAAAACTGTCGCGCGCCTTGAGCTGCACATCTCCAAAAGAGGTAAAGGCATCAATGGTGAGCGCCGTCACCAGAGCATCACGATCAGGGAAGTAGTTGTAGATGGCTGGAGCAGTAATGCTTAATGCGCGGGCAATAGCCCTTAACGAAAGGGCTGGCGCGCCAAACTCCGCAATCAGCCGCCATGCCGTCTCCTTGATCGCCTCCTGAAGATGGGGAATCTGCTCTTTTTTGACTGGTCTTGCCATGGCGAGAATCTGTTTAATTTTATAATGTAAATATACAATGTAAAATTAAGAGACGCAAGAGTCCGAAAAATGATTTAAAGGATTATTGTCAGGAGAGGAGTCGAGCCTTTATCCAACGCTATTGACCGGAGAACTGAATTCTCCTCACCAGGCTTTTCCATGTTCGTTTGCGACTCACTCCTGGATCACAACAATACCGACATACCATATTTACGGTATTTTTGTGATCCGTGCTTGGAAAGATAGCAAATATTGAGTTTTATGAACAATCGTTTATCAATAATTGACCAAGAACAATGGCCTCGAAAATGGATATATCAACCCTCTGTATCACCATACAGTGCTGTCGAGTGCAAAAATGCGCTGACAGAAGGATCCCCTGCTCCCGCAGGTAGTACCATAGAACTTTGTTGCTATGGCCGGCTCCTGAAACAGCAGTGAGCCGGTTTTTTTTTGCTGTTTTTTGCAATAGTAGACTAACTCCAAACCCATGAAAGGAAAAAAATTATGAATTTTGCACTGACTAAAAAAATCACGCTTTTTGCCGCACTGGCATTAGCATCAGGATTGCCGGGTTCACTTGCCCAGGCGGCGGGGGCATCCACCCTGCTCAATGTCTCCTATGATCCCACACGGGAGCTCTACCAGAGCGAAAATGCCGCTTTTGTCAAGTACTGGCAGCAGAAAAGCGGTCAGAGGGTGAAAATCGACCAGTCACATGGCGGATCGGGCAAACAGGCGCGAGCGGTCATTGACGGTCTGGAGGCCGATGTGGTGACACTCGCCCTTGCTTATGACATTGATGCCATCTCCGACAGCAAACTGCTACCCGCCAACTGGCAGAGCAGGTTGGCCAACAACAGCACCCCCTATACCTCGACCATTGTCTTTGTGGTTCGCAAAGGGAACCCGAAACAGATCAAATCGTGGGACGATCTTGCCAAAACAGGTGTTTCAGTCATCACCCCGAATCCAAAAACATCGGGTGGCGCTCGCTGGAACTATCTGGCAGCCTGGGGATACAAACAGAAGCAGACCGGTTCAGCAGAGAAGGCGAAGAGCTTTGTCAAGTCCATCTACAAGAATGTTCCCGTGCTTGATACCGGCGCCCGTGGCTCGACGTTGACCTTCGCCCAGCGCGGCCTGGGAGATGTGCTGCTGGCATGGGAGAATGAGGCTCATCTGATTCTCAAGGAGTTTGGAAGGGACAAGTTTGAAATTGTTGCTCCGGCAGTCAGCATTCTTGCTGAGCCACCGGTGGCTATTATTGATAAAAACGTTGACAAGCACGGCACCCGCAAACTTGCAGAGGCATATCTGAACTTCCTCTACACCCCGCAGGCCCAGGAGATCATTGCCCAGAACTCCTACCGCCCGCGCAATGCGGCTGCGCTGAAAAAATATGCCGCCAACTTCCCGAAGATACAGCTCTTTACCCTGAACGAGGTTTTTGGAAGCTGGCGTGCTGCCCAGAAAACCCACTTTAATGATGGTGGCGTTTTTGACCAGATCTACGTTCCTTGATGCATCTGACCTCTTTATCACTGTGCGTGCAGGGTACTCCTTTTTCACACCCTGCACGTTTTTTTATTATTGAAACACACCATGGGACTATTTCAGACAAAAAGACGCAACATTCTTCCCGGTTTTGGTTTGTCGATGGGATACACCGTCTTCTACCTCTCGGCAATTGTGATTGTGCCACTGAGCATGATATTTTTCAACACCTTCCCCATGGGATGGGATCCCTTTGTACATGCCGTAACAGCTCCCCGTGTCCTTGCCTCCTACAGACTGAGTTTTTCAACCGCACTCTATGCCGCCCTTTTCGATGCCGTGGCGGGGCTGCTGACCGCCTGGGTGCTGGTACGTTACCGTTTTCCCGGCAAGCAGTTTCTTGATGCCCTGGTTGACCTCCCTTTTGCTTTACCGACCGCCGTTGCCGGTATCTGCTTCGCCACCCTCTACTCTCCAATGGGATGGCTTGGTGAAACCTTGACCAAATGGAATATAACCATCATCAACTCGGCAACCGGCATTGTGATCGCCCTTGTCTTTATCGGCTTTCCCTTTGTGGTTCGTACCATTCAGCCGGTACTTGAAGAGGTTGAGCAGGAGATTGAAGAGGCGGCGCACTGCCTTGGTGCCACCCGCTGGCAGACCTTTCGGAAAATCCTGCTGCCGCATCTCTTCCCCGCACTGCTGACCGGTTCAACCCTCGCTTTTGCCCGCGGGATTGGAGAGTATGGCTCGGTTATCTTTATCGCGGGAAACCTGCCCATGAAGACCGAAATTGCCCCCTTGATGATTATGTCGAAACTGGATCAGTTCGACTATGCCGGAGCCTCGGCAGTGGCGCTGGTGCTTCTGCTTATCTCCTTTTCCATGCTCCTGGCGCTGAACGCCGTTCAGGAGTGGCAACAGAAAGAATACCGTTAATCGATTATGCTGAAACAACCAACGTTAGAAACTGCGCCCCTGGTCAGAAAAAGAGTTTCAGACCCTCTGCCAGTTCAGATTTTTCTGATTGGGCTGATGCTGCTCTTTTTTATTGGATTTATCTTTCTGCCACTTGGTCTGGTTTTTGAACAGGCGTTCCATAAAGGGTGGAGTGTCTACCTCGAATCCATCACCGAATCTTATGCAATTGATGCGGTAAAGCTGACGCTGACCACCGTGGCCATTGTGGTGCCGCTCAACGCCTTTTTTGGCGTGACTGCCGCATGGGCCATCACCAAATTCAATTTTATAGGGAAAGCGGCGCTGAAAACGCTGCTGGATCTGCCTTTTGCCGTCTCTCCGGTTATTGCCGGTCTTATTTTTGTGCTGCTTGTCGGCAGCCGCACCCCTTTCGGGAGCTGGCTGGGAGAGCATGGGATCAAAATTATCTTTTCAACGCCGGGCATCGTCATTGCCACGCTCTTTGTCACCTTTCCCTTTGTGGTGCGTGAACTGATTCCGCTGATGGAGGCACAGGGACGGGATGAGGAGGAGGCCGCGCTCACCCTTGGCGCCAGAGGGTGGCAGATCGTTGGAAAAATCACCCTGCCCAATATCAGTTGGGGACTTCTTTACGGGATGATCCTCTGCGGTGCTCGCTCTATAGGTGAATTCGGGGCCGTTTCGGTGGTCTCCGGCCATATCCGTGGCCAGACCAATACCGTTCCCCTGCATGTGGAGATTCTCTACAGCGAGTACAATTTTGCAGCCTCCTTTGCCGTGGCGTCAATTCTGGTTTTCCTCGCCCTGCTGACGGTGGGGCTCAAGGTGAGCATGGAAAAAAAGTTTCAGAAAAACAGCTCTCATCATTAGGATTCCTCTCATGGGTATAGAACTTAAGAACATTACCAAAAAATTCGGCGGCTACACGGCCATCGACGATATCAGCCTCAACGTCGCTTCGGGTGAGCTGGTTGCCCTGCTTGGCCCTTCAGGATGCGGAAAAACCACCCTGCTGCGCATTATTGCCGGCCTTGAACTGCCGGATGGTGGAAAAATCATTCTTGAAAACAAGGACACCACCAACCTTCCCCCCAGAGAAAAAAATGTCGGCTTTGTCTTTCAGCATTACGCCCTCTTCCGTCGCATGACCGTGTTTGAAAATGTCGCCTTCGGTCTGAAGGTGCTGCCTCGCAAGGAGCGGCCATCCAGCACGGAGATCCGTGACCGGGTGGAGCACCTCCTGAAAATGGTGCAGATGGAGTGGGCTCTCAAGCGCTACCCCTCACAGCTTTCGGGGGGACAGCGTCAGCGCATCGCCCTTGCCAGAGCGCTGGCCGTTAATCCAAAGGTGCTGCTGCTCGACGAGCCCTTTTCAGCCCTCGATGCCAAGGTGCGCCAGGAGCTGCGCCGCTGGGTGAGAAAGCTGCACGATGATATCCACGTGACCAGCATCTTTGTCACCCATGACCAGGAGGAGGCCCTTGAGCTGGCAGACCGAATTGTGGTGATCAACAAGGGGCGAATTGAACAGCAGGGTACCCCGCAGGAGGTCTATGACCATCCGGCCAACGCCTTTGTTTATAACTTTCTCGGCAATGTCAACGTCTTCCACGGGCGAGTCCATAACGGCAAAGTAACGCTGGGGGCCCACCGGGTTGATGCCCCTGATGAGTTTAAACATTCGGAGGAAAAAGCAAGTCAGGCGTTTGTGCGCCCCCATGAGATCGGTATCAGCCGAATACGCAGCAGTGAGGCTGACCTTGAGGGCACCATCCAGGAGGTGCGCCTGATGGGTGGCCAGATTGGGCTGAACCTGGAGTGCGAAGGGTTTGAACACCCCATTGAGGCGGAGATACCGAGAGATCTCTATATCAACCTGCAGCTCTCACGGGGCGACAAGGTCTTTGTCTCCCTGAACCGGGTCAAGGTGTTTACGGGGGATTATGTGATTTGAGGCGGGCAGCTTTACTCATCTTGCAGATACCGTAACTTTATACCTATATTCTCTGCGTGATGCATGAGTGAGCTTTTTCAATTTGAGACTATACTATCATGATTACACTTGCTCTCAACTATGAGGTGTTGCCTGACCTGCTTGTGACCATCAAGCTTCCTGAAGGCGTGCCCGCAGGTCGTCATGATCTGGTGGTCGTGCTTGATGAAAAAGAATCAGAACAGAATCCAGCAGAGAGTCGTTCCGGAAAACTGATGCGTTTTGCAGGAACGGTTACTGCTTTCAACAGCTTAGATGGAGTAGCTTATCAGCGGGAGATTCGTTCGGAGTGGAACTAACCAACCATTACATCCTCGACACCAACATCGTCATATATTTACTGGGCGGTCGCCTTGCATCTCCTCTGCCAGAGGGAAGCTACAGTGTGTCAATTATCACGGAAATTGAGTTGCTCTCATTTCACCAATTATCCGACAATGAAGAGCAACAAATACTGGAGATGTTGCAGAGCATCAACAAAATTTTGTTAACCGATGACGTAAGCCGCAAAACCATTCAACTACGACGACAGAATAACAAGCTGAAATTACCCGATGCCGTTATCGCCGCAACAACGATCATTAACAACGCCATTCTGTTAACGAACGATCAAGCTTTTTCCTCTATCACTGGCTTGAAAACTCAGTGTGTGAAATTATTGAACTCTGAAACTGAAAAGAACAAGTAACGACATATCACGCCGTCCAACTGCCATCAACATCGCCGCGAAGAATACCAACCAGATCAACGGTGGTATCGGAAATTAAATCGACCGAAACAGGTTCAAGGGAAGGTATTGTATCAGACTTATCCACAAACACCCATTCTGGCGTTGGTGCGGGAAGATCTACTACATATTTGAGAATACCAATGGCATCATTCAAATCCACACCCTTGGAGTTGTCGAAATCGGCCGCGATTTCCTGATTGGGATTCAGCAGTGTTAATCCAACAATGCTTTTGAGAATGGTGATAGCATCAAGCAGGTCAACCGCCCCTTTGTCAGCCGTGCCAGCAACTTTAGCATCCGTAAGGGTGTATGTACCATCAGGCATCTCGATGTGCTGATAACGGCCATCTGCGCCTGTCGTCATGCTGTCGGGTTCAACGGGTTGCGTGCCAGTGGCAGCAGGCACTGTAGCAAGCGTGCTTGTAACGCCAGCAATGGCGGCTCCGGTTCCCCAGAAGGTCACTGATCCCGTGAGATTATGGCAGGGAGAAACAACTTCCGTTATAAAGTCATAGGTCGTAGTACCTGCGTAGCTATTCCCTGCAAGATCCTTTATTGCATTTGCGCCAACAGTGACAAAGTAATTTGTGTTATTTGCAAGGTGAGCTGTCGGATTAATTGTCAGCATATTGCCCGCGATGCTGAGGTGTGAGCTTGCCGCCACGTTGTAGCTTTCTACTACTGTGCCGGTAGGAGAGCCACTGTGGATTTCAATCAAGCCGGTACCTTTCTGGATTGCTTCGCTGAAAGTCAAAACAATATTGCTGCCTGCAGACACACCGGTGGCAGCATCAGCAGGGGTGAAAGTGGTGACTTCAGGAGGCGTAATATCAACAACCGTTGATGAGAGCTGTGCAACACGCACCGAATTGATGTCAAAATAGTAGGAAGTATTGGCATCTGCGGTTATCACCGGATTCAGTGCCGCACTGAAAGCTTGTGGCCATCCTGCCGCCGGTGCCCAGATGTTCAAGTGTAGCGCCATCGGATGCTGTGGAATATAATCGGTCTCCACACGGACCAACTCACCATCAACCAGCCATCGTATTGCATTTTTGAACCATTCGATACGATAGAGGTGGTCTTCGGTTAACGCACCAGAAGTTGGAATAAATTGAGGGTGACCAGCGCTATCTATGGGTTCATTCTCATAGACGTTTGTATGAATTTCATCAAGGTTATTCGCCACCGCTTCAAAATCAATCTCGTCATGGAGGTTCCCTGAGTTCATAATGTAGCTGAACATCCCCCCGACAATACCATCTACCGGATTTACGAAATGCGCCTTGATCTCAAATACAATTCCACCCGCATCGTTTGAAAAAATCTGTGTCGTAATTGCTTCAGAGCCATAAAACGATGGGTTTTTACCATTGGTTGGGTTGAACGTATCAAGTTGGAGATGTAATTCGCCATTTAACACATCAGGAAGCCATTGGCGCTGTTGGGTACGCCCGTAAAATGACGGGTTTAAAGCACCAGTAGAATCATCAACCCAGTGGTTGTAATCCCAGTTAGCAGGATTCAGTGAACTGTTGAAATCATCAGTGAAAAGAGTTTCCACTTCCACAATCGGTCCCTCTATGACACTTTTTCCATAGCCAATATTATTGAATGTCGGCGCTTGATTATCTGTGTCCATAATTTCAAAACATCTTACCAGATTCTATTTGAATCGCTATAGGATATATTTCTCAAAGCTCTGCTTCGTGAAGTAGTTCTTAATCACGAATTCATACTCCGTAGCTCTGCTACGGGGTAGGTGAACATTATATGCACATCGTCAATGCTTCGAAACTTTGTTCTGGATGATATTTTATCATTTTACCCCTTGTTCCGTTATTGGATACGGTATGGTAGCAAAATACCGCATATCCACAACACCAGCCAGCGGAGGGGAAATGCTATTGAAAGGCGCTGGAGGAGAAGGTAAATCAGAACGCCCGAACCTGAATTTGATACGAATTTTCCAAAAATTTGCTGCGTTGAAATCAGATTATTTGATGGGTTGAGCAGCAAGTCCCTGCATTTGGTCAGGTTGCCCGGCTACCATGAGCAGAATGTGGGTATCAAGCAGCAGATTTTTGACGCACTTCCAGTAAATAATGAGGCGATCTCGCTATGCCACGTTACTCTTGCAGCGAAGAATTGCATTTATTTCGGTTTTCTTGATCAGCATACTTTCTTCAATATCATAATCATCCTGCAAGCCTAACCAGAACTTAGCGGAATTCCCGAAATATTGTGAAAAACGCAAGGCGGTATCTGCAGTGATACGTCTGTGACCTTTCACTATTTCGGATATTCTTGTCTGCGGTATCCCGATATCTTTTGCGAGTCTGTATGCCGATATGCCAAATGGCAGTAAAAACTCTTCCATCAATACCTCACCGGGCTGAATATTTCTTAGTCTCTCCATGTTAGTGATAGTCTATAATTTCTACCTCTGATGCATTTCCTGCAAACCACTTAAAGACGATCCGCCATTGATCGTTAATCCGAATACTGTAAAGATCTTTATTTTTGCCAGAAAGCTTCTCCAGACGATTTGCAGGCGGGACTCTTAAATCAATAATCGTTGATGAGTTGTTAATCATTCTCAACTTCCTTCTGGCAGTTTGCTGAATGTCTGGTGGCAACCCTTTTACCAGCTCCCCTCGCCATACCTTTTCAGTCTCTTTGGTACCAAATGAAACAATCATACTCCCGTGCAAAGTTACTAACGCTAAAGATAAGCATCAGAGTCAACAAAGCAAACAATACTGTTCGTTCTTCCCGGCGAGAGGTGAAAGAGGGGATTATATCTGATAATCTACAATAATCTCCCGAGACTTCAGCAGATCAGCCACCTGCGTCACCGCCTCAGCGACAGCCCCACCGTGAAAAACCTGCAAATCAGGCTGGTACCTCGAAAAACCATTCTCACCCATATTGACAACGAGAATATCATTGGGCTCATTGAGTGCCTTCAGTGTCTCAATATCGTAGTCATCGGCATCATCAATGGTGGTGATAAAGATAAGTCCCGCATCGGTGAGAATGCGGGCAAGCTCGCCAATCCTTCTCAGTCGCTCGCCAGCGCTGTCTGCTCTCGCGCCAAGATCCGCATCAAGACCTCGGTCGATATTGGCGACACCAAGGTAATAGGCATGCATACCGTTTTGAAAAAGCCCCTGCTCCAGCGCTTTTGCCACAGACCTTTTGCCAGTGCTCGGGGCACCAGTAAAAACGATAAATTTTGATTGGTGACGATTGACCTCTACCCGCTGTTCGGCACGGACGAGACCAGCTTCCCAATTGCTTTCACGATCGCGAATGTGCTGCTGCAACAGGGACTCGCTTGCAGACAGATTTTCAACCACAGCGCCACCACCGGCAATTTCATAATTATCAACAATCACAAAGCGCCCCGTTGCCTCGCTGACAACAGTGGTATCGAACGCAATCGGGCGGGTGGTTTCAAGAATACATTCACTGACATCACGGCAGTCAATCTGCTGTTTGTTCCTGCTGGAGGTCAAATCGGAGGCATCAAGCGTATTGCAGATCTCCGCCAGCCTGACCGTTGCCCGAGCAGAGCCAAGCTTGAGCTTGTACTCCTTCTGGCGAATCATCGGCGCTCTGCCAAGCCAGAAGATGTTCACCCTGAAGCGGCTGCCCACCTCCGGCTGGGGATCGGAGGGCTTCACCATCAGTTCGCCAGGACGTATATAAATCTGCGTCGTCAGAGTAAAGCCTGACGGCTCGCCAGCAGTTGCCCGCTCTTTCGGCGCAGTGTTAAACGACTCGACCGACTGAATCACCGATGTTTTGCCAGAGGGGAGAAAGAGCACCTCATCACCGACCTGCACCGATCCTGCGGCAACCGTGCCGGCAATAATTCTCCGGTCGTCATTGCTGCGGGTAAATTTGTAGATATCCTGAACAGGAAAACGGAATGGCTTCTCCTCAAGCTCCTTGTCGGTGACAAACTGGTCAAGCTGTTCAAGCACGGTATATCCCTTGTACCAGGGCATCCGTACGGAGTGAGATGCAATATTGTCGCCCTCACGGGCGCTGACCGGAATAAAGCTGATGGGCGTGACATTGATCTGCGAGAGAAAGGCGGTGTAATCGGCCTTCAGCTTTTCAAAGACCTCTTCGCTGAAACCAACAAGATCCATCTTGTTGGCCAGCACCGTCACCTGCTTGACCCCAAGCATCGACATCATCTGCCCATGCCGCTTTGAGTTCTCCTTGATTCCCTCGTCCGCATCAATCACCAGCAGCGCCGAATCGGCCCGTGAGGCGCCGGTAATCATGTTTTTCAGGAACTCAATATGGCCGGGAGCATCAATAATGATATAGTCGCGAGCCGCTGTCTTAAAAAAGCAGCGGGCCATATCAATGGTTATCCCCTGCGCCTGCTCATCCTTCAGCGCATCAAGCAGAAAAGCGTACTCAAACGGCTTTGAGTTCCTCCGGCAACTCTCCCTCACCGCCTCCAGCTTCCCCTGCGGTAACGATCCGGTATCAGCCAACAGCCGACCAATCACAGTACTTTTACCATGATCAACATGACCAACTATCACAATATTCATCTGCGCACGTCCACTCATATCTCAACAAAAAAAATGTTAATCCCCCACTCTCCATTATCAACCGATAACTGACTACTGATTACTCTTACATATACCCGTCACGCCTCAACGTCTCAAGCCCCCCATCTTCAGCATCCTGGGCACGCCCTGACCGCTCGGCAATATTTGAAAACTTGCCACTTTTCAGCTCCTCAATAATCTCGGGAACCGTTCGCGCATCTGAATTGACCGAATTGGTGCAGGGATAACAGCCGAGCGAACGATAGCGTATGCCCTCTCCCTGATTAAAGTAGAGCGAAACCACAGGAATCTTCTCCCGTTCAATATATTCCCAGATGTTCTGCTCAGTCCAGTCAAGCAAGGGGTGAATTCGGACATGGGTCCCGGGAGCAAAATCGGTCTTGAACTGGTTCCAGAACTCGGGGGGCTGGTCTCCCACATCCCAGACGTTGTCTTTGTCGCGGGGTGAAAAATATCTCTCTTTTGAGCGGCTCCCCTCTTCATCAGCCCGGACTCCAACGATCACACCCGTGTAGGGCTCTCTCCCCTCGTCAACGACATAGTGCCTCTTCTCGTGATCCATCCTGTAGCGAGGCCACTCGCCGGAAAGCGTATGTTTCAGCGCTTCACTTTTCAGGTATTTGCAGCAGGTAAGGCGGTCGGTATTGCCATCCGGAAAGGTAAGCTTGCTGGCAAGCGCTTCGCTGTTTTCACCATAAATCATATTGAGGTTCCACTCAAGGGCAAAGCGGTCGCGATACTCAATCATCTCCGGAATCTTGTAGTGCGTGTCAATGTGCACAAGGGGAATGGGAACATGTCCGAAAAAAGCCTTCCGGGCAAGCCAGAGCATCACGGTGCTGTCTTTGCCTATCGACCAGAGCATGCAGAGGCTTTTAAATTCACGGTAGGCTTCGCGAAGAATATAGACGCTCTGCGCCTCAAGTTTGTCAAGATGATCCATAGGAATTACTGTTATCAATAAATTTTACAATGGTTTCCGGTGAAGTCCGCACTCCTTGTGTTCAGGGGTCTCCCACCACCAGCGTCCGGCTCGGATATCCTCGCCAGGGTTGACCGCTCTGGTGCATGGCGCACAACCGATGCTGGGATATCCACGATAGTGCAGAGCATTCACGGGAACGTTGTGGCTCTTGATATACTCCCAGAGTGCCGCTTCCGTCACGTCGGCAAGAGGATTGATTTTAAAGAGTCCAAACGACTCATCCCACTCCACCGGGGCGATGGCTGTTCTGGTGACGGACTGCTCACGACGTAATCCGCAGATCCACCCCTTCAGAGTTGAAAGCTTCTTTGCAAGCGGAAGCACTTTTCTAACGCGGCAGCACTCCCGACGCAGCTCAACGCTCTCATAAAAGAGGTTAGCGCCGTGGCGCAGCAGCATCGGCTCAACGTCAGAGGCATCGGGAAAGAGCACCTCCACCGGTATGCTATAGCGCTTGCGGGTTGCATCAAGCAGATCGTAGCTCTCCTGCGGGAGCCTTCCGGTATCAAGAGTAAAAATTGGAATCGGGAGCTTCGCCTTGATCATCATATCGGTAATCACTTGATCCTCCGCCCCAAGACTTGATGCAAAAGCGGACTCTCCTGCTTTAAAAAATTCAGATGCCCACAAAAGAATCTCTTCCGGCGATTTTCCTGATAGCTCCTTACTCAATCTCTCAGCCTCTTGCCTGCTCATAATTTTTGCATTCTCGTTTCCATAAAAAATCTTGTCGCAAGGAATGGTCAATTGCCTCCAAGGATCTCCTCTTTTACCTTATCAATCCCGATACGATCAATCATATGCCCAAAACGCTCTTTTTTCTGGCCATGTTGCCTGTGACAGGTCAATGCCTTCTGTATCAGTTCGTAGAGTTCCTCTTCGCTCTCAACCAGTTTCTTCAATACAGATGCAAAACGGGGTATTTTGCCCATCGTGCCACCAATGAAGAGTGTATACCCCTGCCTGCCAACAACCCAGGCTTCGCCAGGACAGTGCTGGGTACAAACGCTACAGTTGATGCAGCTTTCGCGATCAATAGTGTAAGCGAATTCCCTTGTGCCATTACTGCCACTCTCACGGCGTTCAATTGCTTTTGCAGGACAAAACTTGACACAGAGCCCGCAATCGCAACATGATGTCGAAGTCCATTCCGGCTCTATGGCACCCCTCACGCCAATATCATTTTCGTTTGCCTTGGTACAGTTATTGGCGCAACCTGTTACGGCCATTTTAAATTTCGAAGGAGCCTCCTGGTTGAAAAACCGTGTATCAAGCTCTTTCGCTATCTTCTTGGTGTCAATCGATCCAAATTTACAGGTAGCCTCTCCCGGGCAAGCGACAATGACGCGCACTCTGGTACCTGACGCGCCCATTTGTACCCCTGCAACCTGCAACACACGCCGGGCATCCTCAAGATTGTCATGATGCACATGATGGATCTCAATGCCTTGACGGGTAGAAAGATGAACAACACCTCTGCCATATCTTTCGGCAACCAATGCAATACAGGCCATTTGCGTTGCGGTAAGATCACCGGCAACTGCTTTCAAACGAATAAAATAATAGTCGTGCTGCTTCTGACGTATCATTCCCTCCCTGTTCACAGGAGCCACAACAAGCTCTGGTTCCACCATACTCTCTATATTATTATGAGATTTTGTAGCCGTAACGGCCAATTGATGCTGACACTGAACTCAGAATTCAGTACATGGTAATATAGTAACAATTGTTAATTATGTTGATTACAAACAGTTTCTCCAAACCTTATGGCACAATATACCGCAAATATGGTATGGAGGTGACCGCAAAATAGAGCCAGACACTCCTGAAAATATGACGCGCGCACACCAACGGTATATATTTATTTCGGCATCGCCGTAATAAAACGCTCAACAGTGCCAATCTCTTCAGCACTGAGCCTGAACTCCGCAGCGCCCACAACACCCTCAACCTGTGCTGCATTCCTGCCACCGACAATAGCCCCGGTAACGGCGGGATGGCGCAACGTCCAGGCAATGGCAACTTCACCAGCAGAACGTCCGTGCGGCGCGCCGATTCGTTGAAGCAACTCGACCAGTTGAAGATTGGCAGAGAGACGAGGCTCCTGAAACTCCTTGTTGTTCCTGCGCCAGTCATTCTGTGAAAAATTTGCGGCCCGTTCCCGCGTCATTGCTCCGCTCAACATGCCGGAGAGCATTGGAGAATAGACAATAACACCGATATTCTGCTCCAGGCAAAATGGAAGGAGTGTTTGTTCAATCGCCGGACGAAGCATTGAATAGGGGGGCTGAAGAGTGGCAACTGGCGCAATCGGGATAATCCGGCGCAGTTGATCAACACTGAAATTAGAGACACCGATATGGCGCACAAGTCCCTCCTCCTTGAGGCGGGCCATCTCCTGCCAACCCTCTTCAAGGTCAACGTCAGGGTTTGGCCAGTGAATCTGATAGAGGTCTATGGCATCAACCTTGAGCCGCTTCAGGCTCCCTTCGCACTCACGCCTTATGGAATCAGCCTTGAGACTGTTGCCCATCTGGCGACGAGCATCCCACACCAGCGAACATTTGGTGAATATCCAGGGCCTCTCCTTCATGCCTGCAACGGCCTTCGCCACCAGCTCCTCCGAGTGGCCAAGCCCGTAGACCGCTGCCGTATCTACCCAGTTTATGCCAAGCTCAACGGCCCGTTCAATGGCAGCAATCGCATCACCATCATCCTGCGATCCCCAGCCAAATTGCCAGTTATCACCACCAATCGCCCAGCTTCCGAAGCCGACAGGGGTAATTTGCATACCGGTATTTCCAAGCTCTCGTTTCTTCATCATCGCTCCTTGTGTTTACTATTGTTTTATTCCTCGATATCATTGCTGTATAATAAATCAGTACTAAAGATTTAT
>SZYA01000102.1 GCA_005843815.1 Chlorobium sp.
AATATCTAGTCATATTACACCACTGAATTGAAAATATAATGACAAAAAAATGAATACCTGCAAAAATTAATGGGACTGTTAATTCAACGTTTGTAAAAGGAAGATATTTTTTTGGGTCATTACCTCTGCCCAATACTTCCCATTCTGAATCATAAATAGCTAAAGGTAATAGTTTTTCTATTTCATGAATTACCAAAAACTTTCCTGTATTCATATCTTTATAAGATCTTATCAGTCTATACCATGTAAAACAAATTAAAATCCCAGCTATACCTATAACCCAATAAAGTCCTGAAGCATTATTGCCTAAATTTACGTAACTAACTAGCCCAATGATTGCACTGTTAATTGTCAGAAAAAATGCGTTTGCAGATTGTCTTCTAGAACTAATCCTATCAGTCATTTCTAAATAAGATTTATAAAGCTCCAAAACATCTTTTTTATAAGAAGAACCATAAGATTCCTCACTATTAGAAACTAGAATTTCCTTGTACTTATCCTCGTCCATAATAATTTTTTTTTAATTAAAAGCACTCACCATTAATCTTAAAATTCTTTACTATTCAAATTATTTATAACGCTCTTTGCGACCAGCAGTTGAAAAATATAAGCTTACAGAATTAAATGATTAACGACATCTAAAATCTGTTTTTTTATATTACGCTTGTGCATATATAACTCATCGATTTTTTGTTATAAAGAATCATTTTCTCAACAACCGGATTTAGTAATCTCCAACATCAAATATCACACTGATCTTCATTATAAGTATGTTTTTAGCTTTTTCAAAAAGTCCTATCCACTTAAGTTACGTAACCACCTTCCCCCCAATCCCCGCCAAATCCCTCCCCTTCGGCATCACAAACAAACACGAACCACCGCTGCGCTTCTCCCACAACTCCCCCAAAGCTCGTTTCTCTCGGGAATCTTCATTGCTCCATGACGTCTCCGCTTTGTACTCAACAACGAGAAAGCGCCCGTCTTTGAGTTTGCAGACAAAGTCGGGGTAGAATTTGCCGGTGGAGGTTTGGAGCCAGAAGGAGTGGAACTCGCGCCGTTCGATGTTGCGCACCCAGAATTCAACTTCGGGGAGTTGATCGATGTAGATGGCGCACTCCTCCTCTTCGCCATTGAGGGCGGCAATCTCCTTGTAGTAGTGCTTCCTGAACTTGAAGCTGCCCTGATATTTTGCGTTGCAGGGGTATTCGTCGGGTTTGAACCTGAAGCAAAGGTCGGGCGACACCACAATCGGGGTTGCGCATTCCGGTAGAAGAAATGCCTGGTATGCTTTCTGCCGCTCGGCTCTGCGCAGGGCATCTATTTTTGCGACAATCCGTTGCCGCAGGGTGTATTTGTCGTGAAAAAGCTCTTGAATGGTGATATTTCTCTCGTTCAGGAGATAGTGAATAACGCCGATCAGCCAGGGGCCGCTCTCTGACGGAAAGATATCGGCGCGGTTCGGGATGTTCCGGTCAATCCAGTGAACCAGCGTTGCCACACTCTCATCGTCGTCTGGCTCCAGAAACGAGATCTGGTGGCGCAGCTCCTTGAGGAATGACTTTGAGACCTTGCCGCGATCGTCAATGTCAATATCAACCACCTTGCCGTCAAACTGCTTTGCTGCATAGTCTGACTCGGTGAAGGTAGGAGGGTATTTGGAAAGTCTCCACGGAATCTCAAGAAAATGGCTCTCCTCAAAGGGTTCAAAGAGGTCGCCCTGCTGCACGGAGAGGAGAGGAACCGAGAAGTCAACCCCGCGTTCAGCCGCTGTTTTTGGCTGTTCCGGCAGTATGCCACAGCTTTTGCGATAGAGCCGCTCTATCGTTGCCCTCGCTTCCGGCGTTGTGCAGCAGTCAAGAATCGCGTATTTCTCCGGCTCTTCCATGATGCCGACAAAGGTGCAGGTTTTGCTTGCCTCGTCGTAGGTGAATTTATGGGCAACGGTTTCGGGAAGACCTGCAAGGAGTGGCGCCTCTGCGAGAGGTTCCGAGACCTTGAAGAAGAGGTCAAGCCTGCCCTGTTCACCGGCTGGCATACGGGTTATCAGCTCTTTGGCCTCCTGCCGGTTGAAACCATTTTGAATCAGCGCATCTTCAAGAGCGTTGGCCGCCTCAACAAAATTTTTCGATGCTGAAAAGGCATAAGCCATGTTCAGCTCTGCCCGCTGCTTCCGCTTTGCCTGATGCAGCCGCATGATCCGACCGAGAATCTGTTCGACCGCTGTGGAAGAGCGCATCTCGGCAACAGAGCAGAGGACGTAAGCAAAGGGGCAGTCCCACCCCTCCCGCAATGCCTGCACGGTAATGATAAAGCGAACCTTGCAACTCGATACCGCAAGGTCAAGATTCTCCAGTCCCTTGTCGGTTCCGGTGGCCCGGCGAATCTGCTCCGGCGGAATATTGAAATCATCAATCAGGCACTGTTCAACAACCTCAACGGTGAGCGTCTCATGCGTCTGGCTTTTGGCCTGTGCCTGAATAAGCATGATCGGCCTGATGTACTCGCCTGTCGCCTGCTGC
>SZYA01000109.1 GCA_005843815.1 Chlorobium sp.
AAGTTTGTTAACTCTATTTCACTTTGATGACTGCACTCATAGTTTTTAAAAGTAAATAAATAATTTTTGATTAAGTCCGATCCTGCGAGCGGCTTACCCAGTGAATTAATGGATTCAAAAACTGAATTTTCATCCTGATCCTCATCCAGAAATATTATAACAACCTTAACTCTTCTCAATAAGCCTAAAAAACCATGAAAAGTATCTTCATCCATTCTGGATATACGCTTATAAATATGCTCGTAGTTTTTAAAATACTTGGTTTGCTTATCTGCAAATGATATAGTCATTAATGAACCAGACAATAGGTTAGTCAATGCTTGCTGGTTCTCCATGTTATTTAATTTCAACTTAATCTCTGTTCCATCTTGTGAGTATAGATGCTTATGTATCTCATGGGCTACTCTGGCACCGTCATTGGAAGGAAATTTCTGATTATAAATATCACGGATTGCACAAAGTATTAATATTGATGTTGTTATTCTTTGTTGCCCATCAATTACAACTCTTTCAGTGATCAATCCCCTTGTTTGATTTTTTACTATTACGTTTCCTATATAGTACTCAGCTCTCTTATTATCTTTATACTCTTCACCAAAGTCTTTGATGTCATCAAGAAGTTTATCAACCTGTTTGTCTGCATCCCATGTGTATGTTCTTTGATAAATTGGAATATGAAATTGGGTTAAATCACCCATGATAAGGTTGATGATATCTTTATGATCGGCTTGTATAGCCATATATTCCTCCTGTGATATTAAGGACTATAATGCGGATAAACGGCATTTCCTTACGGTTAATTGGACATGAAACGCAACTACAACGTGCCTTGCTGGCATAATCTTTCCAGATGGGTACTAAGTTTTGGATTGAATTATCTATTTTTTATGCAATATTCATGCTTGCCCTTTGTCCTTATAAGGGAAAAGTTTTGAATGTATATTTTTGAAAATATAGTTTTCCTGCTTTTTTCAATTTCCCACGGAATGAAATATGTTTATTAATTGGCAAGCCAAGAGCAACAAATGCTTGATAGGTTGACGTAAATTTGCCGACAAAAACAACACCATCATAAACCTCAACTCCGTGACGCGTTAGTCGTTCTTCTCTTGTTTTTGGGTTTTGCCAACTTTCCTTAACACCGGCAGAGATATTTACATGTCTTCCCATGGGCTTTGGCTCCTCGTGAAATTAGTTCATTACACTAAATAAAGAGAATTAAAAAAATAGCCTACTCAGATATATAAAAAACGATACTTAAAACCATTTTGCACCAATTTTTAGACTACATACTCATCGGCCTTAGGTACCTTAACGCAAAAAACACGATAGTGATTGAGATAAAAGCTCATGCGTTGATATACATTGCTTAGGAGTCCGCAGAAAATACAAAATAATCCAGCCAGTTCCATCCGTCACCTCTTTTCTTGCCAAAACCGCCTCCCAATCGCTCCACCCACCACCATCAACATCGCCACAACAAAAGCACCAAGCGAGATCCATCGCCCAGTCTCAAACCCGCTTCGATCATAATAAAACCTGACCTCCCGGCTGCCTGATGGAACCACAACCCCGCGCAACAGCCCGTTCACCTTGATCATGGCGGCTGAACGACCATCAATCTTCACCTTCCAGCGCAGCGGATAATATAGCTCGCTCACCACAAGAAATGCCTCGCCGGGCGTGGCAACCTTCACAACCATCGACTCCGCTTTTGCACCAAGCGACGTCACCGTGGCCGGAGCAAACGTGTTGGCTCCTCTCCAAAGTGAGCCATCGGCATACGCAACACCGGCAGGGGCCTCATCATCAAGAATACGGGCAAACAACTCTTCGTTGTTGTTCACAGCAATGACCCGATTGGCGAACCATGCTCTTGGTGCGGTCTGCTGAAGGCGGTACACATAAGCTGTGACGGGGCCGCTGGCGAGCTGCAGGGTACCGGTTTTAACCAGTTCGAGTGATGGATGACCAAGTGGTGCAGGGCTGACAATGTAGCCGACATTGAGCATTCGGAGCACGTTGATGCTGGAGAGGTTTTCCGTTTTGGCGAGGAACTCCTCGTAGAGCTTGAGTTTGGCGGGATGGTAGCCACCAACAGACTCGATACCAAACAGGGCAAACTTGTTCTCAGCAAAAAGCGGCCCGGCGGGGTAGATTCTGAAGGGCCCTTGCTGTGCGGCGAGGTAGCGGGTAATATCGTCGGGCTGAAATGCGGGTTCTACAATACGGCTGTCGGCATAGAGCGGTGAGCGCAGAGAGTTGGCGGACGGGTAGATAATCTGAATGT
>SZYA01000038.1 GCA_005843815.1 Chlorobium sp.
CAGTTTTCTCATAACCGACTGCCGCTCCCTCTCCCTGAGCACCCTTTCAACGAGGATCGTGACAACGATGATGTAAATGGGCAGGAAGGCGAGATTGCCGAGAAAGCTGGCTGATATGTCCTTCAAGTTGCCGAAAATGCTGAAGTCAATACCATAAAGAGCCAGCGAGATGGCAAAGAGGGCAGAGACCGTCCACACCTTGTTCATAAAGAGTTTATTAAACATGAACACTGTTATGTTAACCGGAACGAAACGATCTGAAATACCTTGCATGATAACCAAATAGGCGAATACATTTCATCGTTCGCTGAGAAAAGAAAACCTGACAACCCATGTTCCGCTTGTCACGAACAGGGAAAAAATTTGAGGGCATATAAAGAAAATGCAGAAAACGTTCGAGCTGTATCAGTTTCTGCTATTGACTTGCGCATCTATAACAAGGTTCATCTGTTCCTTCAGCAATCGTAGTCGTTCAGCCGCATCTGGATCGCCTAACGCATCCTGCAGCCTCAAGACCGCGCTTTTCGCATAAAAACCACCGTTCGGTTCCAACTGCTTGCGCTTTTCGGTCACTCCGATTTCAATGCTGGCAATTTCCACTACTTCCACAATCTCTTCTGAAAGTGTGTGGTCTTTTCTCATCATTTTCAGGGCGTTATAGGCCTCTTTGAACTGCCCAGCCTCAATCTGGTTAATAATGCTTTGTAGTTGTGAGTTCATGGTTGTATTGTTCTTTTTTCCTTTTTAGTATGATATTTACGTAATTTAAGGTTTTTGTTGGGTACTTTATTCTGACCGTTCAGAGATCGATAATTTTCATCTGGCCAACAAATCCTGTAAAGCGAAAAACCGGTCTATTCCCGCCAAAAATGATCTGTTCATACAGTTAATCGGAAAAAAGTAGATTAACTGCATGAAAGATAGCTCTGATAACACAGGAAAAAAAGAATCATCCAATTTTTTGGATCCCTCAGTCAATTGAGATTCCCCTCTTGCTTTCACTCAATAAGATGGTTATCATTGATGGCCATCTATTGTTTATTTAATACAATGAGGAGTATGGATGCCGCACGCATTTTATCTTTCGGTCGGAGTCAGGCCGTGCGTTTACCAAAGGAATACCGGTTCAAAGGCAACGACGTTATGATCAAACACTTTGGCAATGGTGTGCTTTTGTTGCCGATTGATTCATCGTGCTCCATGCTTGAAGCGGCTTTACAGGAATTTGAACCAGGGTTTGTATTAACGAGAGAAGAGCCGGAAGAGCAGAGGCGGGAGGAGATTGCCGCACTTTTTCCGGTATCAGGCTGACCATTTCACCATATTCCCGTTTCAACCCATTATCCAGTTTGCCGAGGAAAAGCCATAATGCAGCAACTGAACCACATCACTGTCCCACTCTCCGGCATCAACCTCATCGAGGCAAGCGCCGGGACGGGAAAGACCTACGCCATCGCCTCGCTCTATTTGCGGCTGCTGGTGGAGCAGGAGCTGTTGCCGGAACAGATTCTTGTGGTGACCTACACCGAGGCGGCGACGCAGGAGCTTCGTTCGAGAATTCGCAACCGTATTCGTGAGGCTCTTGAGGTGATGGAGGGTGGTGAGACAACAGACACATTTCTCGAAGAGCTGCATGAAAAGTCATCAAAAACCGGCGTGAAAAGGGTGCGCGATCTGCTTGAGCGGGCACTTGGCGCGTTTGATACGGCCTCGATTTTTACCATTCACGGCTTCTGCTTGCGGGCGTTGCAGGATAATGCTTTTGAGAGTGGTTCCCTGTACGATACCGAACTGGTTACCGATCAGACGGCGCTTCTTCGCGATATTGTGGAGGATTTTTGGAGAATGCACTTTTTCCGGGAGCCTGCGCCGCTGCTTGGGTATACCCTGAGGAACCGTCACTCGCCTGAAACTTTCATCTCGCTGCTGAGAAATCTTCATGCTGGTACAGGGGTGGAGGTTATCCCCGACTTCAGTGACGAGGAGATAATCACGCTCGACACGGAGTGCAGCACTACATACTCGGAGACAAGCGCTCTCTGGCAGTGTGACCGCGAGAGCATTACTGAGCTCTTGACAACAAACAAGGGGCTGAAGCGATCGCAGGAGACTTACAGGGCTGACCTGCTTGAGCCGCTCTTTGCCGAGATGGATGCTTTTGTGGCTGCTGGCAACCCTTATGACCTTTTTGGTGACTTTAAAAAGTTTACAGCAAGCACCATCAGCGAAGGGACGAAGTTGAAAAACACGCCGCCGGATCACCCTCTCTTCGCGAGCTGCCAGCGGGTAAACGATGCGGTGCAGAGCCGCTTTCTTGCTCTCAAGGCAGAGCTGGTTCGCTTTTACCGGAAGAGCCTGCCGCAACGCAAGCGGGCGACCAATGTTCGCTTTTTCGACGATCTGCTCGAAGATCTTTATCGTGCGCTTCTGTCCGATGGCGGCGGGGCGATACTCGCCGGGCTGCTTTGTGCCAAATACCGGGCGGCGCTGATTGATGAGTTTCAGGATACTGATCCGGTGCAGTATGAGATTTTCAGAACCATCTATGCTGGCTCAGACTTGCCGCTCTTTCTCATCGGCGACCCCAAGCAGGCGATCTACAGCTTTCGTGGCGCCGATATTTTCGCCTACATGCGGGCGGCCCGTGAGGTGAGTGAGGAGTGCCGTTTTACGCTGACGGATAACTGGCGCTCATCTCCGCCGTTGCTCGATGCCTTTAATACCTTGTTCGACAATGAAAGGCGACCCTTTCTCTACGATGAAATTCTCTATCATCCTCTTGCTGCGGGCAAGCGGGAGTTGAAAGATAGCGGGGAGGTGAGCGAGCCGATGCAGCTCTGGTTTATGGACTCCAGTGATCAAAAGAGCGGCGTATGGACGGTTGAGGATGCTGGCGTTTTTGCCTCCAAAGCGGTGGTCGGTGAAATTGTGCGTCTCCTGCAGGATGGAGAAACCCTTGTTGAAGGCAAACTCCTCACCGCCGGTGACATCGCGGTGATTGTGCGCACCCATCGGCAGGCAGCCATGGTGCTCAGCGCCCTGAGTGCACGAGGTATTGCGGGGGTGATGCGGAGCGACAAAAGCATCTTTGCAACAAGGGAGGCCCAAGAGCTGCGCATTCTGCTCTCAGCCCTTGGCGATCCGGGGAGTGAACCGAAGCTGCGGGCTGCGCTGGTGACCGATCTCCTTGGCAGGTCAGGCAACGATATTGCAACCCTGCTTGAT
>SZYA01000056.1 GCA_005843815.1 Chlorobium sp.
TTTATGCCTTCACTCCAGTTTGTCCACACTTCTTGCCCCACTTTTCCTTGTTGGCGCAAAAAAACCTGTTCGTTCGACAAATCAATGTAATGGAAGAATTCATCAAACGCTTTTTGGAATTCCCAATCTGAAAGCTCCTGACCAAGCAGTGCTTTTGTTGGAAGTCGATGGACAAGATTCCTATACTCTTTTGCCATCGAATCTTCAAACTGTAGTTGCGCAATATCTTTGGTTGTTTTTAGTTGAAAAACAACCAATACAACACCAACCATAGTAGAGATAGCAGTAATCCAGTCCGCCGTTTCGCTCATAACTTAAATTATTTCTATCCCTTAGTAACTCTCATCCGCTGACGGAAAATCCCGCCCCCTTACATCCTCAACATACTGCCGGGCAGCCTGCTCAATAACAGTATTCAAGTCGGCGTAGCGCCTTACAAAGCGGGGATGAAACTCGCGGTTGAGGCCGAGGATGTCGTTGATAACCAGCACCTGGCCGTCGCATGCAACTCCTGCGCCGATGCCGATGGTAGGAATGGTGAGTGAGCGGGTCGCTTCGGCGGCCAAGGCTGAGGGGATTTTTTCGAGCACAATGGCAAATGCCCCCGCCTTTTCAAGAATAACGACATCTTCAAGAAGCTGCTCCGCCTCTTTCTCCTCCTGGGCCCTTACCCGGTAACTGCCATACTTGTAGATGGACTGTGGCATCAGGCCAAGATGGCCCATGACGGGAATGCCAACATCAGTAATTCTCTTGACCGTATCAGCAATAACGCGGCCCCCCTCCAGCTTGACGGCATCACACTCATGCTCTTTCATGATTTTGCCTGCATTGCGCAACGCCTCTTCGCCTGAGAGCTGGTAGCTCATGAAGGGCATGTCGGTAACAACCATCGCACGGCCGCTCTCATCATGTACCCCTTTTACAACCGCCTTGGCATGATAGATCATCTCCTCAATCGTGATGGGCAAGGTTGTGCTGTGGCCGGCAAAGACATTGCTCGCTGAGTCGCCGACCAGGAGCACGTCCACACCGGCGCGGTCGAGAATTCTGGCCATGGTGTAGTCGTAAGCGGTCAGCATGGATATTTTTTCGCCGCTCTGCTTCATGTCAAGCAACCTTCTTGTGGTGACATGGCCTGCTTTCTGCTGAACACTTTTGTTCATGGTTCTACCGCTTAATTGATTTAAAATAATCTGTTACCCTAAAAAATATCTGACAACTCATCTGGATGAAGCATAACGGTTTCAACGTCTTGCATCTCCCCGGCGGCACGTTGCATAAGCTCCGCAAGTCGTGCGTATGCAGGCATGTAGCCAAGAATCTCCCCCAGTGAGGTGGTTTTTCGCTCCATCTCCTCTCGAATATCATCATTCAAAAATTCACCATCCGATAACGCGATAAAGGTGCCAAGCTCCTTGTGGCGTGGGGAAAGTGGCAGCGAGCCGTGCTGCAAAAGGACGTTCCGGCTCCTCCTCTGAGCGGAACCGACAAGTTTCCGCCCTGCGACCTGAAGCTCATATTTGGCCGATGCGGTAAAACAGCTTACAGAGCCCGATGAGCCCTCACCCTGAGCTCTGCTCAGGGTCGAACGGCAAAACTCAGCATGAATGCCGAGCTCTTCCAGTGCGCGCTGAATCACCTCATGCACCATCCGGTACAGCGTTGCATTGTGCTCTGCTGACTCGGTAAAAAAGCTGTAGGTGAACTCTTCGGCATGAAAGACGGCCCTTCCGCCAGTGGGTCTTCGGACAATATCAATGCCTGCTGAGCTGCATTTGGCGCTGTCAAAAGCTGAAATATCCTGATTATACCCTACTGTGATTGCATAAGGTCGCCACCCATAAAACCTCCAGAGGCAACTGTTGTGGCCAAACCGCTGCTGAAACCGGCCATCAAGAAAGGAGGCCATCAAGCGCCGGTCAAGCTCCATATTTTCTTCTCCGGTATGCAACCCGGAATCCAGAGCATAGACCCTTGAAAAGAGAGTGTTCATTCCTGAAATTTTGGAACAAGATAGCCGAAAAGGCTGTTGCAATCAAAAAAAGTGTAGGGAAATGTTCTCCGAGAGGGCTATTTTCCTGAAAATTTTTCTTCACGCTCGATTGTCATCAGGAATAGCACCCATGCCACCTCTTACGGTTGCCCTCATGTTTGGAGGCAGATCTGCTGAACATGAAATATCAATTATTTCAGCTCAATCAATCGCAGCCAATCTTAATCCTGAGCGATACAGGGTTCTGCCGCTCTATATAACGCATGAGGGTGAGTGGCTTTGTGAGGGTGTTGCCCAGGATATTTTGAACATTGATCTTGCCACGTTGTTGAGAGGCTCTTCTCTCGAAGAGGCCAGGGCGACCCTTCGCAGCATGGTTCAAAGGGCCCACCAGAAACCGTTTGCATTGAACTTTAAGGCTGCATCGATTGATCTGGCCTTTCTTGCCCTGCATGGAAGTTATGGGGAAGATGGACGAATTCAGGGCTTTCTGGATACGTGCGGAATTCCCTACACCGGGTGTGGTGTTCTGGCCTCGGCGCTCACCATGGACAAGGCGCTCACCAAGCTCTGTGTTGCTGAGGCCGGAATTGCTGTTGCACCATCAGTCACCATTTTCAGCGCAGATTATCTCCTTGATCACGAAGCAATTCACTCGCTGATTGAACAGGAGATTGAGTACCCGTTTTTTGTCAAGCCTGCCAGTCTCGGCTCTTCAATCGGTATCACAAAAGTGCATCATCAGGGAGAGCTGCAGCCTGCGCTTGAGAGCGCCTGCTTGCTCGACTGGAAGGTGTTGATTGAAACAACAATCAAGGGACGAGAAATTGAAATTGCCGTGCTCGGCAATGAGCAGCCCATAGCATCCCTGTGCGGGGAAATTGAGCCAGGCAAGGAGTTCTACGACTATCAGGACAAGTATATCTTCAATACGGCCCAGTTCTTTATTCCTGCCCGCATTCCTGCTGATCTTCAGGAAAAGGTGAGAGCTTGCGCCCTCAGGGCATACAAGGCGCTGGGGTGCAGTGGCATGTCGAGAGTGGATTTTTTTGTTAATGAGCAGACGGGTTCCATTGTCCTGAATGAGGTCAATACCATCCCCGGCTTTACCGATATCAGCATGTATCCACGGCTTATGGAATCAGTCGGTATCCCCTTTCCCGAACTTGTGGAGCGCCTGCTGGAGCTTGCGCTTGAAGTGAAGCGGCCATGATAACCAATCCGCACCTTTTTTTTGCTGAAGTTTCGCTTGATATTTCAAGGAGAGAGTTCCAGTCAGGGCTTGAGAAACTTGAGATATATGCAGACCACTTTACAAGCTCATATCTCTTTAATTTGCTCTATGCAAAGGCGCTTCTGGGTCTCAATCGCCGCGCTCTTGCCGGTAACTATCTCCGAAAATGTTGCGCTATAGCTCCGGCAAACCAGGTTGCCTGGAGAGAGCTTGCCACCATCCAGGTATCAGTATCAGATAAAGAGCCGAGTGTTGATGCTGTACTGTTCGACCCTGTCATGGATGAGCTTGAACAGCTCTCTGCCGCACTCATGAATTTTGAACCGATCAAAACTTCGGAAACGGCGGATCCAACCTCAATTATCGAACAGAAAAAGCCTTTTTCAGACGATACTGCAATTGCTGTGCCTACGGAAACTCTTGCAACTCTTTTTTCAGACCAGGGTGCCTATAAAAAAGCTATAAAAATTTACACCCATCTCATTCAACTTAAACCCCAAAATGCTGCGCACTATCAGGAAGAGATAGACGTGCTCCTTGATCGACTATAGATGACTGAAAAATAAAGTAAACGGATGAAACGATTTGAACAAGAGTAACATTATAAAGAGGCAATTACATTTCGGATGTGGATATGGCCATAAGGGACTTTCCGTGGTGAACGCGAGGATCCTGATTCCAAAAATTTTACTTTTTTTCCTCACTCTTGCGCTTTTTCTTGTATCACCCACGAACAGTACTGGCGCTGAAGTACCGGAGATTCGGCTCTCTCTGGCCAAGAGCATCAAGATTGCGCTCAGCAACACCACATCAGCAAAAAAGGCTGAAAACAACCTGAAGCTCCAGGGTGCTGATCTCTTGAAAAGTTACGGCAGCTTTCTGCCCCAATTGTCAGCCACTGCAGGTTATACACCTTATGCACTCAACCGTTCGTACAGTCTGCCCACCAATCCGGCAACGATCAATACAACAACCTCTCAATCGGTTGATCTGACCGTTACAACCACCATCAATCTTTTTAATGGCTTCAGGGACTACTCATCCCTTCAATCAGCACTCAAGAGAGAGCATGCTGCGGAGTATACCCTTTCCCGCACACTGGAGAGTGTTATCTACGATATTACTCAAACCTGGTATCAGGTGCTCCTTGACCGTGAACTGCTCGAAATATCGCAAGAAAACCTCTTGTCGGTCGAAGATCAACTAAAACTTGTTGAGCGGCAGTTTCAGGTGGGACTGAAATCAATAACCGATCTCTACCAGCAACAGGCTGAAGTAGAGCAAAGTCGCCTTGCGGTCATGAAAGCTCAAACCCGTATGGAGCGAACACGTCTTGAGCTTTTGCGCCGACTTCGAATTGACCCACTGACAAAGATCAGCCTTGAGACAGACTCCCTGGAATTAACAACCCCTTCTGCCGTTAAGCCTGACAGAGAGGAGCTGGTCAATCGAGCCCTTGATCAACGCAGTGACCTGAAAAGCAAGGCAATGGAGAGCAATGCTGCACAATGGCAGGTCAAGGCATCCCGTGCATCCCGATATCCGAGCGTCGACCTGGCCTTGAGTGTCAGTTCAAAAGGAGTCGAATATCTGAACCATGAATACGCATATCCCCCACTTTCAGAGCAAATGGGAAATACGGTCGGATACTCAGCAAGGCTGAACCTCAATTGGGCAATCTTTGACGGCTTTCAGACTCGCTACGCCATTGAATCGGCCAAAATCAACCAGTTGAACCAGCAACTTGATTATGAGGATCTGAAAAAAAGTATTGTCATTGATCTTTATCAGGCAGCAGGCGACTATGCATCGGCATATACCCAAATTGAGACTGCTCAAGCAGGCTTTACTGCTGCCCGTTCGGCCTTTAACGCAGTCAACAGAAAATATGAGCTGGGAGCGGCAAGCTTTGTTGAGTTGAGCGCTGCACGGGCAACATTGTTCAATGCCCGGTCAAACCTCTCACAGGCCACCTATAATCTGGCATTGCAGAAAAGTGTTCTTGATTTCACAACGGGCAGTGTAGCCCAGCCACAGTAACCTGAATCCGGTTTATCATCCGATGAGCAAACAACAATTCTTGCTGAAACGAAAATCTCTCCTGATTACCCTTGCCGTACTCCTGCTTGCCGGTGGCTCGTTGATAACATGGCTCAAGCTTCGTGAAAAACCTGTGGAGGTCACCACCGAAAAGGTCTTTGTCAAAGAGGTTGTGCATGTTATTACCGCAACGGGTAAAATTGAGCCGGAACTTGTGGTGGCCATGTCGCCTGATGTATCGGGTGAAATTATTGAACTGCCAGTCAAGGATGGCCAAAACGTTCAGAAAGGGGAGCTTCTGTTTAAAATTCAGCCTGATCTCTACATTAACCAGGTAGAACAAAGTCTTGCCCAGCTTAATGCTGCGAAATCACAAAGCCTCGAAACGGCCTCAAAAAAACTGAAGGCTGAGGATGATTTTCGCAAGGCAACGCTGCTTTACAAGGAGAAGCTCATCTCAGAATCTGATTACATCTTCTCAAAAACCAATTTTGAAGCGGCCCGCGCTGCATTTCAGGCATCGCTTCACGGTATTGAACAGAACAAAAGCCTGCTTGTCCAGAACCAGGATCAGATGAAAAAAACGGTGGTACGAGCGCCGATAAGCGGCTCCATCATTGCTTTGAACAGCAAACCTGGCGAGCGTGTTGTCGGCACCGGCCAGTTTCCTGGCACTGAAGTGCTTCGGCTGGCAAACCTCGACAGTATGAGGGTTCAAGTAGAGGTGAATGAAAACGACATTGTCAATGTCAAGGTCGGCAATCCTGTTTCAATCACTGCCGATGCTTATGGAGAGAGGATCTTCAGGGGATTTGTGCATGAAATTGCAAATTCAGCCATTGTAAAGGCCGCTGGCAGCCAGGAAGAGGCGACCAATTTCTCCGTAAAAATACGCATTATTAACCATGATCGTCTGCTGAAACCAGGCATGAGCGCTACGGTGGATATTGAGTCTGTACGGGTAGAGGGTGCCCTTGTGGTTCCAATTCAAAGTGTGACGGTACGGAGTGGAGCCATGCCAGAAAAGGGTGAAACAAACGGAGTAACAATCGCTTCAAAACACAAAACTTCTGAGAGCCAGCAGGGAGTGTTTGTTGTCACCTCAGGAAGAGCATCGTTCCGACCGGTGACAACCGGCACGACCGACAATACGCATATTATCGTTACATCAGGAGTTAAAAAAGGAGATGAGGTTGTTTCAGGAAGTTACACTGCCATTACCAGTCAACTCAAAGAAGGCCGCCTGGTCAAACAACAGAAACAATAGCCCTGTGATGCAGACACCATCAATCATCACCATGCAGTCGCTCAGCAAATTCTATGAGATGGGCGACCAGACTGTTCGGGCGCTTGACTCGATCAACCTTGATTTCAGAAAGAACGACTATACGGCTATTATGGGTCCCTCTGGCAGCGGCAAGTCCACTCTTATGAATATTCTTGGCTGTCTTGATACGCCAACCTCAGGAATATATGAACTTAATGGGCAGGATGTTGCTACAATGGATGACGATGAGCTGGCACGCATCCGCAACAAGGAGATAGGATTTGTGTTTCAAACCTTCAATCTCCTCCCCCGCCTTAACTGCCTCCGCAATGTTGAATTGCCACTGATCTATGCTGGAGTTGCGCCTGAAGAGCGTGAGGAGCGTGCATCAAAAGCGCTGATCAACGTGGGACTTGGTGACCGAATCAAGCATAAGCCTGCTGAACTCTCGGGTGGTCAGATTCAGAGGGTAGCTATAGCACGAGCACTTATTAACAATCCCTCAATCATCCTTGCGGACGAACCAACAGGTAATCTTGATACAACAACCAGCCACGATATCATGAATATCTTTGGAAAGCTTTCCGAGGCCGGGAACACCATCATCCTCATCACCCATGAAGAGGATATTGCCCATTATACACGCCGGATGATTCGGCTCCGTGACGGAAAAATCGAAAGCGATGTAAGGCGATGAAGCTGACCAACCGACAGTTTCGCTATGAAACCGGAGAGAGCCTGAAAATGGCGCTTTTTCAGATCAGGGCGAACAAAATACGGTCATTTTTGACTGCGCTTGGTGTTATCATCGGCATTGTTGCCATTACAATGATGGGTACAGCGATAAACGGTATTGACCGGGGATTCGACAAAAGTCTCGCCATGCTGGGATATGACGTTATCTATGTTCAAAAATCGTCGTGGAGCACCATGGGCCAATGGTGGCGCTACCGGAACCGCCCCGACATCAAGACGGCTTATGCTGAACAGATCAATCGGATTATCACTGAAAATCCTCGCTCAGAGCTTGCGATAGCCGTTCCTCAAAGCTCCACCTATCAGGCATCGGCAAAATATCGTGACCGTAATCTTGAGCAGGTGTTTGCACTTGGCACAAACCATAACTACCTTCAGACGGCCCCCGGTGAACTCTCCTCTGGCCGTTTTTTTACCGCAGGAGAAGCGGCGAGCGATGAAATGGTCTGTGTTGTTGGCGACGATATTGCATCCAGCCTCTTTCCTAATGAACCCGTACTTGGTAAATCTGTCCAGCTTAAAAATCGCAAGTTTCGCGTTATCGGCATTTTCAGAAAACAGGGAAAATTTCTTGGCCTTTTCAGTTTTGACAATCAAATCATTGTGCCGCTTGGCGCTTTTGAACGGGTGTATGGCAAAAATATGTTCTCCAGTATCAGGGTAAAAATGAAAGAGCAGACGCATGTTATTGAGGCAAAGGAGGAGCTGCTTGGCTTGATGAGACGAATCCGCAGAATTGTTCCCGGCAAGGAGGAGGACTTTTCAATCAACGAACAGAGAGCCTTTAAAAGTCAGCTTGACCCCATCAAAAATGGTATTGCGCTGGCAGGCATTTTCATTACAGGAATGTCGCTTTTTGTTGGTGCCATCGGCATCATGAACATCACCTTTGTAAGCGTTAAAGAGCGTACCCGCGAGATTGGACTGCGCAAGGCGCTTGGCGCAAGACAACAGACAATTCTCATGCAGTTTTTGATTGAATCGGTCATGATATGCCTTATTGGCGGGGTTATTGGACTGGGTATAACGTTCTTCATCACTTTTTCGATCGGCCAGCTTTTCCCTTCCCTGCCGATCCACTTCTCTTTTGACCTTGTTTTTGCAAGTCTTGCCGTCTCCGTTATCACAGGAGTTGTTTCTGGACTTGCTCCTGCAATATCGGCCTCAAAACTTGACCCGGCGGATTCTCTGCGTTATGAATAGGAGTGCTTATGCTGCTGCGTGAAACGGTGACCCAGGCGATTTACTCTCTTGCCGTTAACAAGCTACGCTCATTGCTTACCATCATGGGTGTTGCTGTAGGGGTCTTTTCAATTATTGCAGTGATGACTGCCCTTGACGCTATTGACAAAAGCATTGAGTCCGGTCTGACAAGCCTTGGTGCCAACACCTTCCAGATCCAGAAGAATCCTGCCACAACGTTTGGAAGCGGTCACAGCCGGAATCTCTATGCCAATCGCAAAGATATCAGCTACCAGCAGGCACTCCTTTTCAGAAAAAGCATGGAGGAAAAAAGCAGAAATATCGGATTCATGATTTCGAGCATGGCCAACCAGGCGAAATATGCCAACCTGAAGACAAATCCTGATGTTACCATCACTGGAGGAGATGAAAATTTTTCCGCATCAAGTGGCTATACCGTTCTTTTTGGAAGAAATCTTGCAGAAAGTGATATACGGTATGCGAGAAATGCGGTTGTTCTTGGAAGCGAAGTGGCATCAACACTCTTTCCTTCGGGTGAAAACCCTCAAAACAAATCTCTGAAAATTAATGGCAAGGTGTACACTGTTGCCGGTGTTTTCGAAAAGAAAGGGGCCGCATTCGGTCAGAGTCAGGATAATTTTGTCCTCATTCCGATTACTCGTTACCTTGATCATATCAACGAAAAGAGCAGTCTGAGTATCACGGTTGAAGCTCTCTCCCGTAAAAACTATCCTCTGGCCATAGACCACGCAATTGGAGCAATGAGGTTAGCGAGAGGGCTCACCGTCAAAGATGCCAACGATTTTGAGATCAGAACCAATGAGTCACTCATCGACTCTTTCAGGGAGATACAACTCGCAATTGGCACAGGGGCTTTTATTATCAGTTTTATGGCGCTCTTAACCGCTGGTGTAGGTATTATGAATATCATGCTTGTCAGCGTTACTGAGAGAACCAGAGAGATTGGTATCAGAAAATCAGTTGGCGCACCAAGGAGAACCATTCTTCGCCAGTTTCTTCTTGAAGCTCTCTTTCTTTCTCTCGTTGGCGGTGTAATCGGCACCATTACCGGCACCACAATTGGCAATGTTGTCGCGCTGCAATTGAATCTGCCATTGATATTTCCCTGGTTATGGATTACTGTTTCGATGGTTGTCTGTTCAGCGATCGGAATGGCTTTCGGACTTTTTCCTGCCTGGAAAGCGGCAAATCTCGACCCTGTGGAGGCGTTACGACCAAAATAGGGCTCAAAAACAGTATCTGAAAAATTTACAAAAATTGGTTACTTTTCCGCTCACCTGATGATCTGTCAGAAAGGTATAGTAACAGGATCAATAATTGAGCATATCATGACATATTATAAAACGGCTGAAGAGGTTCTTTTTCAATGGGTTACAAGAATTTGCAGCGGAAATGCGGATGACATTGCGGCACTCTATAATGAATCCGCTATTCTCATTCCAACCTTTTCTCCTCACACCGTAATAACCCCCGAGGGCATCAAAAACTATTTCGGACAGCTCGCATCAAGAGAGGGGCTTGGCGTGCGGCTGCAC
>SZYA01000105.1 GCA_005843815.1 Chlorobium sp.
ATTGAGAAACAATTTCCGCATGGAGTAATTCGATAGATTTCCCTATTGATTCAGGCATATTGACCCGTTGGACCTTTTTTAATAACTGGCGCAGAAGGTGTAATTAATCCTTTGCCCGATCCACCTCTATTACCGTCACCTCCATCGTTATCTTCTAACTCTTGGATTCGGCCATCCCAAAAATCTGTATTGAAAACCGATTTAAATGCCTTAAGAACCGTTAGTTCATCAGAATCTGATCGCTCTATTTGTGATACTTTTTCAATTGCTGTAGCCAGTTCCTTGCACATCATGCCAACTCGACCAAGGTTGTTGTCATTGGTAATTTCTTCAAGAGGGTTTACAGGGCGATATACGCGCTCATTGAAAAGCAATCTGTTGCGAATGCTCCGCATGACGGCCAATAGCGCTTGATCGTCTCGCTCAACCCATCCATTGCAGAAATATGCTTCATCGACTAAAATAGAAATAATAAAACCACTTGGCATTTTCCAGTTAGAACGACTCTTTGACCAGTACTTGATAAACCTCACAATTCTGCGGAGTTGCCGACCTTTTGTTGTATCTGGACTTTTATCTATTACCTGTGTATTAAACCAATTTGTAATGTCTTCCGGATCCGAATTTTTCCAGTCTCCACTTGAAGCAAGCTCTTTCTTTTTCTCTCCATTGTCCTCATAAGTTCGATAGACTGGTATATCAACATGAAATCCATCATTGTAATAAACCCGAACACAATTTTTGCGAATTTCGGGAGGTGTACTGAATTTATTGTCGGAAGCAATAGCTTTGCGAACCATTTCTTTTACATCGCTTGCCGAACAATCTCCACCACGTGGGCCTTTGAGTAATTCTCTATCGAAAACGGCTCCATCATCAATATCAGATGTTTCAACTTCAGACTGAACCATTGTCTTCATCGCATATGATCCTTGAGCAACAAACTCAACAGGAACAGGCCTCTCATCCGCTTTCAGTCCTTTATTTAACCTATTACGATTCGCTTCGCGACGTTGTCTTGCAACACCAAGATTTGCTTCATCGACAAATACCCGCTCATCATGAAAATCTGTGAGGTGTTTGTTTGCGTTGTAACTCATTTTTCTTCTCCCTCTATTTTCTTAATATTTAATAACATACTAATTGACCCAAAGATCAGGGGCATTACCCTACTCCCAACTCCTATTCATAAACCCAAGACTCACAGCATTTTCAGAAACCGCCCGTTTGAGCTACAGAGAAACTCCCTGCGGGAAATCGGCACTAATCTCCACGCTGAGTCATTACGGTTGCCTTGGCATCACTGGCAAGAAGCTCTAAACGATATTACTGTTACACTCCAGCTTTTCAACCTTACCCAACCCGCTCAAACATCTTCCTCAAATACACATTCCCTCCATCAGGCATAAACAGCACATTACGCTCTTCCAGATCCTCTTGATGGCAGGGAACATTAATCAGGCTTTCAAATCGTGTGGCTGACAGAATAAAGGCGTTGAGTGTCAGTTTTGGGTCGCCAAGCTTTGTCTGAATCACCTTGACCTCTTTGTAAAGGCCAAGCTTGGGGTCGTCAAGGTTCATTTGGCGCAACCCTTTTGGATCTATAAAGTTCAGCCACTGTTCGCCGGTAGTGTCGTCCACCAGCCAGAGGAGAAAATCGGGATAGAAGTTGCCTGCGAGGGCAAATCCCAGTCCCTTGGCTTTGGTGTCGGCATTGCGGAGCAGGTAGAGGCTGCGTTTGCCAATAACTTCCTGACCAGATGGTGACTTGTAGAAGGCTTCAAGGTCACGAACGAATTGGACTTCGCTTGGTGCATCAAAGGCGAGTGGCCGCATTTTTAACGGAACATTGCCGTCGAACAGTCCTGCAAACAATGGGTAGTAGAGATGGCTGTCAAAACAGATCGCAACCATCTGCCCGGCATTCCACTTACTTGCCTCGCCCAGCCTGCCATCACTCACCAGCACCTGAAGAGCTTCAATTTTTTTCTTGTAAGCCTCCCCTTCATCCGTGTTGTCAATCTCGAAATGATACACTTTCAGCAAGGTGTCATCATCTTTCTTGACATGCACAATGTCGTAGAACTGGCCTTCATAAGCCGTTTTCAGTGTCTTGTAAAACCGGTCGGTATAATCCTGCAGCAGGCGGATGAGAATCTCTTCCTGTTTGCCGATGTCTGCGATACTCCGAATGGTCAACTCGGCTTGTGGAATGTAAAGGGTGTACCACTCATTGTGCTTCAGGCAGAACTCTTCCAGTCGTTGACGTTCCAGACGCAAATTGCTCCAACTGCGTTCGTGCTTGAACTTCTGAACCGCCAGATAAATCCGGTCAAAATCAAACAGCGCCATAGTTGCAGCGGCAATCTTTCCCGTGTTGCGGCTGACCGCTTCCTGAAGAATGCTGCCGTTAACTTTCGAGCTCATCGCTTCAATCTTTGGATACAAATCCAGATCGATATGCGGCACTTTGATTTTCCCGGCAAACTCGGCAGGCACTTCGTAAAGCCAGGGAAAATGGGTGCGCTTGAATCCTTTGAACTGGTTATCCTTGTAACCATCCTTGAGCGCCAGTGTCTTGAGCTTGCTCTCGGGGAGATTGGAGCGGGTTTTAAAGTCCAGCTCAAGCATTTCGTCAGTTGTGGTAACGCCCTCCTCTTTCAGGTACTCCTTGAAGGTGGCCATATACCCGGCATTTACGCCGAAAATGTTCAACGTCTCAAGCCGTTCCAGATGGAGACCTTTTGGCCGTTGTGCCGGTGTACTTCGCTTGAGGGAGTACTCCTTGCCCTTCAACCGCACACCACGCCCGAACAACTGGATGATTTGCGACCCCTCACCCTTGCCCATATTGAGCAGCCCCATGGTCGAAACTCTCCAACTGCTCCACCCTTCCGTGAATTTGCGTGACCCAATCAGGATATGCAACCGGCTCTCTTTGCTGTTGAGGGTTCCGAACAGTGAACCGCCAAAGTCATCAGGTTCGGTGTCGAACGATGAACAGTTTTCTGCCTCCTTAAAGAAACCTGAATCATCACCGATATTGATCAGGCCAAACGGATCCGCATCGCCCACACTCAACGCCAGCTCCCCCTTGCTGCTCTTGAGGTTAACCACCTTCAGCCGTTGCGGCGCATCACTATTGAACAACTTTCTGAGAATGTCGCTGTAAACCTCATCAGCGCTGTTCTGCATTAACGGAGTAAAACGGTCATGAAAAATATTGCGCCCCTTTTCGTCCAGCAACCGTGCGGTATTGGTCACCAACTCGTTGATCCACCCTTTGGTTTTTGCTTCATCGTTCAAAAATCCGGCCAGAAATTGCAACACGTTGAGAATGTCGGAATCTTCACCGGAAACCGTATTACCGACAAAAATCCAGAGCGGTTTTTCAAGGTTGAAATCGGTCAGCTTCGCCCGATGTGCATTCCAGAGATATTGTTGCTGATAAAAGCTCAGCAGGCAGGCGGTAAAGTATTGGCGGGCAATATCCTCGTCCGAATAATCCCTATCTTTCAGATTGAGAATCAGCGACTCTTTGCCATAGCCATCCTCATAGAAAAACTTGTAGGAGTAATCGAAGAGAATGCTTTTGGCATAAATTTCACGGGTTGCCAGCGTTCGGGCTTTACGCTTTTCATCGCTGGTAAGCGCCAACTGCTGCTTTTGGGCCGCCTCCAGCTTTTTCAGGTTGGTGGTCTCAAAAAGCACTTTCGATTTCTTCTTGCGCAGCTCATCCTCTGCCTTGAACACCGTCAATCCTTTTGACACGGCCTGACCGAAAGTAGCGGAATACTCGAACGCAAAGCCGCCACGAACAAGCGATTCACGACGGCTCATCCAGGCACCGGCAGCCGTTCCCGTGCCACGATGCCCCTCATCAACCAGCACCAGATTATTTCCCTCGAACGCTTCAACCGCAACCGTCTTCTCCCTCATCTCATCGCCCAGCTTGTTAATGTCAATGATCTCAACCGAGCCCCGAACAACATTGCGGTTTTTGTCGAACAGCGAGCAAAAGCCAAAGCCCGAGAGCTGCAATTCTGACAGATGCTGACGTGACAACCCCTCATTGGGTGTGAGCAGAATGATCTTGTCAGGGTAAACCTCACTGTTGCCACTCTGGAAGTAATGAAGATACTGCCGGATATTGACGTGCAGCAGCAGCGTTTTG
>SZYA01000068.1 GCA_005843815.1 Chlorobium sp.
AGCGCAATCAGCGGAGCAACCGGTGCCACTTATACGCTGAAAGAAGCAGAAGCCGGAAAAACCATCACCGTTGTAGCAAGCTATACCGACGGGCAAGGAACGAAAGAGAGTGTGAGCAGCGATTACCTTCTTTCTGGTGCCACACTGGGCGCAATCACTACCGTCCAGAATGTTGCCGCACTGCATACGCAACTTGATAGTCTTGTCCCGGCCACAGGTTTTGCTGATGTCAAGGCCGGAATGGATTCCTTTTATACCACTCTCCCCACAGCAACAACCGATGTGGCGGTACGATCGGTCACGGTCACTTCGGCAGGATCACTTGATGTGAACGCCACAGCACATCAAGCCCTTGTCATAGACACCAAAGGGTTGGCATCTGGTGCCCAACTGGATCTGAACAACGTAGACTTTGCCATTATCATCGCCAGCGAAAACCAAATCACTAAAATACGTGGCGGAGCAGGCAATAACATTGTTTATGCAGGCAATGGCCAGCAGGATATTCTCCTTGGAGCTGGTGATGATATACTGCACGGTGGCGCTGGTGATGATACTATCGGCTCACTGGATGGGAACGACCAGCTTTTTGGTGAGGAGGGCAACGACTCTCTCAGCGGTGGAGTTGGCGATGACACGCTGACCGGCGGCAGTGGCAACGATACGCTTGATGGTGGTACCGGTAATGATACTGCCATTTTTAGCGGAGTTTTTACCAATTACACCATCAGCTTTGATGGGGTTGCCACCCACACCGTCAAAGATAACGTCGGTACCGATGGCACAGATGTTGTTACTGGTGTGGAGTTCTTTACCTTTGGCACTGCTCTACCCATACCAGTTGACACCACGGCACCAACACTGAGTTCCGCTAATCCTGTCAAGGCAGCCACAGGCGTTGCTGTTGGCAGTAATCTTGTATTAACCTTCAGTGAGGAGGTTAGAAAGGATGCCGCCATTGAACTCCATGCAGGATCAGCTACCAGCACAACTATCGTGCCTGCAAGCGCGACGGTATCGGGGAAAATACTCACCATTGATCCGACCAATAATCTGTCGAACAGCACCCATTACTACGTAACCTTTGCCAACGGCAGTATTCATGACACGTTTGGCAATAGTTATACAGGGGCTACCTACGACTTCACCACTGCGGATCCATACGTGGCATCTCCGGCAGAGAGCAGCAGCGTGGTGGTTGCAATTGCCGGGATTGGTGGAGTTGGCCTTCTTGCATGGTTGCTTTTTTAAGAGAACTGTTTACCGGGAAAGGGAGCTATGGAGGTTTATCGCTTTGGCTTTGATGCCATGGGGGGGAGCGGCGAGGTAGTTATTGCCCTGGAGAAAAAAAAGAGGGCGCACTCCATAGCCAGGCAGGCTCTTGCCGAGGTGGGGAGAATTGAGTACAAATACTCCCGTTACCGCCCGGAGAGCATTGTTTCGCGGATCAATGCCGCCGCCGGTTCTGATTTTGTTGACTGTGATGCCGAAACGGCCGCATTGATCAACTATGCCGACACCCTTTATGACAAGAGTGACGGACTGTTTGATATAACGTCGGGGGTGCTGCGCCACTCCTGGGATTTCAGCAAGGGCTGCCTTCCTGAGCCGTCAAAACTCTCTGAGCAGCTCTCTCTTGTCGGGTGGAAACGGGTGGAACGAAAAGAGAGTGCCATTCGCCTGCCTGTTGCCGGTATGGAGATTGATTTTGGCGGTTTTGGCAAAGAGTATGCTGCTGACCGGGCGGCGGAAATTGTGCTCAGCAAGGGGGTAAAGCATGGTTATGTCAATCTGTCGGGAGATATCAGGGTTGTGGGGCCAAGACCTGATGGAGAGCCCTGGATTATTGGTATTCAGGACCCCCGACACAAAGAGCGCACCATAGCCTCCATTCCACTCTATACCGGAGCATTGACAACCAGCGGGGATTATGAACGATTTTTTGAAATTTACGGAAAACGATATTGTCACATTCTTCACCCGAAGAGTGGCTATCCCGTTACCTTCTGGCGATCGGTTACGGTTGTGGCTCCCTCAGCCATTACTGCCGGAAGCTGCACAACCATAGCAATGCTCAAAGAGGCTGATGGATTGGCTTTTCTTGAACATTCAGGGTTTGGTTACCTGGCGGTCGACCAGCTTGGAATCATCTATCACAAAAACAATTAGTATCGCTTGAGTCTACAGTAATTATTTTACCGGAACACAACATGAACCATTTCTCGCTCAAGGGCACTACTGCCTTTATTGCTCTGTTTCTGGCGCTCTTTCTCAGGGTAAGCACAGCCTTTGCTGCTGAATTTCTTGATCCTGAACAGGCGTTCAAAATCAAGGCAGAGCTAAACAGCGCAGGAAAAGTGGTCGTGCATTGGGATATTGCCAAAGGGTACAAACTCTATCGCGACAAGGTGACTATTGGTATCGACAAGGGCAAGGCGGAGGTGAAAAGCCCGGTTATGCCGAAAGGAATTATCTTTACGGATCCCACAACGAACGAAAAGATGGAGATCTATCACGACCGGCTTGATGTGGAGGTGACTCTTGTCAAGGCTGATGGAGTTTTCACCCTCAGCGCAGGGTACCAGGGTTGTGCCGAAGATGGCCTCTGTTATCCGCCGATAACAAAACTCTTCACGGTTGATCCAGCCAAACCTGGGGCGTTATTGATTGTCAGTGAGGAAGGGGCTGCTACCACCGCTGCTGTGGTTACCCAAACACCTGCCGAGCCGCTCCCGCCAGCACCGGGTTCTGCCAGTGCTGCAAAAGAGGGGGCAACAACGAGTGATCTCTCTATCGTAGCATCCACCCTTGCCGGAGGAAGCCTCTGGAAAGTATCATTTGCGTTTCTTGTCTTCGGATTGCTCTTGTCGTTTACCCCCTGCGTCCTTCCGATGGTGCCTATTCTCTCCTCCATCATTGTGGGTGAGGGTAAAGTGACGCGCAGCCGCAGTTTTTTGATGGCCCTTTCCTATTGCCTTGGTATGGCGCTGGTCTATACAACACTTGGGGTTGCCGCCGGACTTGCGGGTGAAGGGCTCTCGGGTGCCTTGCAGAAACCTTGGGTGCTGGTGATGTTTGCCCTGCTGCTTGTGCTGCTCTCTCTCTCCATGTTTGATGTCTATCAGTTGCAAATGCCGGCCTCGTTGCAAAGCAAGCTTGGCAAGGCATCGGGTGACCTGAAAAGAGGGCGTTTTGCCGGGGTATTTTTTATGGGCTCACTGTCGGCTCTTATTGTTGGCCCATGTGTTGCCGCACCGCTTGCAGGCACTCTTGTTTACATCAGCCAGACTCACGACATCATCCTTGGTGGCGTAGCCCTTTTTTCGATGGCAATGGGAATGAGTGTTCCGCTCTTGCTGGTCGGGCTATCTGCTGGCAGCCTTCTGCCTAAAGCCGGCTTGTGGATGGTCAGTGTCAAGTATGTTTTTGGTCTTCTTTTGATTGCTGTCGCCATCTGGATGGTCACTCCTGTTGTGCCAGCCCAGGCCCTCCTGCTCTTATGGGGCGCTTTTGGCATCCTCTGCTCGCTCTTTCTTGGCATTTTTGATGCCTCACCAGCCAAAGCGACTATTGGCCAGCGCTTTGGCAAGACTCTTGGATTTGTGCTCTTTGTGTTTGGCGTGGTGGAACTTGTCGGCTCTGCGTCAGGCAGCACCAATGTGCTCGAACCGCTCTCAACGATGCGGGGCGGATCAGCCGCCATTGCTGGTGGAGAGAAAGCGGTCGGCTTTACACGCATAAAAACGGTTGCAGAACTGGATAAGGCGCTGCTCGCCACAAAAAATCCGGTCATGCTTGACTTCTATGCTGACTGGTGTGTATCGTGTAAAGAGATGGACAAGTTCACCTTTCATGACCCCAGGGTGATGAATCAATTCAAGACGATGACCTTGCTCCAGGTTGATGTGACGGCCAACACCCCGGATGATGTTGCACTGATGAAGCGCTTTGGTCTCTTTGGCCCTCCCGGCATCATCTTTTTTGACAGTACTGGTAAGGAGATTGCTGAAGGTAAAATCGCAGGCTTTCTTGAAGCCACCCCTTTTCTGGATCATATCAACAAATTTGTTACTGGCAAGTAAATCAATTGCTCAATGGCCATTTCAACAAAAAAGCCTGCTTTTTCAAGCAGGCTTTTTTGTGACCGTTATTTGTTGTTGACGGGCTTGTCTCAAGTGAACATTCAACCGGATATGAATGCTGGCGGAAGCAACTTGATTGCCTCAAGTTTTACCTGTACAATACCGGTCTGCATAATGCCAATTCTTTTAGCAGCGCTGCCCGATAAATCAATGATACGCCCTTTGATAAATGGCCCGCGGTCATTGATACGCACAACAACATCTTTTCCGTTGCTCAGATTGGTTACCTTGACCCATGTGCCAAAAGGAAGTGAAGGGTGGGCAGCAGTCAGTTGATTGGCATTAAACGTCTCGCCATTTGCGGTTTTGCGTCCGTGAAACTCACCTGCGTAAAAGGAGGCGTTGCCCTCAGTTGCCGCAACTTGCTTTTTTGTGGAGTGAGCCCCGGTGTTGGCAGCCTCCGCTGTGCTATAAAATAAATTAGAGGCACCGACCTGAATCGTTGAAAAGCCAACGACTGCCAGTACGGCCAGAAGTGATAAATTACTAATTCTTTTTTCATGTCTCATACGCTCATGGTTTAAGCTGGTCACTCTTGACGCTCTCAATTATAAAAAGGAGAGCCAATAATGAATAAAAATCAAAATGCTATTCAATCGCGTCACAGTGCAAATATAAGGGAAAAAATGTTAAAACAACCAGACCGGCTCTCCTTTCCTTCCTGAAAGCCATGTTATGCGAAATAAGATTGTATTTGGAGTAATAAAGATGCGTGTTATAAGTTTATTGGATGCCTGCCTTATATGATGCCTGGCCGAAGAAAATCATTCTTTATTGTGAATAATATTCGGCTCTTTCGATATTCTGTGAGAATTCCTGTAATGATGATCAGCCATATTCCACCAGTTCGTTGCAAATATACAGTACTATTTGTTGTTTATTTGATTTACAACATATTGTCTATATTGAGCGCTTAATCTTGTGGCTTGGCGGATGCTGACCATTGAGTTCAAGGCTTTTTTCATTTTCTCAATTAACCCTATGTCAACACTATCGAAAGAGCCTGATGCCAGTGGCAATGGCATAAAACGGCTTGCCGGACTCTCTCTTGGCGCTCTCGGTGTTGTTTTCGGTGATATAGGTACCAGTCCGCTCTATGCCGTTCGAGAGTGTTTTCATGGAGAGTATGGTATTCCCATCACGCACGACAACATTCTTGGCGTTCTCTCCCTTCTGGTCTGGTCCCTTCTTTTGATTGTCAGCCTGAAATATCTCACCTTTATCATGAAAGCTGATAATGACGGCGAGGGGGGAATTCTTGCACTCACGGCGCTCATTATCACCCAAAGCCGGAAAATTGGGTATGAACGCGGATTTCTGGTTGTTATTGGTCTGTTCGGTGCGGCCCTGCTTTATGGTGACGGTATGATTACTCCGGCAATATCAGTGCTCAGTGCCGTTGAGGGCGTTCAGATTATCGCCCCGGCATTCAAGGATCTTGTTATTCCTGTGACGATCATTGTTCTTGTCGCTCTTTTCTATTTCCAGCATGCTGGAACAGCAAGGGTTGGTGCCCTCTTCGGACCGATTTTATTGGTCTGGTTTATCGTCATCGGTTTACTTGGCCTTGTTGAAATCATAAGGTTTCCGCAGATTCTGGAGGCGATACTGCCATGGTATGGCATCTCATTTCTCCTGAACAATCATCTCCAGGGTTTTATGGTGCTGGGCGCGGTTTTTCTCTCTGTTACCGGAGCTGAGGCGCTTTATGCTGATATGGGCCATTTCGGCAGACGCCCGATCAGGCTGACGTGGGTGTTGCTGGTGTTACCTGCCTTGCTTTTGAATTATTTTGGACAGGGTGCTCTCCTTTTGGCCTTTCCTGAACAGTCGCACCATCCGTTTTATGGCCTGGTACCTTCATGGGCCATGATCCCTATGGTCGTACTCTCAACATCAGCTACCATTATCGCTTCACAGGCACTGATCACCGGCGTTTTTTCATTGACCCAGCAGGCAATTCAGCTTGGGTATCTTCCACGGCTGACCGTAACCCATACCTCGGCCAAACATATCGGACAGATTTATGTTCCTGCGGCAAATTGGGCATTAATGGTTTCAACCATAACACTTGTGGCCGGCTTTGGCTCCTCGGGCAAGCTTGCTGCGGCCTATGGAGTAGCGGTAACGGCAACCATGCTTATCTCGACCACTCTTTTTTATTATGTTGCCCGTGATCTCTGGAAATGGAACAGAATCGCTCTCAATCTGCTCATCGGCTTTTTTGCTGTTATCGATATCTCCTTTTTCGGGGCAAGTATGAGCAAGCTGTTTCAGGGCGCATGGTTTCCCCTGGCAATCGGCATGGCCATCTTTACCCTTATGCTGACCTGGAAGCAGGGACGCAGCCTGCTGCTGAAGCAGTTGCAGGATCGCACGCTGACAACTGATGAGTTTATCCAGAGTCTCGCCTTGCAGCAGCCCCAGAGGGTCAATGGCCAGGCGGTCTATCTGACCGCAAATCCTGATGTGGTGCCCGTTGCCATGCTCCACAACCTGCGCCACAACAAAATTATGCACTCGGAGGTCGCGCTGTTTCATTTCAGCACAGAAAGGGTGCCAAGAGTGCCAAACAACCGCAAAGTAGAGGTGGTAAAACTTGGCGACGGATTTTTCAAAGTTATTGCCCGCTACGGCTTTCTTGAATATCCAAATATCAGTCAGGTCATTGCGCTGGCCAACCATCAAGGGTTGCATTTTAAACCTGAGTCTATCAGCTTTTTCCTCAGCCGGGAGAAAATTGTTACCGGTCTGAAGTCGAAGATGATTTTGTGGCGCAAAAAACTTTTTGCCTTGATGGCTCGAAATGCCCTCAGCGCAACGGCCTACTATAACCTGCCCGCAGGCCAGGTGATTGAGATAGGCGTTCTGGTGCAACTGTAATCCATGGGTGCACTTGTGTGCAGCATATCGTTACACTGTTGCCGCTGCAGCAGTGTAACAATTCAGAAATCACCAGCACAATAAAATAAAGGTTGGTTTTTCCCCTTATTTTTTGTACAAAGCGTTACAAAGTACTTAATAAAACAGACATCGGGTCATAAAAAGAAAAAGGGGTTACCATGAGACAATTCAGTGTTGGAGACAAGATTATCTATCATAAGCCAAAAAGCTCCTTTTGCCCCAGCCCGAAAGCCCGGCAGGTCTATCCTCTCGAACATGGAGAGGACTATCACTACATTGTTGACAAGTTCTGGCAGGTTGAGCAGGTTAATAATGATGGCACACTTGAGGTGGTTACCCGGACAGGCAAAAAAAACAGACTGCAGGCCAATGACCCCAACATCAGTAAGGTTAATCCCATCCAGCATCTTATGTACCGCAAACGCTTCGTTCGCATGAGCTGAGGCTCTCTTGTTCACCATTTATCAAGGCATCATGGAAAAACCCCCGAGGTATCAGGGCAGAGTTCTTGTGGCTGGCGCAACGGGTAAAACAGGGCAGTGGGTTGTTCAACGGCTGCTGCATTACGGAATTGCCGTCAGGGTGTTTTCACGAAATCGGGAGAAAGCGCTGGCTCTGTTTGGCAATGATGTCGAGATTGTTGATGGTAAAATTCAAAGCGGTAGCGATATAGCACGGGCTGTCAAGGGCTGCCGTGCGGTTATTGCAACGCTCGGGTCAAGCTCCGTCAAAGGAGAGTCATCACCAGGAGAGGTGGATCGCGACGGGGTGATAAGGCTTGTTGATGAAGCGGCCAAAGCTGGAATACAACACTTTGCCATCATCAGCTCTCTGGCTGTGACAAAATGGTATCATCCGCTCAATCTTTTTGCCGGTGTCCTGAGCAAAAAATGGGAGGCTGAGGAGCATCTCCGCGCCATATTTGCCAAACCGGGACGATCGTACACCATTGTAAGGCCGGGGGGCCTCAAAGATGGCGAGCCACTGCTTCACAAGCTTCGTGTCGACACTGGTGACCGGCTTTGGAACGGTTTCATCAACCGTTCTGACGTGGCTGAGCTTCTCTGCATCTCCTTGTGGCTTGAGAAAGCCAAAAACAGAACCTTTGAGGTGATTAATGAGAGCGAGGAGCCACAGACAAGTCTCGAACAATGTTATAATGCCCTCCCTCCTGATTTCCCGAAGATAGTATAACAAGGCAGCGCCAAACAGCCGCTCAAAATCTTTGAGCTTACCCCATACCACCCCTGGGAACGCCGAGCTCCAGCTCGGCATTTACTACTCCCTTTTGCCTTCCAGGCTCTCGTTCCCCGGACTAAATACCCTGAAAATAATATCCGTCAACCAGACAACAATAACGTTAACCGTCACGGAGACAAGGATAAACCAGCTCCATGCCAGGCCATAATATTTCAGCACAAAAACAATCGCCATACTTGCGACAAGCCCTGTTGCCAGACTGGCTGGGTGGAAGTTCCGTTTGCTTTTGGAGAGCAGAAAGAGCCCCAGCAATCCCCCGTATGTAAACGATGCAATTTCAAGGCCAACCATCACCATCGCCTTGTTACCGGCATCAAACAGCAGGGCAATAATAATAAGCAGAATTGCCCAGAAAAAACTGATCCACCTCGACATTGCCAGTGAAGAGTTCCCTCCAAGAATATCGTTGACTGTTGAGGAGGCAAGGGAGTTGATGGCTGAACTGTGGGTTGACATGGCGGCTGACAATACCCCCGCTATCAAAAGCCCCTTCAAACCGACCGGGAGATGGTGTACAATGAACCAGGCAAATTCCCGGTCTTTTTCCATTGGCGCTCCATGCATAAAAACGGAGATCAGTGAGCCGGCAAGCAGAAAGACGGAAAACTGAAAAAAGACAAAAAAGCCGCTTCCGATCATCGCTTTTCTGGCCGAGCTGAGATCCTTGCAGCCCAGCACCCGCTGGACCATCATGTAGTCAACGCCGTGGGAAGAGAGCGAGAGCAGGATACCGCCGATAAAAGCGCTGAAAAAGGTTAAGGGATTGGTTAAAAAGTGGGGGTCAGTATTGATAATCTTCAGTTTTCCTGCCTGTAACAGAGCGGCCACAATTGCAGGAGCCCCCTCTCCAATGCTATTGAAGAGAAAAATGACAGAGAGTACTCCACCAAGAAGGTAGAGACTGAATTGAAAACTTTCGAGCCAGACCACCGCCTTTATGCCTCCTGAAAGCGTATAGACAAGGGTGACAACACCAATAATCATCACCGAAAGTGGCAACGACCATCCCGTGACCACCTGCACCACAACCCCGGCAGCAAGAAACCTGATGGCATCACCAAGTGTTCGGGTGACAAGAAAGACCACCGCCGCCACCTTCTGCATTCCTGCTCCGAACCGGAGACCGATGATCTCATAGATAGAGCTGACGCCATGCTTGAAATACATCGGAAGCAGAATGGCGCTCACCAGCACTCTGCCAATAATGTAACCCATAGCAAGCTGCAGAAAACTCCAGTCCCCCCTGTAGGCGAGACCGGGCACACTGACAAAGGTTAAAACGGATGTTTCTGAGGCAACAATCGAGAGCATGGAGGCGATCCATGGCAGGTTTTTATTGCCGAGGAAGTAGTCGCGACTGCTTTTATTGCTCTTGCCATGCCAGAGGCCAAACAGTGTATTTCCAACCAGAAAAAGGATAATAATGGCAAGATCAATGGGCTGCATGAACAGAGGTGGTTTATGACTTGTAAAGATGGAACTGTGGCTTTATGCCAGAAAAATCCTCTTCATCCTGATGCCAGGATGAGAGAATGGTGGTACCATCACCTCCACTCTCGATGGCTCTACGGATGTGGCTGTTACCGGCAAGCAGGTCGAAAGCAGGAGTGGAATCGTTGAACTCATAGACACCACGCAGAAACCTCAGATGAGCTGGATAGAGTTCGTGGAGCGCCGCAGTCATGGCAACACCTGTGGCGAAGGAGCGATAACGGGAGTGGTCTGTCACCTGCTGCCAGATACCACCAATAACCTCGCCACAATATTTATGAAAGGTTGGCTTGAACCAGAGCGGTCGAAACAGGACTCCTTCAAGTCCATAAGCTCCACAGCGTTCTGCCAGCTCAAACGGGTGGATAAAGGGGGCTCCGGAGAGCTGGAAGGGGGTGGTCGAGCCTCGCCCTTCTGAAACATTGAGCCCCTCAAAGAGGCACATCCCGGGATACACTTCGGCTGTTGCAACGGTGGGCATATTCGGAGAGGGTGGAATCCACGGCTGTCCAGTTTCAGGGAAGAGCATGGAGCGATGCCACCCTTCCATGGCAACGACACTGAGGTTCACATCCAGCTTTTTGACCTCACGATAATAGAGAGCAAGCTCGCCGGCGGTCATGCCGTGGCGTACCGGCACCGGAAAAACTCCAACAAATGAGGCGAATGCCGGATCAAGCAATGGCCCTTCTACAATGTTACCACCGAGAGGATTCGGGCGGTCGAGCACCCATATCTCGATATCCCTGCCGGAAATTGCCTCCATAAAGAGTGCCAACGTATTGACATAGGTATAGTAACGAGAGCCGACATCCTGAATATCGAAAATGACAAGATCGAGGTTGTCGAGCAGCGCCGGGTCGGGAATGAGTGATGTGGCAGAATCACCATAGAGGCTGACCATATCACAGCCAAGGTCAGGCTGATAACTGACGGCGATTTGATCCTGCTCTGTCGCAAAAAGACCATGTTCAGGAGAGAATATCCGTTTGACAGGCAGGCCTCTCTCTTTCAGAATATTCCATGAGTATTTCAGATCGGGAGTTACCGAGGTTTGATTGACAATCAGCCCAATATTTCTTTTTTTTATGCTCTCCGTATCTCTGAGCAGTATTTCAAGCCCGGTTGCAGTCATTAATCCCCCTCCTTTTGTTGTACTTCCTCCATAACCGTCACACTGTAAGGATCAAGAACTGAGTTGATAATAACACGGCCAGGCTTTACCTCTACACCAGGAAGAAGTACCGAGTTGCTGATAACCGATTTTGCACCAATGCGGCATCCACTGCCAATAACGGAGTTTGAGATCTCAGCCTCCGGGCTCACCATGGCATCTGAAGAGATTGCATGGGGAGAGAGTCCGATGGCAAGCCTCATCGACTCTGCCAGATTTCGGATAACCCCTGTCCGGTCAAGATTGGCCTGCCAGTAGCGCTGCATGGTGCCGATATCCATCCACAACCCCTGATGCTCGTAAAAGCCAAGCCCGCCATGATCAATCAGCCCTGTAAAGCCTGTATCGACAATGCTCGAATGCTCAGTTGTCATATACCGAAAAATATTGGGGCTCAGTACTGCCGTTCCGGTATACAAGAGTGAGGAGCAAAGTCCGGTATGTCGGCGATTGGCAAAATCCTTGATCACTCCCCCCTCTACACCAACAGAACCAAGCGATGCGGCTTCTGGTGTTGCATAGAGGGTCAACGTTCCGGGGCGCTTCGATGCTGCATGACGGCGAAGTAGCTCCCTGAAATCAATATCTGTAATGATATCGCTGTTGACCAGAATAAATTCTTCATCTCCAATGAGTTTTTCGCATTTTTTCAGGCCACCTCCAGTGCCAAGAATGGTTGGCTCTTCTGAGAAGGTGATGTGCACTCCAGGAAGATGACTCTTTTCAATCACACCCCTTATTTGCTCGGCATGATGGTGAATGTTACAGATAATTTCGCTGATTCCTGCCTGTTTCAAGAGAGAAATGGTATAGAAAAGGCTGGGAACATTGAGTACAGGAATCAGCGGTTTCGGCATAAAAGAGGTCAGGGGACGAAGACGGCTGCCAAGACCGGCAGCAAGAATAAATGCTTTCATGAGACGACGCGCTCAAAGAGAGGTTGAAGGATGTTGCCAGCACCTCTCAGTTCACTCAGCGAATTGATATACTCCGGGATATAGGCCAGGGTGGGAGTAATCGAATGGTCGAAGCTGCTGTTTTTTTTAACGCAGGTCTGGTAAGCAAAGGTGCCAATCGCCTTGATGTTTCGCTGAAAAGCCATCATATCGAAGTAGTAGAGGTATTCATCGAAACTTATTGTGCAGAGATTATGACTGCGAAGAGCGTTGTAGTGATATGCTTTAAGCTCCTCGGTCAAGAGTGGGTCAAGGGTGACATAAGAGTCTCTGATGAGTGAAACCGCATCATATTGCGGTAAACCCATTCGAGCATCCTGAAAGTCGATAATCACCGGTCTCTCATGGTGAATCAGAATATTGCGGCTGTGAAAATCGCGGTGGTTCAGCACAAAATGGCGGGGCTGAACAAGAATCTCTGCAATTTTCTCAAACTCATGACGCAATGAAGTAAGAGACTTTTGGTCAAAAAGTGGGGCAAAATAGTTTCGGAGAGCATGTTCAATAAAAAAATCAAATTCAAACATCAGTTTTTCCCGATCAAAACTGAGGCAGAAGGGCACCTCTTTATCGTTACCCTGAATTGACTGAAATTGTATCAGCAGATCGATAATCTCCCGATAGTAATCAGGAATTGTTGCCTTATCTGGTGAGTCAAACAGATTTTGCAGCAGAAGATCTCCGCAATCTTCAAGAAAGAGAAGCCCTTGTTCAGCATCAAGAGCTATGAGAGCGGGAACAGGGAGAGCATGATCAGATAAAATGCCGTGCAGGAGAAGAAATGCATAACCAGCCTGATTTTTGGCGTTAAAAGTCGGATCGTGACAGGCGATGAGGGTACCGACTTCTGCACTGGTAACTCTGAAATACTGACGACTTGAAGCATCTCCCTGTACGGCAGCTATACCAAGAGGGTCGCTATGGAAAGAGAACCTGAAGAGGGTGGTAATACTGTTCTGGATGGTCATACGGTAACATTTGATATCGGCATCACGGTATCGTGAAAGTTAACAAGCGAAAAATGATCCGCAAAAGCATCGCTTTACTGACGATCTCCCGTCGTGAACAGGTGGTACAATGAGACGACAGGATAGCAAGTACAAAAAAAAAGCACCCTGCACAGAAAATGTACAGGGTGCTTTTACAAACAGTCAGCGCTTACTTTTTAGGAGCAATTGCTGAAGAGATGCTCTGCAAAACCTGGCCCAGTGTGTTGACCACAGTACCAACAAGGTCGGTAGCTGTTTTGCTGAGAGGCTCGGCAAGCTGAGCAGCCGCCTTGAGGCCATTGCTGATCAAATCAACCTGCTGCTGGGCAAGTTTACCAAAGGCTTCGATGAAGGTGCTGATAGCGCCTGAGAGATCGTTGTTTTCGTTTGACATATTTTGTATTGGTTTTAGGGTTATGGAGAAAATTTTTTCTTTGAATATCGCGTCCTGAAGTTGAGCCAGAACTTTGGAACAATTTAAAACATTTTATGCTCCAGAGCAAATAGAAAAACAGGTTCAGGGGTATTTCTGTCTCCAGGGCTCTCTGCTATTTTCAGCCTCAAAAAGAGACTTTGATAACTTTTTCTTTTTCTGAAAAGAGCTTTGCGCCGATAAACTCACGGTTCATGCGTGCTATATTGACAACTGATATCCCTTTGGGACATTCAGCTTCACAGGCGTATGTGTTGCTGCAATTACCAAAACCAAGCGTATCAACACAGGCCACCATCTTTTGAACCCTTTTGGCCGCTTCAACCCTCCCTTGAGGAAGCAAGGCAAGATGGGATATTTTGGCTCCTATAAAGAGCATGGCAGCAGCATTTGAACAGGCGGCAACGCAAGCGCCGCACCCTATACAGGCAGCAGCATCCATCGCTGCTTCTGACTTTTCCTTGGGTATCGGAATGGTATTGGCATCAGGCACTCCTCCTGTATTAACGGATACATAGCCGCCTGCCTGAATAATTTTATCGAGCGCACTACGATCGACAACAAGATCTCTGATGATCGGAAATGCTTTTGCTCTCCATGGTTCAATATGGATAGTATTCCCATGAGCAAAGGAGCGCATGTGCAGTTGGCATGTTGTCACCCCCTTTACCGGACCGTGAGGACGGCCATTAATGTAAAGACTGCATGTGCCGCAGATTCCCTCCCGGCAATCATGATCAAAAGCAACAGGGTCTCCACCGGTCATGATAAGCGTCTGATTCAGCGTATCAAGCATTTCAAAAAATGAGCTGTCGGGAGAAATCCCTGACACATCATAAGTAACAAGCTCACCTTTTGCCTCAACGTTTTTTTGTCGCCAGATTTTCAGCGTAAAGTTCATAGTAACCAGTTATTTATAGCTTCTCTGGGAGAGCTTGATCTCGTTAAATTGAAGGTCCTCACGATTGAGGCTTGCTGCGACCTCACGCCCCTTGTATTCCCATGCCGAAACAAAGGCAAACCTCTCGTCATTGCGCAATGCCTCCCCCTCACTGGTCTGGTACTCCTCCCTGAAGTGGCCGCCGCACGACTCTTTTCGTTGCTGGGCATCGCGCACCATAAGTTCACCAAGCTCAATAAAATCAGCAACTCGGCATGCTTTTTCGAGTTCGGGGTTGTATTCATCAAATCCTCCGGGAATTCTTACCCCACGCGCATATTCGTGGCGCAGCTCCGTAATCTGATACAGCGCTTCGGTAAGCCCTGCATCGTTGCGTGCCATGCCGCAATACTCCCACATTATTTTTCCAAGGCGACGGTGAAAACTATCAACAGACTCTTTGCCTGCACTCTCCTTCATTTTTTTCAGGCGATCGGTAACGCCTTGTGCTGCAATGGTAAATTCGGAAGCGTCTGTGTCGAAGCGCGGTGTATGTATTTCTGCTGCCAGATAGTTGCCAATGGTATAGGGCAGGACAAAATAGCCATCAGCCAGCCCCTGCATAAGCGCCGAGGCACCGAGGCGGTTGGCTCCATGGTCAGAAAAATTGCACTCACCAATAGCAAAGAGGCCAGGGATCGTGGTCATCAGTTCATAATCAACCCAGAGGCCACCCATGGTATAGTGGACTGCGGGATAGATCATCATCGGAGTTTCATAAGGATTCTCGGCAACAATCTGCTCGTACATCTGAAAGAGGTTGCCGTAGAGTGCATCAATGGTATCGTGCCCTTTACGCTTGATGGCGTCGGCAAAGTCGAGATAGACGGCAACTCCTGTCGTGCCAACGCCGAAACCGGCATCGCAACGCTCTTTGGCCGCCCTTGAGGCAACGTCTCTCGGCACAAGATTGCCAAAGGCTGGATAACGACGCTCCAGATAGTAATCACGATCCTCTTCCGGAATATCAGATGGTTTGATCGATCGATTCCTTAACTTTTCAACATCCTTTTTCTTGAGAGGAACCCATATTCTGCCATCGTTACGCAAGCTTTCACTCATCAGGGTAAGCTTTGACTGCGTATCGCCATGCACAGGAATACAGGTGGGGTGAATCTGGGTGAAGCAGGGGTTCGCAAACATTGCCCCTTTTTTAAAAGCGCTCCAGGCTGGCGTTACATTGGAGCCCATGGCGTTGGTGGAGAGAAAAAAAACATTGCCATAGCCACCGCTGGCGAGAACTACCGCATGTGCTGCATGGCGCTCAATTTCACCAGTAACAAGATTTCTGGTGATGACTCCTCGTGCCTTGCCGTCAACAAGCACCGTATCAAGAACATCCCGGCGGTTGAAAAGTGTTACATTGCCCAACGCAATCTGTCGGCTTAAGGCGCTGTAGGCACCAAGCAGCAGTTGTTGACCAGTTTGGCCCCTGGCATAGAATGTTCTTGATACCTGGGCACCACCGAATGAACGATTGGCAAGAAGTCCACCATACTCGCGCGCAAACGGTACTCCCTGGGCAACACAAAGGTCGATAATCTGGTTGCTGACTTGAGCCAGACGGTAAACATTAGCCTCCCGCGCCCGATAATCGCCGCCTTTAATCGTATCATAAAAAAGCCGAAATGCGCTGTCGCCGTCGTTTGGATAATTCTTTGCTGCGTTAATTCCGCCTTGGGCAGCAATACTGTGAGCGCGACGGGGGCTATCCTGGTAGCAGAAAACCTTGACCTTGTAGCCGAGTTCCCCGAGCGACGCCGCAGCCGAGGCACCGGCAAGTCCAGTTCCTACGACAATAATGTCAAGTTTCCGTTTGTTGCTTGGATTGACGAGTTTACAGGAGGATTTGTAATCGCTCCATTTGCTTGCCACTGGCCCTTCCGGGATTCTGGCGTTGAGGCGTGCCATTGAAGAGTATGGTGAATGTTGCTTTTGTGTAACAGTAACTTAATGTTTGAAAAAGAGAATACATATCGGCACAAGAGCGAACCCTGCCGTAATGACGAGGGAGTAGGCCGAGCCAAGAAACTTTACGGCATCCATATACTTGCCATGGTTCCACCCAAGTGTCTGAAATGCTGATTGAATAGCATGGTTAAGATGAATACCAAGCGCTATAAAGCAGAAGATGTACAATAACGAATACCAGGGTGTTGAAAAGAGAAGCAGGGTTCTGCTATAAAAATCGTGGATTGCAATACCGGGAGGTGGAGCCACAAGCCCTATTTTGATAAAGTAAAAATCAAAAAAATGGAGAAGGAGGAAGATGAAGACAATAATGCCGGTATGAAACATATACTTTGAAAGGGGGGAGGTGTCAGAGCTGTTGCTGACCGCATAAGGGGACGGTCGTGCCGACTTGTTCTGGCCCGAAACAACTAGTCCGACAGCGATATGGAGCAAAAACCCGGCAAAAAGCACAACTTCAAATACCTTGATGAGAGCATTGCTCCCCATAAATGTGGCCGCCTCAGTAAATAAACGTCCCCCATCATTTTTCAGCAACATCAGGTTAATCCCAAGATGCACACTTAAAAACGTAACCAGAAAAAGTCCGGCAAGCGCCATAAGAACTTTTTTGGTAATGGATGAATACAAAAACATAGTGTTCATTCAGTGGTTATATTTCAATGAAAAAGAACTCTGGACTTTCGTCCAGTGACCGACAATGTACAGCTCTTTTTGTAAACCTCCAATATAAAAGTCAGCTCGAGACCCTCTCTATATCTGCCAACTCCCTGCATCTTCGCATTCTGTCGGCAACATAGTCGATAATAACCTGAACCGCTTTTGCCCGCTCTCCATCACAGAAGAGCTGATGATCGGAGTGCTCCAGCCAGATGATTGATTTCGCGGATGGATCTGTCGCAATATTGTTGAAGAGTATGGTGGCGCTTTCGGGATGCACCGTACTGTCCTTTCGGCATTGCAGTACCAGAACTGGCGTGGTGACACGGCAAAGCTGTTGCTGAGTCCACTTGATCAACTCAAAAAAAGAGAGAATTGCATTGGTCGGCACCCAGGAGTAGTGCAACATGAGGCTGGAACATTGGGGCTCGGCAAAGAGTGTTTTTAATTCCCAGTTTTTCAGCACTTTACTGACAAGTGGTGCCAGGAATTGCATGGGGCGGCCCGGGGCAAAAAGAGAGAGGAGTTTTAAGGCTGGTGTGGCAAGCACCAGTGCATCAATCTTGTCAGGATATTTGACGGCGAGATTCAGGGCAAGCAGGGCTCCCATACTATGACCGATCACAATAATCCGCTCCCTCTCACAACTGAGCTTCTGCAGCGCCAGATCGGCATCATGGAGCCATGTATGCCAACTTATTCCCCGGAGCTGCTCTGGAGAGGCTGCTCCATGGCCCGCAAGCAGAGGCATACTGACAGCAATACCCAGCTTTTGAAGTGGCAGGTACAGCGCTTGTACGCTCTCAAGTGTCCCTGTAAACCCGTGAAGAATGAGAACACCAAAAGAGCATGCCCCGTTGTGTTGGTCCACCATGATCATCAATTGTAAAATACCACTCTCTTTGCATCAACAAGATATCAGCAAACACCTCGTTCGGGAAGATACAAGTTATAGGGAAAATTCCGGTAAATTGGCTATGTTTTGTTCAAGATTGCTGAACATAGAAACATAAGAAAAAAAGATGATGCGTAAGGTTGTGCTGACCCTCTGGCTGATGTTGCCCCTGGCGCTCAGTGCCTGCTCCTCCTCAAGACCATCTTTCAGTGGCAGAACGGATTCTGGCCTTATTTCACCTGACGATGCCTACCGTCTCGGGAAAATAAAAAACACCCCCTACCTTGTTGACGGAAAGGTCTATGTGCCGATGGATTATGAAGAGGCTATCGCTTATGAGGAGACGGGAATTGCCTCGTGGTACGGACAGGAGACTCTCGACCAGCATAGTGGGCAATTGACCGCTTATGGGGAGGTATTCGATCCATCTCGGCCGAGCGCAGCGCACAAATACCTCCCGTTGCCCTCACTGGTGAAGGTGACAAACCTTGATACCAAATCGTCGATTATTGTTCGCGTCAACGACAGGGGACCATTCATCGGCGACCGTATTATTGATCTGAGTGCCGAGGCTGCAAAACGGCTGGGTTTCTTTGAGAAAGGGACGGCAACAGTGAAGATCGAGGTGCTTGCAAAGTAGACAGCCCATCACCATCACTCATTCAGTGTCGCGATGAGAATTTTATTCTTTCAAAGAGTCCGGAAAAGGACAATTGACACAGTGTAACTTGCCAATATGACGACTCACAAAACCCGCATAGCCGTTTTCTGCTCCGGCAACGGCAGCAATTTCAAGGCGCTCTTTGAGGCGATCAGGAACAAGCAACTCCCCGCAGAGATCGTCCTCTGCCTCTCGAACCGCGCCCGATGCGGAGCTATGGAGTTTGCCGAGCAGAACGGCATAACAACGCTCCATATCACCGAAAAACAGTTCGCCTCTTTCGACGAGTTTGCCGATGCAATGGTTGAAGGAGTGAAAAAGCATCAGACCGATATCATCCTTCTGGCGGGCTATATGCGCAAGGTACCGGACGCAGTTGTCGCGGCATTTCCGGACAAAATGCTCAACATTCATCCCGCTCTTCTGCCGAAATTCGGGGGTGAGGGGATGTATGGCGTTCATGTTCATACCGCAGTGCTTGAAGCTGGGGAATCCGAAACGGGAGCGACAGTACACTTTGTAAACGAGGAGTATGACAAGGGGGAGATTCTGCTTCAGCGAACCGTCCCTGTCTTGCCGGATGACACTGCGGAGACTCTGGCAGCCAGAGTGCTTGTGTGCGAACATGCGCTTTATCCTGATGCTCTTGAAAAGCTGCTGGCCTTGCAGAGATCATGAGCGCCACCACTCTGGGGATCAGCGAAATCTTTCACTCCATTCAGGGAGAGGGCTCCTATGCTGGCTGGCCCTGCGCCTTTATACGGCTTGCTGGGTGCGGCCACGGCTGCGCAGGGTGCGACACTGGTTATGCCGAAGAGAAGGGAATCACGCTTGAGAGAGAGGAGATTATCCAGAAAGCACTCACCTTTCAGCCACCCTGTATCGAAATCACCGGAGGAGAACCACTGCTTCAGCCAGCAGTTTACCCGCTCATGACTCAACTCTGCGATCTCGATCAAAAGGTACTGCTTGAAACAGGAGGATTTATCTCTGTCGAAAAGGTGGACACACGGGTCCATAAAATCATCGACCTCAAACCTCCCTCATCCGGAGTGGCAGAACAGAACCATCCCGACAATATCCGGCTGGCGCTTGCAGCAGAGCCACCTCATCGCCACACCTTTGAATTCAAAATCGTGATTGCAGGTAAAGAGGATTATGAATGGGCGACTTCGCTTCTGCAAAAACATCAACTGACCGACTCCTTCACCGTCATGATGGGAGTGGCATTCGGCAAACTTGATCCCGCAGAACTTGCAGAATGGATGCTTCGTGACCGCCTTCGGGCAAGGCTGCAACTCCAGCTCCACAAATACCTCTGGGAGCCCTCCAGAAGAGGCGTATAGTTTGGCGTTCCCCCCTTTACTCCTTACCTTTGAGTTATCAGTTATCAGTTATCAGTTATCCATTGTCCATTGTCAACTGTCCACTCTCAATTATCCATCGTTGTTCCGCTCTTCAATGAACGGGAATCGCTTCACGAGCTGCTTGAGCAACTTTATGCGGCCATGGGCGAAGGGGAGTTGCACGACCTCTTTGGGGAGCCGTTTGCGTTTGAAATTATCATGGTTGACGATGGCTCCACCGACGACTCGTGCAGCCTGATCGGTGGCATGATTCCCTCACGGCCGGAGCTTCGTCTGATCTCCTTTCAGAGAAACTTTGGAAAAACCGCTGCGCTTTCGGCAGGGTTTATGACTGCCACGGGCGACTATGTCTGCACCATTGATGCCGACCTGCAGGATGACCCCTTTGCTATAAAGGAGATGATCAAAAAGCTGCAAGAGGGGTATGATCTGGTGAGCGGATGGAAGCTGCATCGCAAGGATCCGCTCTCCAAAACCATTCCTTCAAAACTTTTCAATGGAGTAACCCGTCTTTTTTCGGGCATCGCCATTCACGATTTCAACTGTGGTCTGAAGGTGTATCGCAGAGAGGTGACCCGTCGGCTGGAGCTGCATGGCGACATGCACCGCTACATTCCGGTACTCGCTCACTGGATGGGGTTCAGGATTGCCGAGCTGCCGGTCAACCACCATGCCAGAAAATTCGGACGCACCAAATATGGGGCCTCAAGGTTTTTTTCAGGCCTGCTCGATTTCCTTTCAGTGCTCTTCATAACCCGCTATCTTCGCCGCCCGATGCACTTTTTTGGGATGGCCGGCCTTGCAAGCTTTGTGTTTGGCTTTCTCATCAGCCTCTATCTCACCCTCGATAAAATCCTGCTCCATAACCCAATCAGCAACCGCCCGATTCTTTTTCTCGGCATACTGCTGCTCATTCTTGGCGTCCAGCTTTTTTCGACCGGGCTGCTTGGAGAGATGCTCTCAACATCATCAACCAGAGGAACTGCTTTTACCGTTCGCGAAACCGTGAATCTCACCTCTGTACAGGCAAAAAAATTCAACACAACCGATTAATTCTGAATAGTATATGAAACGAGTTGGAGCACATGTCAGCACGGCTGGCGGAGTCGAAAATGCCCCGCTTCATGCGGCAGCCATCGGAGCGAAAGCATTTGCCCTCTTCACAAAAAATCAGCGGCAGTGGAAATCGCCAAAACTTACAACGCCCTCAATTGACGCATTCCAGAAAAACTGCAGCAACGGCGGCTTCAATCCGGAACAGATCTTGCCACACGACAGCTATCTCATCAACCTCGGCAGTCCAGACCCCGACAAGCTCCAGCGTGCCCGAGAAGCCTTTATTGACGAGATGCAAAGAGTGGAGGAGCTTGGATTGCGTTTACTGAACTTTCATCCGGGCAGCCACCTCAAGGAGATTACGGAGGAAAAATGTCTGGAGCTGATTGCTGCATCAATCAATATCGCGCTCAATGCCACAACGGGGGTAACTGCGGTCATTGAAAACACCGCTGGACAGGGCACGAACCTTGGCAACCGGTTTGAACAACTTGCCTTTTTGATTGGCCGAATTGAAGATAGCTCAAGAGTTGGCATCTGTCTCGACACCTGCCACCTCTTTGCCAGTGGTTACGACTTGCAAAGCACCGAAGCCGCCGAACTGACCTTCAGTGAGTTTGACCGGATTGTCGGGCTGCAATACCTCAGGGGAATGCACCTCAACGATGCCATGCAGTCCCTCGGCAGCCGGGTTGACCGCCATGCCTGCATTGGAAAGGGAACGATCGGGATGGAGGTGTTCTCATACATCATGAACAACCCTGCCTGTGAAGAGATTCCTCTGATCCTTGAAACTCCAGACTCTGCTGGCTGGAGTGGTGAGATCAGCCTGCTCTACTCACTTGAAGGGTAACTACAGGCTACCGTTTCGATGCCATCCTGAGATACTTCCTCACCGAGAAGGCGCTGCCAAGAATGCCCAGCACAAGACCAAGCACCACTGTGGCTGGATAGACAAGCAGCACCGATGATTGCACCACCTGGTAAAAAGTTGGCTCATAGGCAAAAAGCAGTTGATCAAAGAGCAGATAAACCGCTCCGGCTGCAAGCGATCCAGCGAGCAACCCCTGAATCGCCCCTTCGATAATATAAGGCGCCCCGATAAACCAACCCGTGGCACCAACCAGACGCATGGTTCTGATCTTCTCCTTCCGCGAATACATGGCAAGCCTTATGGTGTAGCCAATCAGCACAATCGTGGCAACTGAAATCAGGAGGCCAATGCCTCCGGTTACCAGCGTAAACAACCTTGCGTTCTCCTCAACCTGACCAAGAAATGACTGATTATAGCGAATATCTACATCTGGAGTGATGGAACGTATCTCTGGAACAATCTTCTCAAGCCGTTCAGGACTGGCATAGTCAGGCAAAAATTTCAGCTTGATGGAGCTCGGCAAAGGGTTTGAGCCTAAAATTCGGACAATATCCTCTCCAAAGTCGTGGTTAAAGGTTTGCGCGGCCTCATCCTTGGTCACATAAACCGCCTCTCGCACACCCTCAACCCTTTTGAGCCGTGCGGTGATATTCATCGCTTCAGGGTCAGAGATCGATTCACCGAGAAAAACTTCAAGCTCAACCCGACTCCGAATCTCCTGGATCACATCAATAAAACTGAGAGAGACCGTGCTGAACAGCGCAAGGAGCACCAGAGCAAAAAAACTTATCGTAACGGTAATGGCTGCTGGTAACTTTGCCCTTCCAATACTTGAAAACCCTTCCTTGACAACAAACGACAGTGACATAACAGCCTCTTTTGCATTAATAACAGCCTCCAACCCAAAGAAACGACAAAACCAGTTGGAAAAACAACTTTTTTTTCTTTTTATTAGTGCTCAGGACGCGGGGCTATAGCTCAGTTGGTAGAGCATTTGCATGGCATGCAAAGGGTCAGGAGTTCGAGTCTCCTTAGCTCCACAGATAAAAAAAGCACATTGCCATTAATGTGCTTTTTTTATTTCCACTCTCCCGACAGCAAACCATACTCTTCAAGAGCGCTTTCTGCCCACCTTTGCAATCAAAAAAATGAAGCCCACAATCAATGATGCCGCTATACCAGCACCAACATTAAAAAGTGCGGCAAGTAAAACAACCGGCAGGGTAAAGGAGACCAAAAAACCGAAATAGGCCGAACTGCCAAGAAAGGTCAACGCAGTAAGGGCAGTAAAGAAAAAACTGGTTGCCAGACTTCCGGCAAAAGAGATAAAGAGCGCCTCCCCTTTCCCTTCAGAAATATTCTGCCACCGCTGAATCTGTTGAGTGTTTCCAGGATCAAGCGCTCCCCTGACAGCCATGGCAAGAAGCGCAAAGAGAATCAGCACCACAACCTGAACGCCATACACACTCCACTGCTCACTGTCAGAAGGGTGAAAACTACCCTCCCCAAGCTTGACCGAGGCAAGTTGCAACATAAAAATCGATGTCCAGTAAAACACCGTTCCCCAAAGAAGAGTTACCAATACCCATATCGCCACACCCGGTGGTTTTGGAGTTTTTGCCATCTTGTACTCTCTGACATTAATATTTTTTTAAAATGCTTACATTGGCAATATAGAAAAATAGCTGTCAGAGCAGAACGCACCTGAAGAGTGGCACCAGGCATAGCAGTAACACATCATCTCTACAAACCTCATGTTAGCAAAGCGAATCATCCCCTGTCTCGATGTACGAGATGGAAGAGTTGTAAAAGGAATCAACTTTGAGGGGTTGAGGGATGCTGGTTCCATCCTCGAACAGGCAAGATTCTATAATAATGAACTGGCTGATGAGCTTGTTTTTCTCGATATTTCAGCATCACTTGAATCGCGCAAAACAACACTTGATGAGGTGCTGAAGGTCTCTGGGGAGATCTTTATCCCGCTCACTGTTGGAGGGGGCATCAGCTCCGTTGAACGGGCAAGAGAGGTTTTTCTGCACGGTGCCGACAAAGTTTCGGTCAATACAGCCGCAGTCAATGACCCTGAACTGATTACCCGTATCGCAGAAACTTATGGTTCACAAGCCGTTGTGGTTGCCATTGATATCAAGAAAATCGGGAATGACTACATTGTGCATACCCATTCCGGGAAAAATGCAACACCTTATGAAGCACTTGAATGGGCCCACAAAGTGCAGGAACTCGGCGCTGGGGAAATTCTTCTCACCAGCATGGATCGTGATGGCACCAAAGAGGGGTACGACAACGACATTCTCCGCAAAGTCTCAACCTCAGTACACATTCCAGTGATCGCGTCGGGAGGGGCCGGCAATCTGGAACACCTCTATGAAGGATTTACCAAAGGTTGTGCAGACGCAGCGCTCGCGGCCTCAATTTTCCACTTCCGGCAACACTCAATACGTGAAGCCAAGGAGTACCTCAGAGAAAGAGATATTCCTGTACGATTTTGACCGCCTCTCACCTGGCATTATGCGCCATCACTCTCGCTCCTTCATCAGGGATTGACGAATATCTGCCAGCTCTTTGAGCCGCTCTTCACTCGCCGTGGGATAAGACAACCCAAGCTCGGTCAATGTATGAACGATGATCTGTGAAACAATCAATCGGGCGTTCTGTTTGTCATCTGCCGGAACAACATACCATGGTGCATGTTTGGCGCTTGTTGCGCTGAAGCATGCCTCATAAGCTTGCATATACTCCTTCCAGTACTTTCTCTCCTCAATATCACCAACACTGAATTTCCAGTTCTTGGCCGGTGCGTCGATTCGATCCAGAAACCGCTTCCGCTGCTCCTCTTGTGAAAGGTGGAGAAAAAACTTGACAATCCTTGTTCCGTTGCGATAAAGATGGTTCTCCATATCCACAATCGACTGATAACGCTCTTCCCAGACTTTTTTCCCGTTAATCAATCGATCCGGCACACCCTGTATGGCCAGTATTTCAGGATGCACACGAACAATAAGCACCTCTTCGTAATAGGAACGGTTAAAGATACCGATACGGCCACGCTCCGGAAGAGAACGGTTACTCCGCCAGAGAAAGTCGTGATCAAGCTCTTCAGCAGATGGATGCTTGAAACTGAAGACCTGGCACCCCTGCGGATTCACGCCAGACATCACGTGCCTGATGATACCATCCTTGCCAGCCGCATCCATCGCCTGAAAAATCAGCAACAGAGCATAGCGGTTATCGGCATAGTGAACCTCCTGCAGTTTACTCAACTGCACTACATGATCGGCCAGCATCTCCTTATACTCATTTTTGGAGTCGTACATCGCATCGACAAGCGTGGGACATTTGGCAAGATTTACGTGCTCGCCTTCACGAATCCTCAGAGCATCATGATCAAAACGCATTATGTCATCAGGTTGCACAAGTGGTGTTAACCACTCATAATTTTAAGTAAATTTTAAGCTTCATCTCAGACTCCTTTAAGAATTCCCGTACTACATTGTAACCAGTTAAAATGAACTATCACACTTGAAAATACTTAAATTCAACAACATCAAAGACACTATGAGCGCTTCAATCAAATCATGGGCAACCCCTCTTGCGGTGGGGGCTTTTACTATTTCCGCAGTCACCGGCCTCCTTATTTTTTTTGATATTGAAATCGGACTGGTTGAACCAACACACAAATGGCTGAGCTGGCTTCTTGTCAGCGGTGTCGCTCTCCACGTCGTCTCGAACTGGAAACAATTTACCTCCTATTTCTCAAAAAAACCTGCTATCGGAATTATCGGAGCTGCGCTCATCGTCACGATTGCTTCAGTACTGCCGGTTTTTGGCGAGAAAGAGGAAAAAGAGAATCCTGCGAAAATGGCGGCTTATGCTCTTGCCTCATCTTCAATTGAAACTGTTGCCCAAGTTGTAAAAACCACACCGACGGCACTGGTTGAACAACTCGGAAAAAAGGGAATTGTGGTCAACGATACCGCAGCAACGGTTGAACAGATCGCAAAAAGCAATGGCAAAGAGCCGAAAGAGGTACTTGGAGATATCCTGGCGCTCTCAAAAGGGGCAGCAAAAGAGGATGACAAAGATTAACCTTTAACCCCCAACGCATGAGACTTCTTATTATTGAAGATGAGCCCGGAATAGCCGGGTTTCTGAAGGATGGACTCGAAGAAGAGTATTTTGCCGTCGATGTTGCTTACGATGGCAAAAGCGGGCTTGATCTGGCTTTAACCAATGAGTATGACCTGCTCATCGTTGACTGGATGATTCCAGCTTTAAGTGGTATTGAGGTCTGCCGGCAGGTGCGCAAAGCTGGCAGCCTGGTGCCGATTCTCTTTTTGACGGCTAAAGATACCCTCGAAGATGTCGTCTTTGGGCTGGATGCCGGAGCAAATGATTACATAAAAAAACCCTTTGAGTTTGAAGAGTTGCTGGCACGGATCAGGGTACAACTCAGAGCAAAAGACAAGGCTGATGACTCGTTAAGTGCAGGAAGCCTCAGCATCAATCCGGCAACCCATCAGGTATTCGCCGGTAAAAATGAAATAACCCTTACCCCCAAAGAGTTTGCCTTGCTGGAGTACCTTATTCGGAACAAAGACCGGGTATGTACCAGAAGCCGTATTATTGAACATGTCTGGGACATCCATTTTGACTCAGACACCTCGGTGATTGATGTCTATATCACCTTCTTGCGCAGAAAACTTGAGGCCGCCGGTTGCGGAAACCTTATCCAGACAATCCGGGGAGTTGGCTATATCGTTCGTGAACCTGGAATGGTATGAAAAAATCTCCTTTTAAACGGCCTTCGGTTATGAGTTTGCGAAACCGGATTGCATTCTACTACACCATAGCCACAGCCTTTTTAATTGCCATAGTCTTTACAACCATCTTCTTTATGGTTGAGAAAATCGTCTACAAACAATTTGACGACCAATTAAAGAAAGAGATTTCAGAAATCTTTGCCGACTCAAATATATCCCCGAATAATTTTCAGGGATTTGATGACTTCAAGAATAATATTGATGCTGAGGATGGAGGTAATGATAACGACCATGAGCGAAAACACAAGAATAACAAGCCGAAGGTTGATACCGAGTTTATCCAGCTTGTTAACACTAACGGCGAGGTTATCAATAAATCTGCCAGCCTCTCCTGGTGTATACTTGCATTTAATCCAAACCAGTCGGGAGCAGCCTACTTCAACAGCAACTTTGGAGGTTCAATGGTGCGGCAGGCTCAGGTGCCTCTTGTCAATCAACAGGGTGTAACAGAGGGATATCTCATTATTGCCGTTCCCCTGAAAAATGCACTCATCGTTCTGCATGACCTGCGCGACATTTTTCTCTTCTCATTTCCCGTTATACTTCTTCCGCTTTTTCTCCTCACACGCTCAATTGCCATCAAAAGTATCAGTCCGATTGAAAAGGTTATTGCTACGGCTGAAAAAATGTCGCAGAGCAATCTTGACCAACGCATTCCCCTCCCTTTTCATCACGATGAATTATATCGGTTGGCGTCAACCATCAATGCTCTCTTTGGGCGTATGCAGGATGCGTTTCAACGTGAAAAACATTTTACCGCTGATGCTTCGCACGAGCTAAAAACTCCTCTTGCGGTAGTCAAGGGAACCCTGGAAGTGCTGATCCGCAAACCACGGGAGCGAGAACATTACGAAACAAGAATTCAGTTCTGCCTCAAAGAGCTGAACCGGATGGCCCGTCTGATTGATCAGTTACTGATGCTTGCCCGCTACGAGAGTAACAAGATGACACCACACATTATGGTAACAGCTCTCTCTCCTCTTGTTGAAAATGTAGTAGAGCGCATGATTCCGACAGCAAGTACAAAAGGCATCGCAATCACCGTCAATCGGGCAGACAACGCACACATTGCAGCCGATCCCGGAATGCTTGACATGATATTCGAAAATATTATATCGAACGCCATCAAATACTCTTCATCCGGATCTTCAATAGCAATAGAGGTTAAACAGGACGAAGGTAACGTTATCTGCAGCATCAGCGATCAGGGAATCGGCATCCCTGAAGAGATGCTGAATGCCATTTTTGATCGATTTTATCGAGTCGATGAGTCAAGAAGTTCCAGTACTGGAGGCCTTGGGCTCGGGCTCTCCATCGTCAAAAAACTTGCTGACCTTCAGCAGATCAAGGTTGGCGTTACCAGCGAAAAAACCCGGGGAACAACATTCACCCTCACCTCTCCCGCAGCTCATAACGCCTGATACAACCACCATCTTCACTCCATCCGCATTACCCAATACTGTTCGCCGTTATGCTCAACCAGCTTGAAACGACCAGTGGCGAAAAGCTCCAGCATCACCTCTTCAACCTTTGCTGAGTCGTCGGGGAAGCAGTCGGCAATGGCCTTCTGCAACTCGCGCTGCTGCACGGGATGGCGGGATACGATGGCGGTAACTGCCTCGCAGAGGTCAGCGGCGTTGCGTAGATCCATGCTGCCCTTGAGCGGATTGACAACCGTCGCAATTTCCGAAAGAATCGCGATGGCGCGTTCGAGGCGCTCCGGCGTGGGAAGCTGCACCTGCTGCTCGGGGGCAGGACGGGTCGGCAGAACCAGATGCACCATATCCGGATTGATCTGCTTCAGCACACTGGCCAGATCGTGAAGAGCTTCGTCTGAGTCGTTGATGCCCCCAAGCAGCATCACCTCAATCCAGAGGCGCCCTTTATATTCTTGGCGAAAAGCAATCAAACCCTCAACATGCTGCTGAAACGTCAATCCCGAGGCAGGCTGATCAATCCTGTTATGGAGCGCCTCCGACCCGGCATTGAGCGACGGGAGCAGCGCGTCGGCAAAGAGCAGCTCCTCACGAACCTCAGGCAGATACAGCAGCGATCCGTTGGTGATCACTGCAACAGGAACCGTCGTGAGCTTTTTCGTCTCAGCAATAAGCCAGCCGATTCCCTTGTAGAGCAGGGTTTCACCGGAACCGACAAAGGTGATCCAGTCGAGATTGGTGCTGACCTTCAGTGACTGACGAATCTCCTCCAGTATCTCTTGACGAGGGAAAAACTCCTGACGCTCGGTGACAAAGTTTCTGGTCTTGCCCAACTGACAGTAAAGGCAGTTCCAGGTGCAGCTTTTTGATGGAAGCAGATCCACTCCAAGCGACTGCCCCAGCCGTTTTGATGATACTGGCCCAAAAACATACTTCATACCATCAACCCTTGCTGGCAAGAGCAAGCTCAGCCATTTTTGCCTCACTTTCAGCCTCGAACGCCTCTTTTGAAATGTGCGATATCATAAAACTTGCTATCGCAAATGCAATAATCTCTATCACAAAAATCGCCACATAAGCCCAGAGATACTCTCTGGTAAAATAGTAGACCAAATCGATAATAATCCCTGCGCCAAGATGGCCGATAAAGATGGCAAGGCTCTGCGCAGTCCCCCAGAGGCCGATGTAAACTCCACTGCGGCCAGCGGTCATCGACATCATCATGGAGATATTGGCAACGCTTGACGCGCCAAGACCGACTCCTGTAACCACAAGGGCAATACGCAGGAACTCGACATCACGGATAAAAGCCGACACAATCAGCAATGCGAAACCGATCATGCAGAAAATATTGCCGATAAGCGCGGCCCGTTTCTGACCAATACGGCTGAGCAGAAAGCCGGTGATAAGCATGAAAATAAGCTGGGTGCCACCCATGGTTGGCCTGAAAAGCTTGGTAGTGGTGCCGACCGGCATCCCGAACACATGGGCACCAAAGGGGTCCATCACAATTTCATTGGCAAAAAGAGCAAATATGGAGATGAAGATATAGGAGGCAAACAGCAGGGTTTTCGGTGATGAAGAGAGCAGTTGGAGAGACTGCGAAAATGAGAGCGCATGCTTGCCCTTCCCCTCTTTTATCTCGGCATTGCGCTGCTCAACGCCAACGATTGCCACAAGACCAAGTCCAAGCGCAACAAGACCACCAACCTCAGCCACGGTGATCAGGCGCTCAGGGGTAAAGAGATCAAGATAAGAGCCGACAATACGGGTTGAAACAATGGTGGTAAGCACCATCAGCGTCCAGCTTGCCCCGGTAACCTTGCCGATATTTTCCTCCCCGACGGTATCAGCAAGCAGCGCATAATAGGCGGTTGTGGCAACCTGAAGACCAAAACCAAAGACAAGGAATATAAGGGAGAGCTTCAACAAACCAATGTCACGCATCATGGCGGGAAGCATCTCTGAAAAGGTGACACCGGCCACTTTCACCTCATAAGCTGCGGCTGGAGCCAGCATGAAAGAGAAGACGCAGCAGAGAAGACCAAGCAGAATGTAAGGTGTACGCTTCAACCCGAAAATCTGTGACCGATCGGAGAGGTTACCCGCCCAGACCTTGACACCAAAAATTGCCAGCAACTCCTTGAGACTTATCAGACCAAAAACAATGGTAGCAGAGATACGAAGCTCAGTCGTCATCACCCGGTTGAGGGTGTCGAGCAGAAAGCCGAGCATAATACCAAAGCCCATTTGGAAAAGGGAGAGGCGAATCAGGTTTATTTTTTTCATAACACTGGCAAAAAATTGGTTTTCCTTTTCACCTCGGAAGGTGTGAGGCAGGGTCGTAAATATAATAAAAAACCGTTGATTCACCCCCCTGGCTTATCTGCGGATCCACCGGAAATCATGGCCGCCAAGCCGGTCATTCTCTTCGATGAGCGTTTGTTACCGACGGCGGTAGCGAGTGCCTTAGGATCGCCGATAATCATCACCAGCTTTTTTGCCCTTGTTACCGCAGTGTAGACAAGGTTCCGTTCAAGCATTGTAAAATGCTGCATGGAGAGCGGTATGACTACTGCCGGGTACTCCGACCCCTGGCTTTTGTGAATGGTAATGGCATAGGCAAGTGCAATCTCCTCCAGATCGCCGGACTCATAGAGCACCTCCCGTCCGTCATAGAGCACACTCAGCGTCGTTTCCTCCTCGTCAACCGCAGCAATGCGCCCGATATCGCCGTTGAAGACCTCCTTGTCGTAATTGTTGACCATCTGGATCACCTTGTCGCCCTCAGCATAAGTGACTTCATACCGTACAATTTTCCGGCGGGGGTGCGGGTTGAGCCGCTCCTGCAGCAGAGCATTCAGCGCTCTGGTGCCAAGAGGCCCCTTGTTCATGGGGGTCAGCACCTGGATGTCGTTCAACCGATCCATTCCGAAGCGCTCCGGGATACGGTCGGCCACCACAAGCAGAAGCCTGCGCTGAATATCCGCCGTGCTCTCGGATGGAACCACATAAAAATCGGAGAGCTCTGTGCCTGGGTTGTGAAATGGAATCGTAAAATCTCCCCGGTTGATACGGTGAGCATTGACAATAATTTTTGAGCTTTCTGCCTGACGGAAAATCTCGGTCAGACGCACCACCGGAAGCGCTTCGGAATTGATCATGTCGGCCAGCACAAATCCCGGCCCGACAGGTGGAAGCTGGTCAACGTCACCGGCAAACATCAGGGCTGAACGGCTGGAGATGGCCGACAGCAGGCGATTCATCAGCACCACATCAATCATGGATGCCTCATCCACAATCACCAGATCAGCTTCGAGCGGATTGGATTGGCCACGCCTGAAGTCGCGGAGAAAGGGATCAAACTCAAGCAGCCTGTGGATGGTTTTTGCCTCCATGCCGGTCGATTCCGACAGCCTCTTGGCCGCCCTCCCTGTGGGTGCACAAAGAAGCACCGTCAGCTCTTGCACCTCAAGAATGTTGAGAATCGTGTTGATGATAGTGGTCTTGCCCACGCCCGGCCCGCCGGTAATGACAAGAAACTTGCTCGACAGCGCAAGTGCCACGGCACTGCGTTGCGACTCCGACAACTCAATGGATGAGCGCTTTTCCGCTTTCGGAATCACCTTTGCCGGATCAAGGTTTTTCCATGGAAGCACCCCCTGCATGATACGGCGGATACTCTTGGCCACCCCTGTCTCGGCACGAAAAAGCGAGACCATGTAGTAACTTTTTTCGCACTCCTCCTCAACAGCAACGATGGTGCCAATGGAGAGCTCCTGCCGAAGCGCCTCTTCCAGAACCGATTCAGGCATGGTCAACAGCCTTCTGAAGGCATCAAGCAGCATGAGTTCAGGCACCTTGCAGTGCCCCTCAAGGGCGAGTTCCTGAAGCGTATACCCAATGCCCGCCCGCGCGCGCAACGGAGAATCCATGGGTATGCCAATGTTGCGGGCAATCTGGTCGGCGCTCTTGAAACCGATGCCCGGTATATCATGAATCAATCGGTAGGGGTTGGCGCTCACCATCGCCACCGCATCATCACCATAGGCCCGAAAAATCCTCGCAATTTTCGATGTACTCACTCCGTGCGAATGAAGAAAGAGCATGATCTTTTTAATCGCCCTCTGCTCCGACCAGCCAGCAACAATCTGCTGCAACTTTTTTTTACCAATACCGGGAAGCCCAAGCAGTTGTTCAGGATGCTCCTCAATCACCGTGAAAACCTCCATTCCGTAAGCCTTCACAAGCACCTTCGCCAGATGGGGACCAATCCCCTTGACCATGCCTGATGAGAGATATTTACTGATTCCATCGAGCGTATCGGGAGGAATAACCAGGAGATGCGTTGCCTTGAACTGGATCCCCCACGATTTGTCGTTCTGCCAGCAACCAACCGCCTCAATATGTTGACCTGCGGTAACGGCGGCGACGCACCCCACAACCGTTACCGACTCCCGCTCACCTTTTCGGATCAAACGGAGCACCGAAAAGCCGGATGTTTCGCTGAAAAAGCTCACCTTTTCCACCACGCCTGTGATGCGCTCTTCGCCGGGAGCGACAGATATACTCTGGTTCATGAAAGGGTTGGGGTTACATGATAATGACAAACGATGATTACCTGAATTCGAAAAAGCATAACGCCTTTTTGGAAAACGTTCCGTACCAGATGTTACGGCCGACTCACCCCGGAAAAAACCTTCAGCCCGACAACGCCGCTGATGATCAGCAGCAGGCAGAGTATGCGGGCAAGGTCACGCGGTTCATCGAACAAAATCATGCCAAAAAGGGCCACCCCGACGGCACCGATACCTGTCCAGACGACGTAGGCCGTGCCAACAGGTATGGTTTTCATGGCAAGCGAGAGCAACCAGAAGCTGGCAACCATCGCGGCCGCGGTCAACATCGAAGGTATGGGCCGGGTAAAGCCTTCGGTGTACTTTATGCCAACCGCCCAGCCACACTCAAGGCAACCGGCAATAATCAGGCAGATCCAGGAGGTGGGCATCGTCGGTTAAATTTTAACCCAGCGATGAAGCTTATGTGATTTTCTCCCCGCCTGCAACACTTTCTGAATCATCAGACCGTCGGCAAAACCTGCGGCATCATGCAGGGTTCTTTCGTTCTTCTTGAGCGCTTTAACAATCCTGTGAGCAAGAAAGGCAAATCCGACCGCAAAAATTCCATGAACCGCAAGTGAGGACTGTTTTATCTTCTCTTGTAATACCAGCTCATCCCATGCAAGCATTGGCTCAACCAGTTTCCAGCGGGGAGCATCAATGAGACTGCGCCCCCCTTTAGCGTTGTCGTTGTCAACTTCCCAAAGCCTTCCAGCGCCATCAAGCCTGATGGTTTTGAGACTTCCGACCACTTCAAAGGAGAACCAGGTGTAGGCACCAACAGTGGTAACGTGCATCAGGGAGGAGCTTCCGAGGGCAACAGAGGAGGGGCCAAACTTCATCGTCATGGCAAAATGGTCATCCGAGGTTACAGCGCGGGGCTTGCCTGACTTGTCAGGGCGAAATGGAATACTGATGCCGAGGTTACACGAAACCTCCGAAATTTCGCCAACCAGAAACCGGTTCATATCAACCAGATGGGAACCGATTGCGCCGAGCGCCCCTCCACCTTTTTCTGCATCACACCACCATGTCCATGGCATGTCCAGCCTGTTACGGGTGGCGAGATTAACCACTGCGCGCACTTCATAAACCTTGCCAATTTCGCCGCCATCGATCATCTGTTTCATACAGCGTACTGCCGGATGAAACCGGAGCTGATGGTCAATGAGCGCAACACCGGGAGCTGTGGAGGCAGCAGCAACCATAGAGGTGGCATCCTCGACATTGAGTGCAAAAGGTTTTTCGCAGAGTACACTTTTGCCACTTTCAAGGAGAGCGTTCACCATCTCCGTATGCAGAAAAGTCGGCGTGGTCACACAAACAAGGTCGAGATCGCACTGCAAGAGGTCACGCCAGTCGGCAAAGCCCTTGCTAATATCGAACATCTTCATGAACTTCTGGCGATGCAGCTCAGTGGGACTTGCCACAGCCGCAAGCTCAACATCTTCCATCAGTGAAAAGGCTGGGGCCTGTGCCACCTTTGCCCATCCACTTCCGATAAAGCCTATTTTTATCTTATGCGTCATAGAGTGGACATAAAAAAAGGGCGACCAAAAGATCACCCTTTATGAGTTGAAGAGCCCCAGTCAGTTGCTTTTTTGCTCCTTTGCGAGGCGGGCTTTTTCAATATAGGTTTTCTGAATATCACGCGACACATTGTATGCCTTTGAAAGACTGTCGGAACTCCAGAGCCTTGCATCAAAAGCCATACAAATATTTCGGAGAAACGGAATGCCAACCTCGGTGACACGGACACTTTTGTCGCCCAGCACCACCAGTCCATCATTCTCCATATCTTCCAGACGGTAAAGTGCGATATCAAGCTCTTCAGTATAGAACTTCGGGTCTGCCCAGGAGGTCTCCTGTTTGCACATCAGGTTAAGAATATGACGGCGAAGCACCAGATCTTCATCAGTCAGCAAATGACCACGATGCAGTGGGAAACGACCTTCCTTAACAACCCTGATATAGTCAATATCGTCACGCTCGTTCTGAGCAAAAGCGTACCAGGTATCGCTGATGGAGGATGAACCGAGCGCCAGCATCATCTGGGTAGTATTTTCTGTATAGCCCATAAAGTTACGGTGCAGTGTCCCGTTTTTCGCAGCAATGTAGAGTGCATCACCTTCAATGGCGAAATGGTCCATGCCAATTTCATGGTAACCGATGGATTCAAGCATCGCGCTGCCTTTATCGTACAGCTCCTGCTTCGCGTCGCCAACCGGCAGATCCGATTCCTTGAATTTGCGCTGCCCTTCATACATGTGCGGGTTGTGGCCGTAGGCATAAAAAGCGAGGCGATCGGGCTTCAGCTCCATCACCTTCTGGATGGTGTCGGTGATGGTGGCCATGGTCTGCTTTGGCAGGCCGTAAACAAGATCGAAATTTATTGAGGTAAAACCGATTTCACGGGCCAGGTCAATCTTCTCCTTGACCAGTTCGAATGACTGGAGACGGTTGATCTCCTGCTGTACAATCGGATCAAAATCCTGGATTCCGAAACTCATGCGGCGGAAGCCAACACTGTAGAGCGCTTCAAGGTGCTCCTTTGATGTTGACTTTGGATTGGTCTCAAAGCTGAACATATAGCCGTCCATCTTGTTGACATTCTTGCAGATACCGTCAATGAGGCGAATCAGGTTCTCCGGGCTGAAAAAGGTTGGAGTGCCGCCGCCGATATGCAGCTCCTTGACGTTAAGCCTTCCGGGAAAAACGTCGGTGTACATCTGCCACTCTTTAAGCAGAGCCTCCAGATAAGGAGTTTCAAAGGAGTGATCCTGGGTGCGGTGAGCGTTACAGCCGCAAAAGTAACAGTGGTTCTCACAGTAGGGAATATGAATGTACAGGCTGATTCCGGTGGTCTCGTTGCTGTCGTTGAAACCTTTGACCATCGCCTCTTTCCATTGCTCCTGGGTAACACCGTCGGTACTCCACGAGGGAATGGTGGGATAGCTGGTATAACGTGGACCGGGATTACTGTACTTTACTGCGAGATTGGTTGCCATTGTTCTCTTTCCTCTGCAAGGATTATTTTATTAAATTGGTTATCGTGAAAATACATAAAACTCGGCAATTTCATAAATCGTTATGCCCATAACCGGAGTGATATCGTTGCGCCCCAACGCCCCAGATCCTCAGGGCTTACACCTTGGACTACGGTATTTCGCCCCTGCGAGGCTTTTTAAAGAAATCTCCTTATTGACATTATTTTTACATGAGACAAACTGCAACAGATAACAACAGACCGATTGTCGGAATTTTGATGGGCTCTGACTCTGATTTCGACATTATGAAAGAGGCTTCTGATACCCTTGATGATTTTGCGATTGCCTCGGAGATCTCCGTCATTTCAGCACACCGAACACCGCATGACCTTGAGGAGTATGCCTCTTCAGCCATTGAGCGCGGGCTCAAGGTGATTATTGCAGGTGCTGGTGGTGCGGCGCATCTGCCCGGTGTAACGGCAGCCATGACGGTGTTGCCGGTAATTGGCGTGCCGATTTTCAGCAAAAAACTCAACGGGCAGGACTCGCTCTACTCGATTGTGCAGATGCCGGCAGGTATCCCAGTCGCCACCGTAGGAATCGACAATGCCCGTAATGCCGCTCTCCTTGCGGTACAGATTCTTGCTCTCTCCGATGAAGCGCTGATGGCATCCCTGCTTGAGTTCCGCAAAAAACTGGCTGATGCCTCACGGCAGAAAACTGCCAAAATTCGGGAAAAGCTCCATGCACAAGGCTGAATTCTGGATAGAGCAGCTCCAGCTTCTGCCGCACCCTGAAGGCGGCTTCTATCGCGAAACCTACAGGAGTGGGGGGGCGTACCCCTTTGAAGCCCCTCCCTTCAATGGTCCTCGCTCTTATGTAACGGCCATTCACTACCTGCTCAGGGGGGAGGATCGCTCAAAGCTGCACCAGATCCATTCTGACGAACTATGGTTCTTCCATGCAGGCGATCCGCTGACGGTGTACCTGCTTCCAGAGAGTGGCCATTTTTCAAGCTTTACTCTTGGACTGGAAGCTGATAAAGGGCAAGTGCTACAGGAAACGGTTACGGCTGCAACCTGGTTTGGTGCCTGTTGTGAAAATTCAAGTGATGAGAGCTACGCCTTGGTGAGCTGCGTTGTGGCACCGGGGTTTGATTTTCGGGACTTTGCCTTTGCGGACAGAAAGATATTGCAACAGAAATTCCCCCGGCACACCGACATAATTGAGCGCCTCACCTGAGTTTTACAGTATAACAGGTACCGTTTCGGATAATTCGCTCTTTTTTATACCTTACCCACACAATACTGCCGGTATCGGCAGACCAATATATGAAGCAGCAGTAAAACAGAAGGTATACATTGGAGATGAAAAAACGGGTTGTGATTATTGGCGGAGGATTCGCAGGAATCAATGCCGCTAAAATTCTTGGCAATAAACCCGACATAGAGATTACCCTGATTGATCGGAAGAACTACCACCTCTTTCAGCCGCTGCTCTACCAGGTTGCCATGGCGGCGCTCGGAGAGGGTGATATTGCCGCGCCGCTGCGGAACATGCTGGCGAACTATCATAACATTACGGTTTTTAAGGGGATTGTCGAGGGGATTGATGTTGAGAACAAGACCGTCCTGACTGATTTTAACACTATCTCATACGATTACCTGATTTTGGCTTGCGGTGTTCAGCACCACTATTTCGGCCATAACGACTGGGAGGAGTTTGCGCCTGGCCTGAAAACCCTGGCCCAGGCAAAAGAGATTCGGCGACGGGTGATGGAGGCTTATGAGCGGGCGGAACGGACAACAGATTTTGTTGAACGCAAGAAGTTACTCACCTTTGTTATTGTCGGTGGTGGGCCGACGGGGGTGGAGCTGGCGGGCTCAATCGGTGAGATGAGCCGTTATACCCTCTCAAAATTTTATCGCAACATTGACCCGAAGCTGACAAGAATCTTTATTGTTGAGGCGGCACCTCGCATTCTCGGCTCATTTTCACCCGATCTGGCCAGCAAAGCGACACGCTCTTTGGAGAAACTCGGCGTGCAGGTCTGGACAAACAGCATGGTGAGTGATGTCGATATTGACGGAGTGCAAATCGGCAATGAGCGCATTGAGGCGGCAACAGTGCTCTGGGCTGCAGGAATTACCGCCGTCGGGATTGGCAAAACCATGGGTGGAGTTGAAACCGACCAGATCGGACGGATCATTGTTGGCGAAGATCTCAGCGTTCCTGGCCATCCCGAAATATTTATAGGTGGCGACCTCGCTCACTTTGTTTCGAAAAATGGAACACCCTTGCCCGGGCTTGCTCCCGTAGCCTTGCAACAGGGACGAGCTATCGGAAAAAACATTCTGCTTGATCTTAAATCGAAAACCAGAAAAGTGTTCACCTATCGAGATAAAGGACAGATGGCCACAATCGGAAAAAACAAGGCTATCGTAGAGTTTGGTAACATAAAATTTGATGGTATTTTTGCCTGGTTTACCTGGCTGCTGGTACATATCTACTTTCTGACCAGTTTTCGGCACAAAGTCTTTGTCTTGTTGCAATGGGGATGGTCATACTTCACCTTCAGCTACGGAGCCCGGCTGATTGTCAACCGGGAATGGCGATTCTATTCTGAAAAAAAATGCTGAAAAACAGCTCCGCATCACTGTTCACCGGTTTGTTGCCCGGTTTGTTGTTTGTTTGCATAGCGCTGTATCTTCTTTTTTTTTATGATACAGCATCAGCCGCTGCAAGGGATGATCTGAGGCAATATGCCATGCTGACCGGCGCTTATGGAATATGGAGAATTATTCGCTTTTCAATGGCGCAGAGAGAGCTTTACCGTTATAATAACACAAACATTTAACCGAAGAGAACGACCATGGCACCATTGCCCATAACCCAGGAGAGTGAACAGAAGCTTTTTTTTCATAATTATGCACGGCTTCCCATTGCCGTCACGCATGGCGAGGGTGTCTGGCTGGTCGGTGATGACGGCGCCCGCTATCTCGACATGATCGCGGGCATCGGCGTCAATGCCCTTGGCTATGGCGACAAGCGTCTTGCCGAGGCAATCAGCGCACAAGCGGCAAAACTGATCCACGCATCGAACCTCTTCATGATGCAGCCCCAGTTTGAGCTGGCCGAAAAGCTGCTCGCACTCTCCGGTTTGTCAAAAGTCTTTTTTGCCAACAGCGGCACTGAGGCTATTGAAGCGGCTATCAAAATGGCAAGGAAATGGGCTGGACAGTTCGGCAATCCCTATAAAAAAGAGGTGTTTTCGCTGAGCAACTGCTTTCATGGAAGAACATACGGTGCCATGTCGCTGACGGCAAAACCACAATATGTTAACGGCTTTGAGCCTCTCCTTGCGGGAACCGGCATGATTAACTTCAACGATATCAATGATCTTGAAGAGCAGGTTTCTGACAATACTGCTGCTGTTTTTGTTGAAGTGGTGCAAGGAGAGGGGGGGATTCACCGGATTTCTCAACCTTTTATTGACCGGTTAAAAGAGCTTCGTGAGCAATACAACTTTCTGATCGTGGCTGATGACATTCAGGCGGGTTGCGGCAGAACCGGAACATTTTTCAGTTATACACAGCTCAATGCCGATCCCGATCTGGTCTGCCTTGCCAAACCGCTTGGCGGTGGCTTGCCTTTGTCCGCCGTTATCGGCAGCGAAAAAGTGGCGAATGTCTTGAGTTATGGAAACCACGGCACCACCTTTGGAGGCAACCCTGTGGCATGTGCGGCAGGCATTGCCATGATTGATGCCATCCATGATGATCAACTTATGGAAAACGCTGAAACCATCGGAAGTTTTATCCGTGATGAGGTGAAGAAACTGGCGATAAAACACCCGCAGATTATTGACATTCGTCAGTATGGCCTGATGATTGGTATCACGGTCGATAAAGAGGCAAAATACTATGCAGGCAAGGCTCTTGAGAAGCATCTCCTTATTAACGCCACCAGCGTTAACGTTATCAGGCTTCTCCCCCCCCTGACCATCAGCCGCGAAGAGGCTCAACACTGTATCACAACACTTGATGAAATCTTTACCGAAGAGACAGCCGCCGAAAAAAGCTGCTGAAAAAGCGAAAGCCACGCCCCTTGAACCAGTCAATTATATCATGATTGCTCTGGGGGCCTTAGTCATAGCGGCAAGTTACTGGGGAATATACCTCGAACGAGATGTTGATGGGGTCTTCGCTCTTTTTGTCAGCCCCATAACACTGATCGGCTCATACCTCTGGATTATCTTTGCCATACTCTATCGCCCAAGAGCAGAGAAAAAACAGGAAGGTTAATCTATCTGAAACTTGATCGGAACGGTAAACCACACCTTAACGGGGCTGCCGTTCTGTATCCCAGGATAGTATTTTGACTCCATCACCGACTTTATGGCAACAGCATCAAAAACCTCGCAGTCGGCTGGAACTCGCTTCATCACTTTTGCCTTGATTGGCCGCCCATTTTCTCCAATGAGCACACTGACAAATACCTTGCCTGTAATTCCGGCAATTCTTGCCATTTCAGGATAGTTCGGTTTTTTCTGCTCCAGAAAGCCTGGCATTTTTTCACAGGCAACAAACATCGGCACCTCATCACTCGAGCTGGCGGAACCGCCTCCTGTACCTGTAGCTGGCATCGGGGATGCCTGTGTTGCCTCCCGCAGCTCTTTCTGCGTAGCAACCGTCTGCTGGAGTGGCGCCTCCTCCTGGCTCACCTGTTTGACTTTGCCAACACTTGGCGGAACAGGCGCTGATGATTCAGTTGGAGCTGAAGGCGTGACCGGAGATGGTTCCGGCAGATCAAGTGGTGGAGGCGGTGGAAGCTGTGTGACATTGGTCACCACTTCATAACAGACAACATTCGGCTCATCCTTCTTGAACAACCCGGTCAAGAGGGTTATGGAGTTCCAGTTGGCCGCAACCAGCCAGAAAATCCCAAGAAAAAAAATCGCAGTAAGAACTCCGTGCGTAAGAAAAAGATGCGCCTGTCTCCGGAGTACAAGATTACCGTAAGACAACCTGCGCAAACGATCAGTGTCCAGAAAACCATCACCCAAAGACCATGAGATGGCTTTTTTCTTTACCACTTTTTCATGTAATTGTTCCAGTTTTGACGACACCTGACAAAACTCCTTCGCTGATTCCAGCCTTAAATAGCTCTTTTAACTTCAAGCGCATCCTGATCGGTATAATCATCAAGACTGAACCGTTCAATTTTCATCAGGTTCAGCTCATCAATAATATCAACGAGATAACGATACCTTGCTTTTTCACTGATTTTAACAACTATTACAAGTTTCTTGTTCGACGAATCCTGCTGCTTCAGGAGCTGACGAAGCTCACCACTCAGTGCGGAGCGATTACCGCCAGAGTCGTACAGAGGAACTCTTCTTGGGGCTTTCCCTCCAAGAGAGCAATAGGCCATAGAGTCATCCGCGATCCTCAACGTCAGAACATTGTTCTCGACAACCTTCACCTCCATTTTTTCCGGAGGTGTATTGATCTCCATCGTATTAGACTTTGAAAAGGTGGTCGTCAGCATAAAGAAGGTCAGCAGGAGAAACGCAACATCCACCATCGGTGCCATATCAAGATGAAAACCAAGGCGTTTTGAACGCTTTCTGCCCCTTTTATTACCAGATCGTCTACTCGGCGAATCAACAATCCCCATCAGCGGACCTCCTTCTCTAAAGCGGTAACAAGATTAAAGGTGAGCAGATTTGCTTTTTTATAGACTTTGATAACCTTGTTCACGGCGTCAAAGCTTGCATTCGCATCAGCCTTGATCACTGGCCGAAGCTTCTGGTTTGCAAAACGGGCCATCACCACAAACCTGTCGAGCTCATCCTGGGCAACTGGAAAATTATCAGCAAGTTTGAAATGCTTCAGGGAATCGGCAACTGCCGTTGAGGAGAGCCCTGCTGACTGAAGTTTAAACCTCACCACACTGTTGAAAATTTTTTCCCGTGACTGCTGGGAAGAGACTCCCATCATAAAGGAGTTATCTCCAGCCACAGTCACCGTCAAAACATCCGTTTCGGGAAGTTTGAGCTGAGAATGAGATGATGGCAAATCAATCCTTACCGCTTCAGGAGGACGAAACTTTGTGGTGAGCATAAAAAAGGTCAAAAGAAGAAATGCCACATCCACCATTGGGGTCATATCTATCCTGAAACCAACCCGCTTAGCCTTTATTCTCGACATCAGCAATCAGATTTACCAGTTCCAAGAGTATGGATGATGTAGAACGCAGCTTCGTCAATCATATAGCTGAACCGGTCAACCTTGCTGGTAAAAACGTTATAGGCAACAATACCGGTAATGCCCCCAAAAATACCGAGCGCTGTATTGAAGAGGGCTTCCGAAATACCAAGCGAGAGCTGCACGGCATCCGGCGCGCCGCTTGTCGCCATTGCAGCAAAGGCACGAATCATACCGAGGGTTGTTCCAAGAAGTCCAACCATGGTTGAAATTGAGGCAATGGTAGAGATCGCCACCAGATTATTTTCAAGCAGTGGCATCTCCATGATGGTAGCCTCCTCAACCGCCTTCTCCATCTCACTGATCTTCTTCTCACGATCGGTGACATTAAAATCAGAGAGTTTTTGGTACCGTTCAAGCACTGCACGAAGCACTGCCGCAAGAGAGCTTTGATGGGCATTGCACTGGTCAATAGCCTTGTCAATAGCACCATTTTCAATATCAAGCTTCAGGCTTTTCACAAACTCCGGTATATTTCCCTTGCCCGATGCCTTCTTCAGCGCAATAATCCGCTCCACAGTGTAGGCAATGACCATTAGAATGAGCGCCAGCAAAACAGATACCACAGGTCCACCTTTCCATATTGCGTGAAAGATCGACTCCGGGGGGGTCGTACCCATCCACACATAAAATCCGAGGGAAACTGCGTACGTTACAACAATAAGAAGACCAGTAAAATAACCCTGTTTCATAGACAATTGATGGTTAAGATTATCCTGAACAGCAATACGTTATTAAACGCGCTGTAATTTGCTCTACTGTACCGCATAATCAACTTCAACGAAACCAACTACTTGCCAGCGAGATAAACCACAGCCCGGCCACATTTGACACATCAATAAAAGTTTATCACCAAGATCACAAGCAATAATAACGGTACTATAACTTGCTAATTTAGTAAATACAGTGGTTATTTTTCAACAGTAATTGCTCCAATCGTTATAACAAAAGAATAAAATACATGTCGTCTCTCAACAATACCATGCAAAAGGGGATGTGGACAATCCCTCCTGCAATCGTTGACGAAATCAGGCAAGCGGCAGACATTGTCGATATTATTTCGGATTATGTGACACTTCAGCCTTCCGGACGCAACTATAAGGCACTCTCTCCCTTTACCGTAGAGAAAACCCCATCATTTATCGTCTCACCCGACAAGCAGCTCTACAAGTGCTTTTCAACAGGGAAGGGGGGCAATATCTTCACGTTTGTGATGGAGATGGAAAAGGTATCTTTTCGTGAAGCGCTTGAGCTGGTTGCAAAACGAGCGAACATAGATATCAGCAAATTTGCCCCAAAAAAAGCAGCTCAATCGCCTCAGGAAGAGAGCAAGACCCAAACACTCCGCTGGGCAGCGAGGCTCTACCACGAAACGCTGGGACGAGAAGCGGGAAAGAGAGGGCAAACCTATCTCCTGGAACGAGCACTTTCTGAAAAGAGTATCCAGACCTTTGGCCTCGGCTATGCTCCAGATGGCTGGGACTATCTTGTTACTGAGGCAAAACGGGCGAAAATTCCACAGGATCATCTGACTGATCTGGGGCTGATAACCACCCACAAACAGAAAAAATCCTGCTACGACACCTTCCGCAACCGGGTGATCTTCCCCATTTTTTCGGTTGGAGGCCAGGTGGTCGGTTTTGGAGGCAGAACCCTCGATAGCGACCCCCAGACACCAAAATACCTCAACTCCTCAGAGAGCAAGATCTTTGAAAAATCAAAACTGCTCTATGGACTTCATGCTGCCAAAAATGAGATCAGGAGGCTTGAAACTGCCATACTTGTTGAAGGATACATGGATGTTCTTGCTCTGCATCAGGCTGGTATGACCAATGCCGTGGCCTCTTGCGGCACGTCACTCACACGCTATCAGGCAAAAGTGCTTCACCACTATACCAAGCGGGTATTATTTATGTATGACGCTGATCGTGCAGGCCAGAAATCAATGATGAGCGGCATCGATACGCTTCTCTCTGAAAATGTCACCCCTTACGTGGTTATTCTGCCCGAGGGTGACGATCCCGACAGTTTTGTTCGCAGTGTTGGGCGGGAGAGATTTCTTGCATACGCTGAACAGAATATGCTCTCGTTCCAGGACTTTCAGCTCCGTTATTTTATGGAATCGGGAGCATTCGCACAACCCGATCTCAAATCAAGGGCAATAAGAGCTCTGGCACACACGATTACCCTGATCCCCGATCGAATCCGACGGGAACTCTATCTTCAGGAGTTATCAAAAAAGCTCTCTGTCACGCTGCCAGCTCTTCAGGAATTGCTCGAAAAGGAGGAGGATGCCACCGAAAAAAAGAGGGTGTCGTTTGAAAGCCGTCAAGAGGTTCAGCAGCAGAACAAGCCAGCGCCAAAGCTCTCTGTGCTGGAAAAAACTTTTTTGAAAGCGCTGCTGGAAAGCACCAGTTATGGAAATGCAGTGCTTGAATTTGCCGCTTCACATCAGGAGATGCTTGAACTGCCACACCCTGAGGCGCAGGAAATCTTCACCCACCTGATCAATCGATACCACGATATTGCAGAGCATCCTGAAGAACGAATCGACATTGCCTCCGAAATAAGCTCATTCAGCAATCCTGAGTCGCGCGATCTGGCTTCGGGTCTACTGATTGACCCGCCAGTCAGCAATAAATGGCTCGAACAATCCGATGTCCACGCCGATAATGCCAAACGGTGCCTCGCCATGTTCCTTGATGCGTTTAAAAACCTGATTTTGGAGCCGTTGATCCTTCAGAAACATACATTGACCGAGAAGATACGTGTTGAGAATGATCAGGAGCGGGAAATTGAACTCTCACGGGAAAAAATCATCATTGACAAAAAAATCAGGACAACTACCCTGGAGCTGAAAAAGATGATCGTGGCCATTCTTGAAAACAGTTAGTCTCCCCGCCAGAAGCAGGGAGACTAAAATGCACTCTCACTCTTAAACGCAGTATCCTTCGATTGGATTATTGCGGCAAAGTGCCAGTATCTCCTCTCTTACTGCCTGACAGATATTGCCACTGTCCGGCTTTTCGGCAGAAGAGATCACCTGGTCAATTAGCTCGGCAATCATCCTGCTCTCGCTCTCTTTCATACCTCTTGTCGTCATGGCTGGAGTACCGACACGGATACCGCTGGTAACAAACGGAGACTTGTCGTCAAAAGGCACCATGTTCTTGTTCACCGTAATCCCCGCATCGTGCAGAAGATTTTCGGCAACCTTGCCCGTCACATTTTTGTTGCGCAGATCAAGAAGCATGAGATGATTTTTCGTTCCGCCACTGACAATATTGTAGCCAAGCTCCACAAATCGCTCAGCCATTACCGAGGCGTTTTTAATCACCTGCCCGGCATACTCCCTGAACGACGGCTGTAACGCCTCACCAAATGCCACAGCTTTGCCGGCAATGATGTGCATCAACGGCCCACCCTGAATACCCGGCATGACCTCGGCATCCATCACCTCCGACATCATCTTCAGCCGTGACCCTGTTTTGGTCTTGATGGTAATGCCCATCGGGTTCTCAAAATCAGAGCCCATCATAATCATGCCTCCCCGTGGCCCGCGAAGTGTCTTGTGGGTCGTGGTGGTAACAAAGTGGCAATGCGGAATGGGATTACCGAGAAAACCTGCGGCAATCAGCCCTGCCGGATGAGCAATATCGGCCATCAGAAATGCGCCAACCTTGTCGGCAATCGCACGGAAAGCCTTGATATCAAAACCCTGCGAATAGGCGCTGGCTCCACAGATAATCAGTTTCGGACGAACCTTCAAGGCAAGCTCCTCAACCTTGTTCATGTCGATGCAACCAGTATGGCGGTCGACACCATAGGAGTGCGCATCAAACATCTGGCCTGAAAAGTTGACGGAACTGCCATGGGTCAGATGGCCGCCATGAGAGAGATCAAGACCCATGATGGTATCACCCGGCTTTAAAACGGCAAAAAGCACGGCCATATTGGCGCTTGAGCCGGAGTGGGGTTGGACATTGACATAGTCGCAATTAAACAGCTTTTTTGCTCTGTCGCGAGCCAGGTTTTCAGCCACATCAACACATTCGCAACCGCCATAGTAGCGCTTGCCAGGGTAGCCCTCAGCATATTTGTTGGTCATCACCGACCCGCAAGCCTGCATAACCGCCCGGCTGGTGAAATTTTCTGACGCAATGAGCTCAAGGGTATCAGTCTGACGCCTTGTCTCGCTGGCAATAGCATCAAAAAGCTCTTTATCCTGCCTCTGAAGGATATCGGTATCCATCGTCTTTCAGTCCTTTTCCTGACGGAAGTTTACGGGTTTGGAGTTGTTCTGTCGTGAGAATGCGTTACGGTGCCACAAGAGCAGCCAATGATATGACCAAGCTTGTCGCGTTTTGTATCGAGATAATTTTTATTGATCGAGTTGGGGGCAATTTCAAGCGACAGCCTCTCCACAATTTCGAGGCCATAGCCCTCAAGGCCAACAACTTTCTTTGGATTATTGGTCAAAAGCCTCATCTGCCTGACACCAAGTTCCTTGAGAATCTGGGCGCCAATACCATAATCACGCAGGTCGGCCTTGAAACCAAGTTTTTCATTGGCCTCCACAGTATCAAACCCCTCATCCTGAAGGTTATAGGCTTTCAGCTTGTTGATCAGACCAATCCCGCGTCCCTCCTGCATGAGGTAGATCAACACCCCACGCCCCTCTTTTTCAATCATGGTAAGGGCTGAGGCAAGCTGATTGCCGCAATCACAGCGCAAAGAGGCAAAAGTATCGCCCGTGGCGCACTGCGAGTGAACTCTCACCAGCACCGGCTCATCCGTGGTGATATCACCTTTGACAAAAGCAATATGATTATGCTGGTCGGTGAAAGATTCATAGGCGATAAGCCTGAACTCTCCATAAGCTGTTGGGAGCCTTGACTCAACAGCCCGTTGCACCAGCTTGCTGCGTTGCATCTGGTAGGCGACCAGTGACTTGATGGTAATCAGCTTCAGCCCAAATTTTGCCTTCAGCTTGATCAGCTCTGGAAGTCGGGCCATACTTCCGTCATCATTAAGAATTTCACAAAGAAGACCAACAGGAGAGCAACCGGCAAGTCTCGCCAGATCAACCGCAGCTTCCGTATGTCCCACACGCCTGAGTACCCCGCCATCCATGGCCCTGAGTGGAAAAATATGGCCCGGCCGGGAGAAATCGTCAGCTTTCGAGGAGAGATCACCAAGCATCCTGATCGTCATGGTACGGTCATACACAGAGATACCGGTGGTAACGCCTTCGGCTATCGCATCAACAGATACCGTAAAGTTGGTCTCATGCTGCGAGGTATTCCTCTGCACCATCGGATCAAGCTGGAGCTCTTTGGCCCTCTCCATCGTTACCGCCACACAAAGAAGGCCCCTCGCCTCCCTGGTAATGAAGTTAATCATCTCTGTTGTCGCCCGGTCTGCGGCACCAATAAAGTCGCCCTCATCTTCACGCTCCTCGTCATCAATAACAATAACGAGCTTCCCTTGCCGGATATCTTCAAGAGCCTCGTCAATAGAGTCAAAAATCTTTGTATGCATACCTGTTGATTACACCTTTTTGCAAACCCGATAGTACCAAAAATAGAGAGTGTAATGTAAAAAAATCCTTACCCATTTTCGAGAGCTCAAAAAAAGAAGAGCGGCAACTTCAAATATTGTGTTTTATGATATATGAGTAACTGATATGCAGGTGCTACCTCGACAAAAAATGAAGCAAATAACATGAAAAAAGAGCCATCTATCCTTACATAGCCAATTACCCCAAAACTGTCGAAACCCTGAGAAAGGACGAACCCTCAAAGTTACTGATCAACTGATCATTCATACCCGTTTATCTATTCACCTCGAAGATACTTAGCTGCTTAGGTGTCACACTTTTTTTCAGAACAGTTGACTTCACAGCTCTTGAATGTCCTGTCTCTTATCTCCTCGATTGAGGCGCTATGACATAGGGCGATATACCCTTTTTCTCACAGTGTTCTGCATCGCCGCTGCTTAAGTTGCAATACGCGCAATCGGTACTGACTATGAGGATTGTTAATTACCGTTAACAGCAATTTACGGCGATCACCAAACGACTACGCATTTTTTAAAATGGATTTGTAGGGATTTGCAGGGATTTGCAGGGATTTGTAGGTTGTACATGAATCGACTTCAACGTATTATTATTTCTGTGAAGGAATTAAGTCAGCTGCTCCATAAAAATAAAGGTGTCACAAATTGCAAATTTTTTTTTCTCCATTTCGGCTCAATGGGAGTAAGTGTTTTCTGAATCAATACCAGTACCAACGTCTGATCTCCTTACGTTGCAATATCCGAACAAAATGCGGAGGGTACTATGCTATACGATAATGTAACAAAGGTAATCGCTGAAAAGCTCCAATCTGATGCCGGTCTTCGTGACCGTGTAGCAAATTTCATCCTGTACCGGGGATTTTCGTCCAACTTTGAAGCTCTAAAGAGCGCCAGTCAGGGGATACCAACACAACGGCATAATGGTGGCGAATATAGCGATAAAATTAGTGGTTTTTACTCCTATTTATCAAGCAGCAATGGGCAAGGATATCCATTTGAAGGCATACTGCAAGGATATGAGCATTGGGTCGGATAATGGTGAAAACGGGAGTATATTTTTATAAAAAAAGTCGATAAAGCCATAAAAAAGTAGAAATTATGTCAAAAGAACAAAGTAGCTACACACCGGACTAACCGGTGGATACGCGTGAAGAACAGATCAGCGGGGTAGCCTACCCGCTGATACGATTTCCAGGCAAGTGCTCTGGATATTTCAAACGACTTTGTCATACTGACTTACTTGACGAGAAGCTCTTCTGCAAAGTTGAACCCTACACCAAACACAGTTTTTATAGGAGACAAACCATCAAGGTCTATTTTCTGGCGCAGGCGGTGAACCAATGACTCAAGTGATCGCTTGCCGTATTCGTTATACTCATAATCGAGAATACTCATTATCTCCTTACGGGTAATATTTTTATGGCTATTCGAAATAAAACAATTCATAAATTCAAACTTTTTTGAGGTGAGCTTGATCATCTTGTCATCCGGATTATAAAGAGACCACTCGGCACGATCAAGCAGCCACGGCCTTTTATTCTTTACCGATACAAATTTGCCTTCACTTGCCCGTAGTTGCTGCTGAGGAGCTTGCAGAACGATGTCACACCGTCTTAAAAGATTACTGATTGAAGCTGAAAGCTCCCGGAAATCGACAGGTTTCACAAGGTATATATCGGCTCCAGAGTTGTAGCCAGCAAGTTTCTCTTCAATCGTTGCATGTCCGGTTAACATGATAATCCGCAAATCCGTATTGTTTCGCAAGTATTCGCAGAGCGCAATTCCACTCTGGTCAGGCAAGCCGATATCGAGAATTGCAACCTGATAAGAGTATATTGCAATATGCTGATAGAGCTCCAACGCTGAACCAACTCCCGTCACCTCATGTCCAATAAACGTCAGATATTTCACTATACATTTACGAATAGGCAAGTCATCTTCTGCAATAATCACCCTGCCAGTGACAGGCGCTTGTGGATTGCTTACAACCATGAGTGAAAATTTAGGAGCATAAAGTACACCACCCGATTCAGAGTGAATTTTATTGATAGTGCAATATAAAAAAAAATAGTACTTCCCTCTCATTACCGTATCTTTCTCGAAATCAATCCGATACACATACAGCCGTTCGATCCATAAGAGTATCCGCCAAAGTCGGATCCGTTATCACATCGTTGTCCCTCACTGCCTGATCCCAGGCAAGAAAGAGCAACGGTGTGAGCAAAAAAACTAAGATGCCGAATGCGATGCGGCATGGTTGCCGGGCAACAACTCATTAATAGCTACAGCCATATCTGTCAGCTTGACTGGCTTTTTCAGAAATTGGCTTATGCCATAACAATGGCCAATCATCGCGGGATCAATATCCTTTCCATAACCAGTCATCAGGATAACCGGTATCTTGGCTTCGGTTTTGTGCAATTCTTCGGCAAGCTCGATTCCGGTCATTTCAGGCATAGTCAGGTCGGTAATGAGAAGGTCAAATTTTGCAGGATTCTGCGTGAACAGTTCTACTGCCTGCAGCGGAGAGTTTAGCGCCTGTACTGTAAAACCAATTTTGATAATCATTTTCGTCATCACTCGGAGCAAAGCTGGATCGTCATCAACCAAAAGTATGCATCCGGATCCCTTCCCCGAAGTCTCTTTAATCGTGGTTGTTACAATCTGATCATTAACGACCGGAAGATACACGCGGAATGTGCTTCCTTTTCCCAACTGTGTCTCAACACAAATCTTCCCCTTTAAATTTGAGATTATGCTATGAACAACGGAAAGTCCAAGCCCAGTCCCTTTATTAACCGATTTTGTAGTAAAAAAAGGCTCAAATATACGTTCCATGGTAGCATCATCCATCCCTGTTCCGCTATCTGAAATATTGATCTGTAAATAGGTTTCTCCCTGAAGATCAAGATGCTGTTTTTGGAGGTCAGTACGAGGAGTAACCTCTTTGAGCTCAATTGTCAGCAATTCCCCAAATTCTTCCATTGCCTGAAATGCATTGGTGCAAAGATTGACAATCACCTGATGAATTTGTGATGAATCGGCGAGAATGTTCCTGCAACTCTTGTCGATATGCTGTTCAATCGTGATCGTAGCTGGTATTGAGGGACGGAGAAGCTTCAGCGCTTCAGCAAGAACAGCTTGAACACTGACGATAGTCGGCGTACTCTCCTGAGCCCTGCTGAAGAGAAGAATTTGTGAAACAAGGCTCTGGGCACGCATAACGGCCTGACTGATTTCACTGAAATATTCATGTTGTGTTTCTTCTACTGCCAGCTCTAACATCCCAAGTTCAGCATAGCCAAGAATAGGAGTCAGGATGTTGTTAAGATCATGCGCAATACCGCCAGCAAGGATTCCAATAGTTTCAAGACGCTGTGATTTACGCAGATGTGATTCTAATTTCTGTTTTTTCTCTTCCTCCCTTGTTCGCTCAGTGATATCAAGAACTATTCCTAAATAAAGGGACACCTTGCCTTCGGAATCTTTAACCGAATTCCCTTTGGACATCAACCAACGGACGTTTCCATCAGCATCACGAGTTCGCCATATACTGTTGAATTCAACACCTGTTTGTACTGCTTCTCTGACGGCTTGCTCAACCTTCGCCCTATCTTCGGGAATAATGGTGTTTAGCCAGTTTTTAAGTGAAGGTTCACAACTATGCGGTTCGAGTCCATAGAGCCGCCATAATTCATCTGACCAAATATTGATATTTCCGCTGGGCTCACTCTCCCATATTCCTGTATTGGTAGCCGCCATAATAAGACGAATCCCTTTATTACCCGCAAGAAGCGCCTCCTGAAACTCCTTACGCTCAGTAATATCATTAATAATGGAATAAAGCAGAGATCTCCCTGCGAGTGTAATAGGAGCGCTGAAAACTTCGACATCGCGGGCTGAACCATCAGCCAGGCAATGGCGAAAGGTAAAACAATTTTGTTTTTCGTGGAGGGCCAGCTCCATTTCTGATTTTATCTCTTGCTCCGTCAACATGTTGATCTGAGTGATTTTCATCTGGCAAAGTTCTGCCTGCTCCCAGCCATAGAATGTTTCTGCTGCTGGATTGGCATCAATAATCATACCATCCTTCGGATCAATGATCAGCATCACAGTTTTTTTGTTCTGAAACAAACTCCGATAACGAGCCTCACTTTGATGCTGCTCATCTTCAGCAAGTTCCCGTGCATTACGATTTCGTAACATCGCAATACCATACGCCAGAGTATCAGCCAGATTCGCAAGAAGTTTCGTCTCCTCGGCATTGAAGGCATCCAAAACAGGAGAATAAATAGATAATACTCCAAACACCTTGTCGTCAGCTTTCAGCGGCAAACTCTGAGCGGAAGCATAACCTCGCTTTTTTGCCTCATGACACCACAACTCAAATTCCGGGTCTAATAAGATGTTTTTGCTAGAACATGGCTTGCCAGTACGAATTGCACTTCCTGCTGGACTTCGCCCACGTTCAATATCTGCCCAGGAGATCATAAGCGTTTCGAGATAACCATCCTCGAAACCGGCTTGAGCAACCGGGCGGACACTTTTTTCAGTATCATTTTCAGCATAACCAACCCACGCCATACGATATCCACCGACCTCAACAACAATGCGGCAAATATCACGCAATAATTCCATTTCATTATCAGCATGAAGAAGTGCCTGATTGCAATTGCTGATCGCCAGAAGTGCACGGTTCAACTTGAGAAGTTCATCCTCCCCCTGCTTTCGGTCAGAGATATCAACAACAGTACCAACCATACGAATAACGTTGCCGCCTTTTTCATGTTCTACAATGTTACATCTACTTTCTATCCAACGAATCGTACCATTCTTCGAGATCATCCTGCAGGTGATGATCGACATCTCTTTTTTATCCTGAAAAAAATCTTGTGTCGCCAAGAAAAATTTATGATGATCATCGGGATGAATAATCATTTTCATAAATGCGGTGTCGAATTCCGTAGTATCCGAAGAGTAACCGGTAAATTCGCAAAACCATGGACTCAGGTAGACCCGATCTGTAGCCAAATTCCAGTCCCAATACCCCTCATTTGAAGTACTTAAAATCAGTTTCAGTCTCTCCGTATCTGTATTCATATTTACTATCACTATCCCACATTATTATTTCGATATCACGCAGCAATGGTTCAGATCCAAAAAATATACCTTCCAAATATAATCAGTTGCTCCTGACATAAAACTGGTATAGACTTGACCAATATGGTTAGATATACTCAATCTTCTTGAGTTTGATCGACTCACGCTCAGCCTCCACAGCGCTATTTTCGCGCTTGTTGGATATATTGGATTTTATCGGTCAGTTTAGCAAGCCGTAACCGGATAATCTTGCGATGGGTCTCTCTTCGCCCCAATTCAGCTTGGGGTCAAACCAAGCCGCTTGACAAAATTGGCAAAGAGTAGTCCCTTCAATATCTCCTCAAAATCCTCGTAGGTAAAACCGCATTTTATTGGAATAACTGTTTTATGAAAGAAGAGTGTTGACAAACAAACCGCAACTTTGAGAAGCATGGGCATTTTTGTATAATGCACCAATTTTTATATCAAGGGGTGAATCGTTACCTTGATGCACAGCTCTATATGCTCCATCCTGAAGCTTTTTAAATTATAGTGAGATTGCATGACCATTCAAGCTTCCGACCTGACTCAGGAGGTTATTAACCTTACCCATAAATTTCCTGCAGACCGACTGCTACAAGCCAAGCAAAACGGTTTTTCCGATTTTCAGCTTGCCAATATTTTCAATACCACAGAGCCCTCCATTCGCGCTCTCAGGAAACATTACGGCATTGAGTCTGTCTTCAAAACCGTCGACACCTGCGCCGCAGAGTTCGATGCGAAAACGCCCTACCACTACTCCACCTACGAGGAGGAGAACGAATCGGTCTCATCTGACCGAAAAAAGGTAATTATTCTTGGTGGCGGCCCCAATAGAATCGGGCAGGGCATTGAGTTTGATTACTGTTGTGTCCAGGCGGTCTTTGCACTGAAAGAGGCGGGCTATGAGACCATCATGGTCAACTGTAACCCCGAAACCGTCTCAACCGACTACGATATTGCCGACAAACTCTACTTTGAACCCCTCACCTTTGAAGATACCATCAGGATTATAGAGCACGAGAAGCCTCTTGGTGTTATTGTCAGTTTTGGAGGTCAGACTCCTCTCAAGCTCTCGACCAAACTGCACGAGGCTGGTGTCACCATCCTCGGCACCTCATCAAAGGGAATTGATCTGGCTGAAGACCGGAAAAAATTCGGTGCCCTTCTCGAACAGCTCGACATCCCGCATCCAGCTTATGGTACAGCAATAAGCCTTGAAGAGGCGAAGGAGATAACGCGCAGAATTGGCTACCCGGCACTGGTCAGACCAAGTTACGTGCTTGGTGGACGTGCCATGAAAATTGTCTACAGCGACGATTCACTGAAAGAGTATATCGATCAGGCGCTCTTTATTACCGAAAAATATCCTCTGCTGATTGACCGTTTTCTTGAAACTGCTGTGGAATTCGACATTGATGCCATAGCCGACACCACAGACTGCGTCATCAGCGGCATTATGCAGCATGTGGAGGCCGCAGGCATACACAGCGGTGACTCAACCTCTATTCTTCCCTATTATAATATAAGCCAGACGGTGATTGCCACCATGAAGGCTTATACCCGAACCCTTGCAGCAAATCTGAAGGTGGTGGGTTTGATGAATGTGCAATACGCCGTACAGAATGAGAGTGTCTATGTCATTGAGGTCAATCCAAGAGCAAGCAGAACGGTACCTTTTGTGGGCAAGGCAACCGCCATCCCGGTCGTTAAAATAGCGACACGAGTGATGCTTGGCGAAAAACTCAGCGACCTGCGCAAAGAGTACGATCTGAAAGATTGCGATGAACTGGGCATGAAGCACCTGGCCATCAAGGAGCCGGTTTTCCCATTCTCCAAATTTGCCAAATCAGGTGTCTATCTTGGGCCGGAAATGCGCTCCACCGGAGAGGCAATGAGCCTTGCCGACGAGTTTCCTGAAGCATTTGCAAAGGCATATCAGGCAGCAAACATGCAACTTCCCCTCTCGGGCGCAGTCTTTATCAGCGTCAACGACCAGGACAAAAACCAGCGTATTCTTGCCATAGCTCGTGCGCTCTTCCGCATGGACTTTGATCTTATTGCGACAGCAGGTACTCATGAGTTCCTGACCAAAAACGGTATAGAGTGCAAAAAGGTCTATAAAGTTGGGGAAGAGGGACGTCCAAACATATTTGACATTATCAAGCATGGCAAAATCAACTTTGTCATCAATACACCAAGGGGCGAAAAAGCGCTGCACGACGAAGAGGCTATTGGGGCTGCATCGGTTCTGAGCAATGTTCCATTTGTCACCACCATCGAAGCTGCCGAGGCATCGGTGCAGGCCATCGACTGTATCCGCCACCAGGAGTTCGGTGTTAAAAGTCTTCAGGAGTATGCCTCCTATCGCAATAAAAACTGAAACAAGAGGCTCTTGCTCTTTGAGTAACGAACAGAAGTAACAGCACATTCAACCATATTTGACCATGCCCGAGAAACTCCACAATCATCTTGACGAGTCAATACAACTGGAATTGAACCTTGCCAGGCTCTATACGCTTTTTAATGACTGTTTTGCTGAAGATGAGGATTTTTGGTGGGATTTGGCAATGGAGGAGCAAGGGCACGCCTCCTTGTTTCAGGAGGAGAAAAAACAGCCTCAGCAAAAAGAGTTTTTTCCGGAGAATCTGCTTGCCAAGGATTTGCAGTCCCTTATCGATACCAATGCAAAAATTACCGCGCTGATCACAACCTATACAGCCGCATCGCCATCAAGAGCTGAAGCATTCAAAACCGCGCATGCTCTGGAAATGGCGGCTGGAGAGTCCCATTTCCAGCAATTCCTCGACAGTCCGACAAACTCCTATTCTGCAAATATTTTCAAACAACTGAATCAGGAAGACCGCGATCATGCCACGAGAATCCTGCAATACATGCAAAACAACCACATCAAGTAAACAAGCGCTCAGGGAAGAGATAAAAACTTTTGTTCAATGCCACCCTCTCGCCCTATAAGCAGTTCGCTGTATTGCTGGGGGGAATAGCGAAAACTCCCCCCATTGATAAAGGTTATTCCTTCCACGGAATAGGATTGAAACCGATGAAAATGGCCGTGCAACACAATTCTCGCCTTAATAACCTTCATCGCCACCAAAAACTCATCACGATTTTTCAACTCCATAGTCCAGTCGAATGCCTGGTCAATCAGGGAATCTGTGCCGTAGACCCTGTAGGCATGGTGGCAGAGCCCGATAACAAAACACTCTCGCAGCGAAGCAAGAACATTTTCATGGCTCAGAGCACGCAACTGCCCGGCAGTAATCGATCCCCTGGCACCCAGAGGATTATCAGCAGGATACCAGGGATAAACGGAATTCAGTGCTGTAAGAGCAATCTTCACCGAGGGGAAATTGATAATTTTCACAAAAGGAAATGCTTTATTAACACCCTTTTCACCAGTTATCAACTCCTGAAAAAAAAGGGAGAAATCTGCCAACTTTCGAGCAAAGGCTTTCTGTCTGAGCAAAGGCAGCGGATTCAGTGCATTATAAAAACGCATCTCCTCTTCAAGATTGATCACATCATGATTTCCTGCAATAACAGTGCATTTGTCCCAGTGAAACAGAGCATGGCTCTCCAGTTTGTCTTTGACAAGTTGCCAGTCTCCCTGATCTGCATTATGACTCAGATCACCAGAAATAACAAGATGATCAACCCCGACAGTATTAAAATGGTTAAGCAATCGATCAAAAGCATCAAGCTGACGCCGATCCTGCTTACCGGAAAAATGGAGATCCGATATATGCGCTATTTTCACTCTTTTCGTCATCAATTTAACAAGACTTGCGGTTTTCAATTCTAAAACAGATACATTGAGCACTATTTTATTATTAACAGGCATGTAATTTTAACGCTGACACAGCCATCGGTGCTTCAAAATATAACCAGGTCATTCTGACTCGGGGGCATCAATGCAATCATTATACCGATCAACTATGCAAAAAAAAATAATTGCGCTTAAAGAACTGACAAGAAATCTCTGGTGGTCCTGGGATACGGAAGCAAAGCAGATTTTTGAAGAACTCTCCCCTCTCCTGTGGCAAAGAAATAATCACAATCCGGTACAACTCCTGGAGCATATCTCTGATGATGAGTTGGTTGCCCGATGTCAGTGTGAATATGGCGAAAAAATTGATCGCGCCTATAATCGCTTTACCACCTACCTCAACGACAAGAAGACCTGGGCGGCAGAGCATGCGCCTGAACTTGTAAAAAACACTATCGCCTATTTCAGCGCCGAGTTTGGCATTCATGAAAGTGTGAGAATATATTCTGGAGGACTCGGCGTTCTTGCCGGAGACCATCTGAAATCTGCCAGCGATCTTGGTCTCAATTTTACAGGGATCACCCTGTTCTATAAAGAGGGCTATTTCCGCCAATACCTCAATCATGATGGATGGCAGATGGAAGAGTACCCGCTCCAGAATCCTCAAAGCCTGCCAATAGAAAAGGTGACCGATTCTAACGGCAAAGACGTTATCGTCACCGTCAATATAGCACAAAGCGAAGTCCATGCACAAGCATGGCTACTGAAGGTCGGACGTGCAAAACTTTACCTGCTCGACACCAATATTGCAGCCAACGAACCTCACTATCGCGATATCTGCTGCCGAGTCTATGGCGGTGACCAGAATACGCGTATCAACCAGGAAATTCTTCTTGGCATTGGCGGCACAAAACTTCTGGCACAGCTTGGTATTCAGCCCGCAGTCTACCACATGAATGAGGGGCACTCTGCATTTTTGACACTTGAGCTGCTTTCAATGGAACTCGCCAAGGGGCACTCACAAAAAGAGGCCATGGAGAACGTTCGGGCGCGCTGTGTTTTCACCACCCACACACCTGTCCCTGCCGGTCACGACCGCTTCTCCAGAGAGATGATGCACTACACCTTCGACAAGTATCTTTCAACAATAGGAATCGAATTTAACGACCTGATGAAGCTTGGTTCTGAAGACCAGGAGAATATCTTCGGTCTCTTTACCATGACTGTTCTTGCCCTGAATCTCTCCCGATCGGCAAACGGTGTCTCAAAACTGCATGGGGAGGTCTCGCGCGCCATGTGGCAGCACCTTTATCCGGAAAAAACAGTCGATGAAGTTCCTATTGGTCACATCACGAACGGTGTACACGCCAGCAGTTGGACATGCGGTTATACCGGTCGTTTCTGGCAAAAACAGGGGATAACCGTTGACGACTTGTGCCTCTCCCGGGAAACCGCTGAAGCTGTTCTTGCAAAGGTCAGTGACCAGGAACTCTGGTCATTACGATACAGCCTGAAACGCCGCCTTATCGATTATATTGATCGCTATCTTGGAAACCAGCTTTTCCATCAGCACATCAACTCATACTACAGCGACTATAACACCCTTGTAGCAGCGAAAAACACCTTCTCACCCGATGTGCTTACCATTGGATTTGCAAGACGTTTCGCCACCTACAAACGAGCACCTCTTATTTTCAGGGATCTTGCCCGCCTCGACAGGATTATCAATAATCCAATAATGCCGATGCAGATAGTTTTTGCAGGAAAGGCACATCCGCATGATGATGCAGGAAAAGATTATATCCGCCAGATCGTCCACCACTCACGCCGGCCGGAATTCAGTGGCAAGATTATTTTCCTTGAAAACTACAATCTTGGTGTTGCCAAGAGGATGGTTTCAGGCGTTGATGTGTGGTTGAATACTCCGGTCAGGCCAATGGAAGCCAGTGGCACATCAGGTGAAAAAACCGTTTTGCATGGTGGACTAAATTTCAGTGTCCTTGACGGCTGGTGGCCTGAAGCCTATAACGGCGATAACGGCTTTTCAATTTCCAACGGTGAATCCTTTGAAAACCATGAGGAGCAGGACAGCTTCGATGCGGAAAAGATGTACACCACTCTGGAGAGACAAATTATTCCGTCATATTACGAACGCAATGAGCAGAACATTCCGGAGAGTTGGATCAAAAAAATACGTAACGCCATTGCGACCATCGCTCCGGAATACAACACTCACCGAATGGTCAAAGAGTACACAAACAAGTACTATCTGAAAAAATAAGAACACTGTATGCAGTCGCTTGCAGACAACTTTTCCTCCTGACTGCCTGAGGGCAACCCCGTCAGGAGGAACGTTGTATGTATCCAGTCAAAAACGGCAATACCATGAGCCAGCACAGAACCCCGAATACGGCACCCGCCGCAAGAGTATCTCTTGGACGGGGACTTGAACTACAATCACCGATACTCCTTGCTTCAGGCACGGCCTCTTATGGAGAAGAGCTCTGCAAGCTCTGTAATTTTTCTACAATCGGTGGGCTGGTCACCAAGGCCATTTCACTTGAACCAAGAGCAGGAAATCCGCCACAACGCATCGCAGAGACCCCGTCGGGGATGATCAATGCTATTGGACTTGCCAATGTAGGGGTAGAACGATTTATTATGGACAAAGTCCCTTTTCTCCGCACTTTGGATACGGCAGTCATTGTCAATATTGCTGGTCGATCAATTGATGAATACTGCGAGGTGGTCGCAAGGCTTGACGGCGTTGATGGCCTTGACGGTTACGAAATTAACCTCTCCTGCCCAAACGTCAAGGGAGAGTGCATGATTATGGGGGTGAGCAGGGAGGCTACCTTTGAAATTGTCTCGAAACTGCGTCGCGTCACCACCCGGCACCTTATGGTCAAGCTGACACCAAACGTCACATCAATCAGCTCAATCGCCCTGGCTGCTGAAGAGGCTGGCGCAGACTCCATCTCCCTGATCAACACCGTCGTCGGGATGGCTATCAACCATAAAACCCGCAAACCTCTTTTGAAAAATATCACCGGAGGACTTTCCGGCCCTGCTATCAAGCCAATTGCGCTGGCAAAAGTTTGGGAAGTCTATAATGCGGTGAATATTCCGATAGTCGGAATGGGGGGCATCGCCGGATTCGAGGATGCCATGGAGTTTTTCCTGGCAGGAGCGCGTGCGGTGCAAATCGGCACCATGAACTTCGTCTATCCAGACATCAGCGAAAAGATTGCCATCGCCATTGAACAGTATTTCTCAGCACCAGGCGCAACCCCCTTGCATGAGTATTGCGGAAGTCTGATCACCGATTAACCTTTTCGTCCACATCCCCGTTTGTTCACCAGATATTTTCTGACACGCCTGGCTCCAACTTTCAGCCCAGGACGACGATATTCACGCACAATTCGATGGCGCGAAAGAAAAGAGGTATCTGTCAGAAAGGAGAACAGCCGGGATTCAGTCTCCCGAATATCAACATCCGACGGACCGATATCAGAGAGCAGTTTGACTATAAGCGGCGCACACTCAAAAACCATAAAAAGAAGTGTAATAAAATAAACAGCGTTTGCTGAAGAGCGGCTCACATCATTGGCTGCATGGGTCAACTCTCCCAATGCCCAGTTACGATCGGCAAATCCGGCATTGGCTATTCTCTCGTCAAGTTTCTCATCCGTCAGCATCATCTGCTTGTTAATACCCTCAGCACTTTTCTGCAGGTTCATATACTCCTGCTGGCCGGCAAGTTGCCCGGCAAGAAAATCAAGTCGGGCCTGCCTGGTCGATACGACAAGCTCCTTGTTCCTGGCATAAGTCCCATACCCCTCTTTACCGGAAGTGGTTGCTGTTCGCGCACCAAAAACCTCCGCTTTCAGCTCGTCACGCAAGCGAGTTACCTCACTGCTCAGGGCATCATACTCTTTCTGGTAGCCGGCAATCTGGCCCAGCTCCTGCGCATATTTCTCAGTGAATGACTGCTGTACCTTGACAATCCGCTGCTGCTGCTCCGTCAAGTAGCGCAACCGAAGCTGTTCCTGAATCTCCTTGTCAAATATTTTCAGTTCGAGAGGACGAACTATAACCACCGCAATCAGAACAGCAAAAACCAGCCTGGGTAATGCCTGAAAGAACTGCTTCAGCACTTTGGAGCTTTTTTTAATACTTGAAACGATATAGCGGTCAAGGTTAAAAATCGCCACACCCCAGATCAAGCCAAACAGAAAAGCCCACAACCCCGCAAAAGTACTGCCGGAAAAGACAAAATAGAGCGCGTATCCACCCGACAACCCCGCAAAAAGGGCTGTAAAAAAAATTGTCGCCCCGATACCGAGATACTTACTGTGCTCAGTCGGGTATTTTTCAATTACCGACACCGGCGTTCCAGAACAGATCCAGAAAAAACGCTGCAGTTGATAAAAGGTCATAGGCGCTCTGCGATTCCAGTTATTACCACTCTTATTAGCCCACTCTGCAATAATAAAACTTGCGGAAAGTTAGCTCTTTTTTGATAAATATGCACCAGCAAGCGGATCAACTGGCTCTGAATATTCACAATTTATTCTATCTTTGGTGCCTGCGAATGTAATCACTTAAACATCTTCTCATGCGTATTGGTATTGGTATTGATGTACACCCTTTTGCAGAGGGCCGCAAACTGGTTATAGGAGGTGTCCAGATACCCGGACACCATGGGCTCGACGGCCATAGTGATGCCGATGTTCTGCTACACGCCGTCAGTGACGCACTTCTTGGCGCTGCTGCACTTGGAGACATTGGCCTGCATTTTCCAAATACAAGCCAGGAGTTCAAAGATATTGACAGCATGATTCTGCTCAAACAGGTAGGAACTCTGCTTGAAAAGAATGGCTACCAGACCATCAATATCGATGCAATGCTGCTGCTTGAAGCCCCTAAAATTGCGCCATATATCGCCGAGATGCGTAAAAATATTGCGCGCTGTCTCGGTATTGATATTGGAGCTGTCTCCGTGAAAGCGACTACCAATGAAAAACTGGGCTACATTGGACGGGAAGAGGGGGCGGCGGCACATGCGGTCTGCATTATCCAGGCCATCTAGCCCCCAACTTCGCCCCTGAGAATACTGACAGGCACATAGCGCGCCGCTTTTCTTGCGGGACTCCAGGAGGAGATGACGGCAATAAGAATGCCGAAGCCAATGACAATGAGATGAGTTTCAGGGGTCTCAATAAGGGTCAGTCTGTCACTTTTGAGCACTCCTGCTGTACTGGCTTCAAAACGGATAGTTGCAACGACATGGCAGATCAGATGACCCAGGGGAGTGCCGACAAGCACCCCAAGAATACCAATTATCAGCCCTTCGAGCATAAAAATCCGGGTGATACTTCCGCTTTGCATACCCATTGAACGCATTATGGCGATATCCTTAACCTTCTGGAGGATCACTGTGGTCATAACTGATGAAACACCAAGGCCCGCGACAATAAAGACAAACCCCACCAGAACCAGCGTAATCACCCCATTACGGTTGTAAAATTCTATGACGTTTCGATTGGTCTCATCCCAGCTCTCGCTTTTGTAGCCACTGAGGGCCTGCACCCTCCTGGCAGTGTAACGGGCACGATCAACTTGCGCCGTTCTCAAACCAATCCCGCTCACCGAGTTCGCAGCTATTCCCTCCATTCTCTGGGCAAGAGCGAGGTTAATGTAGGCTTCGCGCTCATCCTTTGCATTAAATCCGCTACTGAAGCGCCCCACAACCATCACTGGAAACTCCTCGCTGTTTCTGGTCACAAGCACAATCCTGTCACGATAACCGACAGCAAGTTTTTTTGCCAGAAGATCGCCGACAACAATGCCATTGGGGGTTGCAGCCAACTCACCAAGTGCATTCGGATCGAGCAGATTTTTTTTCAGACCGGCAATGTCAGCCTCAAGAGAGGGAATAACTCCTCGGGCAACACAGGGGGTAAATCGGCTCTTGTTACGACCAATCACTTTACTGAGAACAAAGGGCGAGACACTCCGAAGCTCTTCCACTGGCTGAATGCTCTTGACAACCTCAGCATAGTTTTTGATAACCTCCTGTTCATTCTGAGTAATATTTTTGGTCACAAACGCAATCCGCCCCCCTCGTTGCTCCACAAGGTTGTCGGGTGCGAGCGGAACAACCCTCACTGCACCAATCACCACATGAGGCGCGGTATCTATAATTTTTGCAATAACATTCGACGATGAACCACGTGAAAGAGAGATGGTTGTCACCAGCATTGCAGAACCTACAGCCACACCAAGCGCCGTAAGAATAGTTTGACGTTTTCTCTCCCTGAGATGCACAAACGCAATTCTCACTTGATCACGGTAGTTCATAAGAAAAGCGGTAGTTCAGCCATTTCCAGCTATATTCACGGTTATTATTGTGCTGAATCGTTGAAAAATCAGACAAAAAATCTATCTTGACAGCAACAAACTTGAAAGTTCATACTTTCAGCAAGTAAGTAAATTAAGCCGTTAATTACTAACCTGAGAATGGAGAGGAGTCTGTAATTGTGAAAAAAATAGGTATTTTAACTAGTGGGGGCGATTGTGGAGGGCTCAATGCGGTACTGAAAGGTGCTGCGCTGATGGCTCTGTCAAAAGGTATTGAACTGTATGTGATCCCGAACGGATACGCAGGGCTCTACAACCTTGTTGATCAGGAGAGTATGGTGCAGTTTAACCAGGTGAGGCTTGACAAGTTTGATGCCAGTTTTGCGGGCTCAGAAGCTGGCCATTCAAGAGTTAAAATCAAGGCGATAAGAAATCCCGAAAAGTATAATCGTATCAAGGCCGGTATGAAAAAATTCAGCCTTGATGCACTCATTATCAGTGGTGGCGACGACTCAGGAAGCGTTATGGTCGACCTGAGCCAGCAGGGAATTCAGTGCATCCATGCACCAAAAACCATGGATCTCGATTTGCAGACCTACTCGGTCGGAGGTGACTCAACCATCAACCGCATTGCACAGTTTGTACACGATCTGAAAACAACGGGGAAAACCCATAACAGAGTGCTGGTCACCGAAGTGTTCGGGCGCTATGCTGGCCATACTGCCTTCCGCAGTGGTATTGCGGCAGAGGCTGACTGTATTCTTATACCTGAAATCCCAACGGATTGGGACATTGTTTACCAGCACCTGGCAGAACGTTTCACCCGCAGAATCAGGGAAAATGATATTCATAGCGGCACCTATACCGTTGTTGTTGCTGAGGGTCTGAAAAATGCCGATGGCACTGATATTGTCGATGAATCAGCAGGAATTGATGCATTCGGTCATAAAAAGCTTGCTGGTGCCGGAAAATTCACCTGTCAGCAAATCCAGAAAAGAATGAAGGCCGACCCGGCAATGCCCCTTTTCATGAAAGAGACCGGTATGTTTGTCGAGGGGATTTATGAAATACCCGAAGTGCGTGAAATCCACCCTGGCCACCTGGTGCGCTCAGGCAACTCTTCAGCTTACGATATCAACTTTGGGTTTGAAGCGGGCGCTGCTGCGGTGCTGTTGCTGCTCGACGGCAAAACCGGTGTCACCATCTCCAAGGTCAAAGGGCGCAAAATTGAGTATATCGAGTCAAGCAAAGCAATTGCACAGCGCCATGTCGATCTCGACCATGTTGCCATGTACGAATCTCTCGGCATCTGCTTTGGTCGGAACAGCAGCACCTACGAACCAATCATGCGTGAAGTGGATGGCGTTTACGAAAGAATCTACTGACCAAATACAATTACTGGAACATAAAAAACCCCGTGATGTGTCGCGGGGTTTTTTATATCTTTGAGTTTTACTTCTGGCAAGGTACCAATAACACCCAACGGCTGCACCATGAACAAGTCTGCAAAAATCTGGATGAACGGCGAACTGATTGACTGGATTGACGCAAAAATCCACATTCTGTCACATGTTGTCCACTACGGTTCATCGACCTTTGAAGGAATCCGCTGCTATGATACCCTTAAAGGGTCAGCAGTGCTCTTTCTGGATGAGCACATCAAACGCCTCAGAGATTCATCAAAAATATACCGTATTGAAATTCCTTACTCTGAAAAAGAGCTGAAAGAGGCGATCATCGCCACCATTCTGGCCAATAATTTCAAAGCATGCTACATCCGTCCGCTGGTTTACCGGGGACAGGGCGCTTTGGGCGTCAACCCTCACCGGGCTTCAATTGAGGTTGCCATAGCCACCTGGGAGTGGGGTACCTATCTTGGTGAAGATGTGCTTGAAACCGGTGTTGATGTCCGTGTCTCTTCATGGACCAGGCCAGCGCCAAACACTCTGCCGTCATGGGCAAAGGCTGGCGGAAACTACCTGAACTCTCAGCTTATCAAGATGGAAGCGCTGATGGACGACTATGCCGAGGGGATTGCGCTTGATGTCAATGGTTATGTCTCTGAGGGAAGCGGAGAGAATATCTTTGTCGTCCGTGATGGCATTATCTATACACCCATGTCGGGTCAGTCAATACTGCCAGGTTTCACCCGTTACGCCATTATGCACATTGCCAAAGCGCAGGGCTATGAAGTCAGGGAGACACTGATTCCCCGCGAAGCGCTCTATGTTGCTGATGAGGTTTTCCTGACTGGCACAGCCGCAGAGATTACGCCGGTGAGAAGTATCGACAAATACCCGATAGGAAACGAAAAACGGGGGCCCATTACCGAAATTCTTCAACATGAATATCTGAACATCGTCCAGACTGGAGAAGATCCCTACAATTGGCTAACGTTTATCTGAGCACAGCAAGGCAGACATGAGCTGGGAAAATATTATTGGTCAACAACAGCAGATTGGTGTCCTGCAGAAAGCGCTTGCAACAGGACGCCTGGCTCATGCCTACCTTTTCACTGGCCCTGATGGGTCGGGTAAAGAGTCGGTAGCATTTGAGATCGCCTCTCTTCTCAACTGCCGCAATTCGGGGGACAACAATCTGGCTGGCTCATGCGGAATATGCCATGACTGCAGGCTGGTCAGTTCGTTTATGCACCCGAATGTTGAGTATCTCTTTCCTGTAGAATCCGCTCTGCTTGATCCGGGCGACTCCGCAAAAAAAGAGAACAAGAAATTTACTGAGGCCAAAGAGCGATACGATGCGCTGCTGGAAAAGAAAAAGCAAAACCCCTATTTTGCCCCCGCTATGGAGCGATCCATGGGCATTCTGACCGAACAGATCATCACCCTTCAGCATAAAGCGCTGTTTATGCCGAACGAAGGAAGCAAAAAGATCTTCATTATTTCACAAGCTGAACGGCTTCACCCATCGGCGGCCAACAAGCTCCTGAAACTGCTCGAAGAGCCACCGGCCCATGTGATGTTTATTCTTGTCTCTTCAAGACCTGAAACACTCCTCCCCACCATCCGGTCACGATGCCAGATGGTCAGATTTTCACGGGTGACCTCCCAGGAGTTGCGACTCTGGCTGAAGATTAACCGCCCGGGGATCGTTGACCCAGAGCTGAGCTTTATCGTCAGCTTTTCGAGAGGGAACCTCCGGCTGGCATGGGAACTTCTCAACAACAGAAGCGAAAATCCCTCGGAAACCGCAACCATTGTGCTCCGCAACCAGGCGCTCGACTACCTGCGCGCCGTGCTCACCCCAAGTGCTTTTCATAACGCCATCATCTCGTGCGAGCATAACGCCAAAAATCTTTCACGCGGCGACCTTACCCTTTTCCTTGCAGCCCTCCTTCTCTTCTTTCAGGATGCCAACCACCGCCGAATCAATCCTGACTTTCAGGAGCTGAACAACCCCGACATCAGCGATGCCGTCAACCGTTTTGCAAAAAACTTCCCCAACACCGATTTTTTCCAGATCTCCACCATAACCGAAGATGCCATCCGCGCCATCGAGCGCAACGCCAACCCGCTGCTGGTGATGGCCTCTTTTACGGCACAGATCAAGTCGCTGCTGCAGAAGGTTTGAAAAGCTCTCAGGAGGTTGAAGCACCTCCTAAATCTGTAGCCACATCAATCCACCCGAGATAACCTGGCAACCCACCCGTAATCGGCAACATGATGATTTCAGGCACCTCGTAGGGGTGATGCTCCAGAATATGGGCTTCGAGCTTGCTGTAACAGGCTTTGGTAGTTTTGATAGACAAGAGAACCTCACCCTCTTTCTGCAGCTTGCCTTCCCAGATAAAAAAGCTTCGAATGTCGGCCATCTGGACGCAGGCTGCCAAGTGGTTGTTGAGAATCCTCTCCGCAAGCTTTTCGGCAGTTTCCCGATTGGGAGTGGTGGTAATCACCATGCAGTAGTTGCTCATACTCACGACCAATAAAGTTACAGTTCAATCAGCTCTTTGGTAAACTGTTGTAACGGAGTCGCTCCATGAGGCCCCATTACAACCGTATCTTCAATGCGCACACCGAATTTACCCGGCAGATAAATACCAGGCTCAATAGTAAAGAGCATATTCTCCTGCAACGGATGTTCCCCTTTAGCGCTGATCCGGGGCTCTTCATGCACATCGAGCCCAACACCGTGCCCAAGAGCATGACCAAACTCCCCCGTGTAGCCATGATCGGAAATATATTGGCGAACCACGGCATCAAGCTCTTTCGACACCATGCCGCATCGCGCTGACGAAATGCCAAGCTCCTGCGCCTCCTGCACAAGACGATAGACTTTGCGTGCCTCATCTGAAATGTTGCCAAGGGTGACCGTGCGTGTCTGGTCGGAGGCATAGCCCTCAACCACACAGCCGGTATCAATCACAATAAGCTCGCCAGGTTTAAAATGCGCCGTTGAAGGACGAGCGTGCGGCATGGCAGAGCGTGCACCACCAGCCACAATTGGCTCAAACGAGTCTCTCTCAGCGCCAAGCTTTTTATGCTGGTACGTTATTTCGGCAGCGATATCAAGCTCCGTTACTGATGGTGAAATCATGGGAAGCACACGCTCAAGCGCCTGCTCACTGATTGCAGCAGCGCGACGCATCCTCGTTAACTCTATCCCGTTTTTAACCATCCTGAACTCATCGAAAAATGAGTCAACCGGCACTACCCGTTGCCTGGCATGAAGCTGCTCGATAAGGCGGGTCGCTTCATGCCAGGTGACCTTGTCAGATTGCAGGGCAACGGTTTCTCCAAGAGGATACCGCCCGGAACCAAGCTCTGCCTCAAATCCCTCAGCGGCAATAACCGTCTCAGCCACGGTAACCTCATGGGCCGCCTGCTCCTGATAGCGAAAATCGGTAAAAAGCCAACTTTTTTCTGGTGTCACCAGCATCCTCGCACTTGATCCACTGAAACCCGTCAACCAGCGGATAACAGAGAGATCAGTAATAATGCAGCCGTCCAACGCCCGGATCACCATCTTCCTCAACACCAGCTCAAGTGACTTTTTTTGGCACACCGTTATCTGTTCACTCTCCATAACTCTTCTGATAATTTATAAAAAAGGCCAAGGGATGGCGGTTAAACACACTCAATTCTTTGTAATTAATTTACATTTACGAATATTCACAATCATTTGCCACACTGTCAGCATCATGAGCCATAAAAAGTTACTGCAAAAGCTGCTTGCCGGAGAACATTTTTCACAGGAAGAGATGACCTTCTCCATGAACAGCATTATGGATGGTCAGTTTTCAGAACCTGTTATTGCCGCACTTCTTGCCCTCCAGCAGAAAAAAGGGATTACTCCGGCAGAGACTGCCGGTGCTTACTACAGCCTGATGGAAAAAGCCAATACTCTTGATCTGGACGACAATGCGGTTGATACCTGTGGAACTGGTGGAGATCATGCAGGCACCTACAATATTTCCACAACAGCCTCAATTATTGCAAGCAGCGCTGGCATCCCCATTGCCAAACACGGCAACCGCTCTGTAACAAGCAGTTGTGGCAGCGCTGATGTCCTTGAAGCGCTTGGTTTTACGATTGATTTGCCCCCGGAAGCAACAAAAGAGCTGTTTCAACGGACTGGATTTGCCTTTCTGTTTGCGCCACTCTACCACCCGTCGATGAAAAGAGTGGCCAACATTCGCAGGGAACTGGGCATCAGAACCATCTTCAACATTCTTGGCCCCCTGATTAATCCGGCAAAAACAAAACGCCAACTTGTTGGAGTGTTCAACCGGGAGCTGATGGAGCTCTATACCGAAGTCTTTATCCAGACAGGAGCCAGCCATGCACTCATTGTTCACTCCATGACTGAAGAGGGAATCGCTCTCGACGAACCCAGCCTCAACGGGCCAACATACATTGCTGAAGTTCAGAATGGAACTGTACAACAGCATACCATCTATCCTGAAGATTTCGGACTGAAAAGGCACCCCCTGTCGCACCTTCAGGGTGGTAAAAAAGAGGAAAACGCTCTCATTATCAGCAGGATCCTTGATGGAAGCGCGCCAGCAGCACACGTTGATGCTGCCCTCTTCACCTCCGCCATGGCCTGTTATGTCTCAGGAAAGGCTCCGAGCATTGATACCGGGCTTATCATGGCAAAAGAGGCTCTGGAGAGCGGCCACTCAGAGAGGAAGTTTAATGCAATCCTGCGGGTGAATGCTGAACTTACCGAACAATACAAGCTGGCTGTTAACTAAATCCTTATCTTTTTGCCAAAAAACTTGTATACTATCCACTTTGTTTTTAAGCTGTATCAAGAACCACTATACCCATGAACGGACGAAAAACCCTTCATCCTGAAAAGCAGCAAGGTATAGCCGAAAAGCTTCGCCTGTCAGGAGTGAGCGATTCCCGGCAGAAAGAGATCCGGCAGGCTCTTGAGAATGTCAACAGGGCTGGTTTCAGGATTGAGCCATCTGCCATCGTACCGCTCATGAAACCGGTTACCTGGTTCCCGCCGATGTGGGCTTTTGCCTGCGGTGTGGTATCAACCGGCGAAAGTGTTACTGAAAACTGGTCTATCCTCCTCCGTGGCATTTTTCTGGCTGGACCGCTGATGTGCGCCATGTCGCAGACCATGAACGACTACTTCGACCGCGAGGTTGATGCCATCAATGAACCTGAGCGCCCAATTCCAGCAGGCAAAATATCAAAATCAGCCAGTTGGCTTATCACCTTCGCTCTTATTGTCATCGGCTTCATTGTTGCATTCTCCATTCACCCTTATGTCGTTGCCATAGCGTTTGTGGGAGTGCTCATGTCGCACGCCTATTCCGGCCCGCCAATCAGGGCAAAAAGAAACGGCTGGTTCGGCAACCTTATTGTAGGGCTTGCCTACGAGGGGGTGGCATGGCTGACCGGCAGCTTTGCCATTACACAAGGCATTCCTTCGATGGAAACCATCGCTCTTGCCATTATTTTCTCACTCGGTGCTCATGGTATCATGACGCTGAACGACTTCAAGTCAATTGTAGGCGATAAAATCCGCAAGGTTGCCTCAATCCCCGTACAGCTTGGAGAAAAGAAGGCCGCAATCCTTGCGTCGATTCTTATGGATCTCGCCCAGCTTGCCGCAATATCCATTCTCGTGGTCAAGGGCTCCATGACAACAACAGTTATCGCCCTTTTGCTACTCGTCGCGCAACTACCAATGCAGAAGATCCTGATTGCACAACCAAAAGAGAGAGCGGTCTGGTACAACGCATTCGGAACGCTGCTCTACGTGTTATCGATGATGGTCTGCGCGGTCGGCATCCGACCCTGAGACGATACTGTTTCCAGTTTGGAAAACTATTGCTATATTCCGCTTCGTTTTTTTAACACCAATTGATTGCATCATGTCCAAAGTTTGTTTACTGACCGGCAAAAGACCTCTCTACGGCAATACGGTATCGCATGCCAATAACCACGTCCGTACCCGTTTTGAGCCGAACCTCCACACCAAAAGAGTCTGGATTGAAGAGGAAAAACGGTTTGTAAAGGTGAAGCTTTCAGCAAAAGCGATGAAAATCATCGCCAAAACAGGTACTGCTGAGCTCGCCAAACTTTTGAAGTAAGGGATAAGCGCAACAGTTTATACATGAGTTTCACAAGAACTTTCTGTCGAATTCAACAAAAGCCGCCCGTTGCCCCTGATGACTGTAGATACACCGAAGTCTTTATGTCACAGAAGTGAAGTGAGTTATTGAATTGTTTCAAATCTTGTAAAAGCTCAAACTGGAACAGTTGAGCTTTTTTTATCGATGGGAAAAAAAGTAATCATTTACACCGACGGCGCATGTAGCGGCAATCCCGGACCAGGTGGCTGGGGAGCTGTGATGATGTACGGCCCTTTAACCCGTGAAATCTCGGGATATTCACCCGCCACGACCAATAACCGCATGGAACTCAGCGCTGCAATCGAGGCACTTCAGGCACTGAAAGAGCCCTGCCAAATTGATCTGTACAGCGACTCGAGCTACCTCGTCAACGCCATCAACAACGGCTGGCTGAAGCGCTGGACGCTCAATAACTGGCAGACCGCAGCAAAAAAAAGTGTTGAAAACATCGATCTGTGGCAAAAAATCCTGAAGTTGCTTACATTGCACACCATCAACTTTCACAAAGTAAAAGGCCACAGCGATAACCAGTACAACAACCGCTGCGACACCCTGGCGCGTGAAGCCATCAAAAGAAAATCATAATCAGGTGTGAAATATGCAGGTGAACCCCGAATCTGAAGCGACACCCGCGATACGTGAAAAACGATCCCTGAAAAAAGGGGCAGGACTTCTCCTCTCTATCAGCGCCATCAGCACTCTCTGTTTTATTATACTTGCTCTCTGGGTCAACTGGCCAAAACCGCGGCTGCAGCCAGAGCCATTAACTCCCGCTCTTAAAGCACTGGTTGACCGCATTCCCGGCAACTCTGATGCACTTGTCTACATCGGACTGAAGGATATCCGCGAGAGCCGGCTCTGGAAAGAGATCATTCCTGACTCTCTCAAAAAAGCGCCAATCTTTCAGCCGCAAGGCAAGCTCGATGACATTTTAAAAGCATCAAAGATCAACCCCACGCTTGATATCGACACCCTGTTGATCAGTTTCAAGCGGCACGGTTACAAAGAGCAGAACTATCTTGGTATCGTATCTGGCTCATTTACAGAAAAGCTTCCGGCATCACTCCTCAGAACCATTAGCACCAGCACAGAGACGATCGGTGGCCATCAATGCTACACCCTCGACAGCACACTCTGGCTCAGCCCGCTTGGGCCGAGACAATTTGCCCTGAGCAACAACAAAAAAATGCTCAGCGAATTCCTCACCCCTTCCGGCAGTTTTTTCAAGCGCGACTCTCTCTCTGCTGCATTGATCGACAAAGCCGTTTACAAATCGCACCTCTGGTTTGCCCTGCCTTCAGCGGCGTGGACCGCTGGCGCCCTGCAAACCCTCACCTCGACCAATCAGGGAGTACAATCAATGGGCAACCTGAAGCGCATCCAGAATCTTGCTCTCTCCGTAAAATTCAGGGATGGAATAGAGGGACAAAGTGAATGGGTCTATAGCAGCAATCAGGCCGCCTATTTTGCATCAACCTTCCTCTGGGGAGCCATCAAACTCTCCGGACTGAGCGGCAACAAAACCACCGAGCAGACAAAAGGGTTGCTCAACAGAATTGAGGTGCAGCAAAACCTCAAATCAGTCCTTATTCATACGGAGCTTCCTTTGGAACTTTTTCTGGCGGCCAAGCAAAAGAGGTAGCAGCAGAAATGCGCTCTGGATAATGGCCGCAACCACCTACACCTCGTCCCTGACCCGAAAAAAACAGAGCGCACCCCTTTTCCAGAGCACCCGCAATTGTCGACCTGCCATCACCATCTTTCCCTGATGGGTGTTCAGTAAATTGACCAGCTTCTGGAGTGTACCAGCATCCACCGGCGCATCCATATCCCGCAACGCCCTTTTGAAAAGTTCTTTCTGTTCAAAGACTGTAAGCCGCTTCAGAGCCTGTACATCAAGCTTGCCATCAATAAGCGAGAGCCCTGGTATCCGCTCACTGAGATCTTCAAAATAGAGTTCAAGAAACTCTTCAAGCTCCCCCGCCTGTTCTGAAATCCTCCGAAGCGACGGCAAAAGCTTATGGGGGAAGCGCTCCTCAATCAGGGGAATAACGCGGTTTCTGATAAAATTCCGGTCATAATCGTTGGCAATATTACTCGCATCCACCCTGCTTGCCACGCCCTTATCTTTCAGATATGCCGCAATCTCAGCCTTGTGCAACAGGAGCATCGGTCGGATGATTTTCCCGTTACAGGCTCGAATGCCTCTCAGCCCTGGAAGAGAAACACCCCTGAAAAGATTAAAAAGAATCGTCTCGGCATTATCGTTGCTATGATGACCCGTCGCAATCCTGGTATACCCCTGCTGCTGCATCACCTGATCAAAAAAAGTATACCGCAATATTCTGGCCGTCTCCTCAACAGATTTTTTCCACTCCCCGGCACGATGCAAGGTATCGCACCGCTCAACAAAACAGGCCAGCCCAAGCGAGTGAGCAGAATCACGCACAAAACATTCATCAGCATCACTCTCCGCGCCACGAAGCTGAAAGTTGCAATGGGCTATGGCTAGCTCACAATGCAGCAGTGGCTTTACCGCCAAAAAAAGTGTAAGCAGAGCCATTGAATCCGGGCCACCGGAAACCGCAAGAAGCACCTTGTCACCAGTGGCAACCAGCCCCCTTGCCTTCACCTCTCCAAGAATTTTTTTTTCTAACGCATGCATCATCATCAACTGGAAATGAGAGATCAACTCTCGACAAAAATCAAAAAAAACCGCAAAAATATTTCCCGCCACATCCAAGTCCACGAAAAATAATTATTATGGGGGGAACTTATCATATCGTCATAAAATAGAGACAAAAAGATGTTGACATCATACGGCTACAGCACCATGATCAAAGTCTTGATTCTCTCCATGGTGCTCGGCACGGCAGCAATGCTTTTTCCCGCTTGGGCAGAGATAACGATTCTGGTGACTCTCGGCATCATAATACTCTTTACACTCTATTTTTTTCGTGACCCAAAACGCAACATACCAAACGAACAACGGGTTATTCTTGCACCTGCCGACGGAAAAATTATCCTGGTGCAGCCCTATAAGCAGAGCAATTCCACCGCCCCGTTAACTCTGGTAAGCATCTTCATGTCGCCCTTTAATGTGCACGTCAATCGCATACCTCTGAGCGGAAAAGTGACCCATCTGCGCTACTGCCCCGGAAAATTCCTGATGGCCTTTGACCATCAGAGTATGGAGAGCAACGAACGAATGGAGATTGGTATCGACAATGGAGAGATAGATGTTCGATTCAGCCAGGTATCCGGCTTTCTGGCAAGAAGAATTGTCTGCACCCTGCGACGTGGGGAGATGGTCAAAATTGGCAAACGCTTCGGAATGATCAAATTCGGATCGAGAGTCGATATTATCCTGCCAGCCTCAGCAAAAGTTGCCATTCAACAAGGAGAGGTAACCCGTTCGGGCGAAACGGTGATAGCCCGCTACTGAGAAGAGCCGTAGGCCGGTGAAAAAAGTTGTTTCAGGAACCGGGATTGCGTATATAATCAGCACAAGCTCATCACAATAACATAATCGGAGAGAGGCCTATGTTCGGATTAGGTGGACAAGAACTCATTCTTATTCTGCTGATCATTTTGCTGCTGTTCGGAGCCAAAAAGCTTCCGGAACTTGCCAGAGGTTTGGGAAAAGGAATGAAAGAATTTAAAAAAGCGCAGACCGAGATAGAGGAAGAGTTTACCAAAGCTGCCGATGAAGTACCAAAAAAAGAAAAATCAACCTCATCGACACAGGCATAACGCGTGCAATAACCGGCCATGCTTTGCTCTCTTTACATCAAAAACTTTGCATTGATCCAGGAGTTGACGGTAGACTTCGACCCTGGATTGACCATTATCACCGGCGAAACTGGCGCAGGTAAGTCTATTCTTGTCGGAGCGCTGAATCTTGTCCTGGGTGAGCGAGCCAGCAGTGATCTGGTGCGATCAGGTACAGCCAAAGCGGTGATAGAGGCTGTCCTCAAAGATGTTCAATCCGAAAAGATTGATAACCTGCTGAGTGCGGCAAACATTGACACCGCGTCAGAACTCACTCTTCGGAGAGAGCTCTCCTCGGGCGGCCAATCCCGATGCTTCATCAACGACACACCCTGCACCGCCTCTCTCCTCAAACAGGCAGGTGAGGAGCTGATTGATCTGCACGGCCAGCATGAACACCAACTGCTGCTGCACCCGGAGACACACGAGACACTGCTTGACGATTTTGCGCGTCATGCAACAGAAGTTATCGCCTACAAAAACACTCGGTCAGCCCTTCAGGCACTCCAACAGCAACTGACCAGGCTCAAAAAAGAGGCCACCACCGTCCGCGACAAAAAGGAGATGGTTGATTTTCAGTTAAACGAACTCAACAGCGTTGACTTGAAACATGGCGAAGAGGAGACGATTGAGACTGAAATTACCCTCCTCGAAAATGCCGAAACCCTCTTCACCCTCAGCACCACCCTGAACGAGCTGCTTTACGACGGCGACCACTCCATCTATTCTGCCATAACATCAGCGCTGCATACTCTTGAAAAGCTTGGTGCCATCGACAAGCGCTTCGACATGCACCTGGAGGAAACCCGTACAGCAACAAGCATTATCGATGAGCTCTCCCGCTTCACCCGCAGCTATATTTCAGGTATTGATTTCAATCCGGAAAGACTTGATACGTTACGTGAACGACAACTCCAGATCCAGCGCCTCTGCAAAAAGTATGGACGCACCCACGCTGAACTGATTGAACTGAAAAAGGAGCTTGAAGCAAAGAGCGCTCTTGAAGAGAACCTTGAAGAGGAGCTCAGCCGCATTGAGCTGGCAATAACACTCAAGAAAACCGAACTCTCAAGAGAGGCTGCAACACTCAGCCACAAGCGGCAGGAAGCGGCAAGCCGCCTTGAAACTTCCATTCAGGAGCAGTTGGCAACGCTCGGCATACCACACGCCACCTTCATTGTCAGTATCACCCACGAAGAGCATCAAAAAGGTGAGATCTCCATCGAGGGGAGAACATTTACCGCTTTTCCCGGCGGTTACGACAAGATTGAGTTTCTGATCTCCACCAATCCTGGCGAAAAGCCGAGACCCCTCATCAAGGTGGCATCCGGCGGAGAAATTTCACGCGTCATGCTCGCCATGAAGAGCGCTCTGGCAGAATCAGCCAAACTGCCAATTCTCATTTTTGATGAGATCGATACAGGCATCAGTGGCCGTGTTGCCGAAGCGGTTGGCAAAAGCCTGCGAAAACTCTCCAGCCTCCACCAGATCATCGCCATTACCCACCTTCCGCAAATTGCCGCCATGGCCGATCTGCACCTCGGTGTCAAAAAATCTGTCCAGAAGGAGAGAACCGTCACAGAGGTGACCCCTCTCGACCACGACAACCGCTTGCAGGCCATTGCCAGCCTTATCAGCGGTCAGCAAATTTCAGCCTCATCGCTCACCCTGGCGGCAGAGCTGATTGAGGGGGCTCGGAACTGACATGCCAAAATTAACAGCAAATGGAGTAAAGTGGCTCAAAGGCTTTCACCTGATTGCCGTTGCCTGCTGGGTAGGAGGAGCAGTTTCGCTGATATCGCTCTATTTTTTGAAAGCCGGTATTACTGATGGCCGCGTGTTGTACGGCATAAATCAGAGCCTTCATCACGTTGATATGTCGATTGTTGTGGTTCCCGGAGCTATCGGCAGCCTGCTTACCGGGTTGGCATACTCTCTTTTCACAAATTGGGGCTTCTTCAAACACAACTGGCTCACCTTCAAATGGATTGTGACGGTTACAGCCATTGTATTTGGCACCTTTTTTCTTGGCCCCTGGGAATCTGCCATGATGGAGATCTCCGGCAAACTCGGCATGGCGGCTCTCGGTGACGCAGCCTACCTGTACAACCAAAAGATGAATCTCTGGTTTGGAGCTCTTCAACTCCTGATACTGATGATGACGATATTTATCTCCATCCTGAAACCATGGAGAAAAAAGGTTTAACAATCGACAACAATTTGATTATCAACAATCAAACAAAATATTTCTTGTCTTGTTCATATAAAAACTTTTGAGTGAATCATAATCAGCATCATTCTGAATGAGAGAAGTGATGAGTTATAAATCGGGGAAGTTTTACTTTACCGATCGTTACGACCAGAACAGGATATCAAACCTGCTCCTGCACGCGGAAACGCTCCACACCGCTCTTATCGCATTACCCACCCTATACTGCCTGTGACTGGGTATCCCAAATTAATCCCGACATCATAGACAGTTAAATTGCAGCCATCGCCGCCATTGAAGGCCAAGTTCCTGAGGCACATTACTCACAAAGAGATCTGACCGAAATTAAAAACCTCATCAAAGCGTATGCTCTGATTGATAACATTTCTCGGGCTCAACAACCCCTTCAAGCTGAGCGAAGAGCTTATGGGCGAACTACACCGGGTTATTACTGTTATATTCCTTATGAGAACAACATCCTCGGCTTTTACCGCAGTGGGTTGGTGTATGTTTGATGCGCTTGGGTGAGCAGGCAACGACTAAAACAATCGCACAGCCCGAACATGGCTGCCATTCGTTTTTTTGCCAACAAGCTGCTCTCCGCTGGCAAAATTCTCGGCCCAGGCGTTTTCAGCATCGCCCTCAGAAGAGCTCCAGTAAACAGTGGATGCCATACCAGCTACAGCGCTACGATTGATATAGAGTTTGTTCAACTGCTCCCTGTTCGGCAAAACCCAGTCGCTGAAACCCTCCACAAAAGCAGTGGCCGCATCTTTAGCGCCATACCAGTTGAAAAAGCCCTCCTCTTTCTGATAAGAGTGACCCGGCATATCTGTTTTGGCGGCAATAAGGCCATGCTGACCAGTGCTATCAATATAAACAACAACTCCTCCACCATAGCTGTCACCAATTTTTGGCGTAGCCGCAGAGGAGAGTGCTGTAGCGCTCATAGCACTCAGACTGGTGAGCAGGAAGATGATCAAAAATCGGGTAAAAGCTGCTTTTGTTGTGATTTTCATAGTGGTTTTGTTGAGGTTCAGGGTTTATTCAAAACAACATTCTCTAATAATAATCCTCTTCCCGCTGGTGCCGTACCGCCAGAATGGTGACACTCTTCTCATTGTCTATTTCGAATAGCGCAACATAGCCGCTGGCTCCGAATGAGACGAGCAGTTTACGCAAAAATGAATTATCCTCTGTTGCTTTCCTGCAACTGAATGGAAAATTCTGCAAAAAGAACACTCCCTGGTTTAGGGCATCCAAAGCCTTTTCAGCAGCAACAAGATCCTTTTCAAGCTGACTCTTGATGATGCTCTCTTGTTTCTCAAGGAGAAAGATACCTCCACACAAGAACATTTTGACAGGGTTTGCAATCTTGTTGAAGGCTTCGAATCACCCTTCGGTCTTGAGCTTTTGGCGACAGTGCATTGGGTGGTAAAGAATGAACAA
>SZYA01000013.1 GCA_005843815.1 Chlorobium sp.
CCTGTTGCAAGGAGTCTTCCGGCAGCAACTGCCGCCTGTTTCTCTTTCATGTCAAAGACAGGTCGTAGTAACTGGTTGAGCTGTTCAGGCTCAATGCGCATCAGCGCCTCTTTTTCGTCGATCAGCTTCTCATTAAACATATCGACGGCAATTTTAACCGCCGCCATTCCGGTTCTTTTGCCGACCCTGCACTGCAGCATAAAGAGCTTGTCGTTCTCAATGGTGAACTCAATGTCCATCATGTCGTGGTAGTGGTGTTCGAGAATAGAGCGAATCTCTTCGAGTTGGTTGTAAATGTCGGGGTTTGCAGCCTTGAGCTGTTCTATTTTCAGAGGAGTTCTTGTTCCGGCTACCACATCCTCACCCTGGGCGTTCATGAGGAACTCGCCGTAGAAGATGTTGTCGCCGGTGGCTGCATCGCGGGTGAAGGCGACACCGGTGCCGCAATCCTCGCCCATGTTGCCGAAAACCATCGCCTGAACGTTGCAGGCGGTGCCCCAGTAGCCGGGAATGTGGTTCAGTTTGCGGTAGACGATGGCCCGTTCGTTGTTCCAACTGTTGAAGACGGCTCCGATGGCTCCGACGAGCTGTTCGTGGGGGTCTTCAGGGAAAGTTTTGCCGGTTTTTTCAAGAATGGCGGCTTTGTATTTGGCAACAATATCCTGGAGGTCTTCGACGGTGAATTCAGTGTCGAGCTCGATGCCGAGTTCGTGTTTTTTAGCTTCAAGAATTTTTTCGAAGGGGTCAATCTGCTTTTTGTCGGTAGGTTTGAGATCGAGCACCACGTCGCCATACATCTGTACGAAACGGCGGTAGCAGTCCCACGCAAAACGGGGGTTTCCTGATTTTCTTCCGAGGCCGTCAACAGTTGCTGCGTTCAGTCCGAGGTTAAGAATGGTGTCCATCATGCCGGGCATGGAGGCCCTTGCGCCTGAGCGTACCGAGACCAGCAGGGGGTTCTCGGGGTCGCCGAATTTTTTGCCTAATTCCTCTTCAATTTTACGGAGAGCATTGGGGATGTCGCGGTCGAAGAGATGTTTCGGGTAATTTTTCTGGTTGTCGTAGTAGTAGGTGCAAACTTCGGTTGAGATGGTAAAGCCCGGAGGAACCGGTAAACCGATGTTGGCCATCTCTGCAAGGTTGGCGCCTTTGCCACCAAGCAAATTTTTCATGGACGCATCACCTTCAGAAGATCCGCCGGAGAAACTGTAAATGTACTGTTTGCTGGCACTCTTTTCGTTGGTAATCTCAGATTTTGGCATGTTTTCAGGAGTAATTATGTTTTATTTAGACACCTGAAAAGTTCAAACAGGTGGTGATAAAACAGGTGAAGTTGACTACTTTTAACTGAGCCAGAATCTAATAAATATTGGATGCAAATACTACCGGAAAGGATATTTCATTACTGATTTTATGAAGGGAATTGAGCCTCTTGTTCTTCTGCTGCAGATTGTGCGGCTTGCAGTGCCATACACACTTACCTCTGTTGGTGCCACCTTTTCCGAGCGGGGCGGGGTCGTTAACCTTGCTCTGGAAGGGATGATGCTGGTGGGCGCTTTTGGCGCCGCTTATGGGCAGTATAGCACCGGTTCGGCCACGATTGGAATTCTTGTGGCGTTGTTGTGTGGTTTGGGGGTGGCGCTGCTCTTTGCTTTTGTGACGGTGACGTTAAAGGCTGACCAGATTGTGGCTGGTATTGCCATCAATATTCTTGTTATGGGGGCGACCCGTTTCGGTCTCACCCTTCTCTATGGCAGCTCAATGAATTCGCCGCGTATAGCGGGGCTTGAGCTCCCCTTTCCGTTATTGGATCCACTCTTCCTCGCTGCTGTTGTTTCAGTGGTTGCTGGCCAGTGGTTGCTTTTTAAAACCCCTTATGGCCTGCGGCTCAGGGCAACCGGAGAGAGCGCTGCAACTGCCGATACGGCGGGAGTTCCTGTGGATTGGATGAGGTATTCCGGCGTGCTTGTCTCTGGTGCGCTGGCGGCTCTTGCCGGGGCTTTTCTTCTCTTTCAGCAGCACACCTTTACCGATAACATGTCTGCCGGAAGGGGTTATATTGCTCTTGCTGCGATGATTATCGGCAAGTGGACTCCGATGGGTGCTGCCCTTGCAAGCTTGTTGTTTGCCGTTACCGAATCCATGGAAATCTGGCTCCAGACGGGATGGATTCCGTCGCAATTGGTGCAGTCATTGCCCTATGTCATCACGCTTGTGGTGCTTGCCGGGTTTGTCGGGAGGGCTGCTGCTCCACGTGATGCTGGTACCCCTTTTGAGAAAAACCGAAAATAGCGGTCGCTGGCTGGTGAACGACCGCTATATCCAATCAATCTTATGCAGGCTTTTCAGCTTCACACAAGAGATGATCGTATTTTCTTATGATTCGAATGTTGGTGAACCCGATTGATTCCAAAATCTCCTTGTAACGGCTCTGCTGTTTGTAGCCAAGCACTGAAAATGGCAATCCAGCCCCAAGAATGTAGTGGCTCAGATAATCGAAGTTCGGCTTTTCCGGATCGTCGATAATCATGTCGAGAATGATGAGCTTGCCGCCGGGAGTAAGTGCTTCATAAGCTTTTGTGCAGAGCATAGCGGTTAACTGCTCATTGGCCGAATAGAGGATCCTGCAGAACATGACGGCATCTGCTGTGGGATAGGGCTCTTTGTAGATGTCAACGGCAGCGCCTCTGAGTCTGTCGCCGACCCCTTTTTCGGCAGCATTCTCATTGACCAGTTCAACGGCTCCGGGCAGATTCAGGATTGTCGAATCAAGCTGCGGAAACTTTTTCAGGAGAGCCGCCGAAATGTCGCCGATGCCACCACCCACATCAACCATGCTCTGGGCTGTTGCCAGGCTGGCCTCTTCAAGCAGCAGTTTGATGGCAAAATGGGCGTTGCTGCGGTGAATCTCTTCAAAATACAAGTTATCTTCCCGTGTGACAGGCGGATAGGGTACCCCAGCCTTGAAAGCCACTTTCCCTCTGACGGCATCGGCTATTTTGAGGTAGAAACTGTCAGATAGTTGTGCCATAGCTTCTGCTAATGGCACCATGCAGAGATTTGGAAGATCTCTGTCTGGCAGAAACATTTTTTTTGCAAACGGGGTGATACTCCATTTGCCACCCTCTTCTGCAGTAATCCCAATTTGCCGCAAGGCTTCAAGCAGTATGACAAGTCGTGGTGGAATTGCGCCGATACTGGATGCAATTTCTTCGGTCTTCTTTGCCTCATTGGCAAGATGTGTAAACAGATCAAGTTCAAGGGCAGCCTTGATACAACCAAACTCCACCAGCCCTTTGAAAACAAGGCCGTTGGCCTTCTGGCTGTATTTTAGTAACTCTTTGTCTCTCATAGTGTTAATCTGTGCTGAGTATGTGATTGAAAAAAATCTTTCCCGTGTGTATTTACCCGCGTATGATGCGGGTGTTATCTCTTGATGTTATTCTCCTGCTCAAAAATATCGAGTTGTTCACGAAGGTTTTTTCTGAAGGCGAGGCTGGTGACCAGATTGAGCAATTTATAGGGGTTCACTCTCACTCTGTTAACAATGTTTTTCCATGAGTAAGCCCTGTTGTAGCTGGTCATGAACTTTGTGCTGAAACTTGACGGGGTCATACTTGTCTGATCGAATGACAAGATTCATGGCATTGTATTTTTCCCGGTTTTCGTCAGTGATCCACCCGTTGTTCTTGTATTCCCAATACATGGTTGTTCCGGGGTATGGGGTGATAATCTGGAAAATCGGCATGAAGATATTGTTCTTGCTGACAAATGTAACGAGGTCATCCATATCTTCATAGCTGTCAAGCGATGGATTGATCAGAAAATTTCCCTGGACGTTCAGGCCCGCCTGGCGACACTCATCAATGAGACGGGCAAATTGGTCGGCTGAATTGACGTGCCCCTTGTTATAGGCTTCAAGAGTACTCTGTTTTATAGATTCAAAGCCGACCAGCACCATAATGCATCCGGCCTCCACGAGTCTTCTGACAGTCTCCTTGTCTTCCAGAAAATTGATGCTGAAAAAAACGCTGAAGTTGATATTGCACTCTTTGATCAGTTCAAGTGACTCCCATAACCTTTTTTTGCTGACACCAAGATTCTCATCGCAAAGCATGAACCATGGCTTTGATGATTTTCCTTTCGCTTTAAAAAATACTTTTTTTGCAGTTTCAATCTGCTTTTTCAGTGCATCGGGTTTTTGTGTGCGATAGAGCTTGCCTGTAAAATTTGGGGTGACGCAGAATGAGCATTCGAAAGGGCAGTCTCTGGTGATGTAAAGAGGGATAGATTTGGTCCCATCCACCTTTTCGCGTTTCGATGCTTTGGCAATTCTCTCGTAATCAATAGGGATAATTTCAGTTACCGGAGGGAACTCTTTTGAGTCGTAGAGTGGCTTCAAGCGGTTGAGAGCAACGTCCTCAAGAACGGTCAGCCAGCTTTCATGCCCCAGGCAAGAGTATCGGGGAGGGAGAGAAGGCGAAGTGTTTCTCCGGTCGGCGCGGTATCAAGCACAAGGATATCATAAAGGCCGGAAGCTTTGTACCGTTTTATTCGCAGCAAGGAAAAGAGCTCTTCCATGCCGGGAAGGATGGTCATCTCATCAGCGATAACTCCTGATACCCCCTGAGCCATGTAAATTCTTGTATAGAATTTTTGTACAGATTGCCAGTTTTCCTTCAGATCCACGTAAGGATTGACCTCAATGGCATCAAGGTTCTTCCTGATCTTTGTGGGTTCAGCGCCAAGAGGCAGGTTAAATGAATCCGACAGACTATGCGCGGGATCAGTTGAGAGAACAAGAGTGCGATAGCCCAGTTCAGACAAGCGGACAGCCGTAGCCGCAGAAACACTTGTTTTGCCTACCCCGCCTTTACCTGTAAACGTTAGAATACGCATAATCCGGACTTTTACGATTGACCGAAATGAAATGAAAAAAATCAGGGTAAGTAATAGAATAGCGAAAAGAATAGAACAGCCCATAATAAGCAAGAAGTGCTCAATCGCCAAGAAAACGTTTGGCCGAAAACCCGATAATGCACTTTCTCAAATATAGATAGTGCTCTATATCCGGCAAAATGTCTGATGTTGACCAGTACGTATAAAATTTGGTCACATTGATTTTTTCAACGTTACTCCAAGTGATTTTTTGGAGTTGGCCCCCGTTTTTTTAAAAAACTTTTCATACCTTGTCACCTTGGTTTGTAACGGTTTTTAACATTTTTTGCAGATTTCAAGGTATGCAGATCTCTCAATCCAACAGTGTTGTATCTCCACTTGGCTCTCCTTCCGTTGTTTCAGAGGAGTTGCTCAAACAGCTTGCAAAAGAGCAGAAATCGCGCAAGAAGTGGCTTCTCGTCCAGCCGGTAAGCACTACCAGTATGATGGTGGATTCGGGCACCGTCAGTATGCCGCTCAACCTCATCATGGTGGCAACCCTGGTCGGCAGGCTGTTTGATGTTACCTTCATTGATGAGCGGCTTGGCGATAAAGTGCCCGATGACTTTTCCGGCTTTGATGTTGTTGCCGTCACGTCGCGCACTCTCAATGCCTCCATGGCCTATCGGATTGGTGATGCAGCCTTGCGTCAGGGAAAAATCGTCATTCTCGGCGGTGTTCATCCTACCATGCTGTCCGAGGAGGCTTCGCAGCATTGCACCAGTGTGGTGTATGGTGAAATTGAATCTATCTGGACTGAACTTGCCACCGATATTCTTAAGGGAACCATGCAGAGGGTTTACCGGGCAAAAGAGCTCAAGCCAATGAGCGCCATGCTGCATCCTGATTTCAGTTACGCGCTTGCTGCCAAAAATGCAAAAAAGTATAGTACCCGTATTCCGATTCTGGCGACCAAAGGGTGCCCTGTTGGTTGTAATTTCTGTACCACCCCAACTATTTACGGCAAAAATTACCGATATCGGGAGCTTGACCTGGTGCTTGATGAGATGCGTTATCATCAGAAACGGCTGAACAAGGAGCAGGTGAATTTCTCCTTTATGGATGACAATATCAGTTTCCGACCCAAGTATTTCATGACGTTGCTTGAAGAGATGGCTAAACTTGGTGTGCACTGGAATGCCAATATCTCCATGAACTTTCTCGATAAACCGGAGGTTGCCGAGTTGGCTGGTCGTTCGGGCTGTGATCTGTTGAGCATCGGCTTTGAATCGCTCAATCCTGAAACGCTGAAAAGTGTTCAGAAGGGGTCAAACAGGCTGGGAAGTTATGAGACGGTGGTGAGCAATCTGCATAACAACGGTGTTGCCATACAGGGTTACTTTATGTTTGGTTTCGATAACGATACCGAGGAGAGTTTTCAGCTTACCTACGACTTCATCATGAAAAACAGGATTGAGTTTCCTGTTTTTTCGCTGGTAACACCCTTTCCCGGTACCCCCTATTTCGATGAGATGAAGCCCCGTATGCGCCATTTTGACTGGGACAAGTACGACACCTACCACTACATGTTTGAACCAAGCAAAATGGCTGGCGACAAATTGCTGCAGAATTTTGTTAAACTCCAGCAAGAGGTGTACAAGGGTGGCGCTATTCTCAAGCGGATGAAGGGCAAGCCAATGAATTGGATCTGGCTAGCAAACTATGCCATGAATCGCTTTACGCACAAACTTTCAACTGACTATTATTATTGATGCTCTCCTTTTGTCACTCCAGGCGAAGCGAAGAACCGGCCAATCGGCACTCTTGTACCTGCATTCAGAGGAGTGTCACCTTTTCAGATTGTTTTGATTCCCTTGTAACTGATTCTGTAACCGAATGTAATTAAAATAGCTATAGTATCCAGGATATGGTGATTAAATGAAAGCTGTAATTTTATACGACAGTAAGACTTCGAGTGGTTCTACGGAAGCTGTTATTGATTCCATCGGGTTGAGTCTTGCTGAATCGGGGTTTTATGTTGAAAAAGCAAAATGTACACCCTTTGCGGACTACAAGTTTGTTAAAGATTTTGATCTGGTTGTTCTCGGCGCACCTGTTTACTATTTTGTTGTTGCTTCACAGCTTTTGGGCGCGCTTATCCATGGTAATCTTAAGAAAAATCTGAGAAGGAAAAAAGTGGCGTTGTTTCTGCTCTGTGGAAGCTCAGAGCCCGTGGCCACATTGCTCTATTTGCCGCAGTTGAAAATGCACTTGATGCGGAATAAAATTCTTGCGGAAAAGATTTTCGGACCCGCAGCTCTTTCGGATGGCACTGTTGACTCATTTGTTGAGGAGATTCTGCTTGAGTATAATAAAGGCCCGAAATCCAGGGCGCTCTCTGCGAAGTGGACCGAGGAGGCCAAGGAGTGGTTTGATTCCATGCCTGCATTCATGCAGGGGAAGTTCAAGACTATGGCGGAAGAGTATGCTGAGGAGATGGGGTACACAGCGATTACCCTTGAAGTACTCGAAGAGGCGAGGGATAACCTCGGGGGAACCTGACCGGAGCCTGGACGTTGAGAACTTTTCAGCTATCCCTTACTCATTTGGTCCCTTAGCCGGAAGTTTTTTCTTCCCGATGAATTTGTTGAGGAGTATTACAATCAGCAATACCGGTAAAGAAAAAAAGTACTGGTGTAAATAATGTTGTGTATTGGGTAATCTGCTGCATGAACTGGTGGGTTTCTGTTTCTGGAAAAATGTAGTCAAAGTAAGAAATTCTGCATGTTTTATAAGCGTTTTTTGTCTGTGATGAGCTTGCGAGGTGCATTTATTATTTACATTACGTACGGTAGTACGGTAATCGAATAGAATTATCCGGCAGTACTTTCCAGCTTGAGGTTTTTTGGTGAACTGACGTATCCTGAATTTAAAACTAATTATTATGGCAAAGAATAAAAAGAGTGGTGGTTTTTTTTCTTCATTCAGGAGAGAGCCTTCCCCTGGCAATGAAACGGTGAGTTCGCCTCCTTCTCCAGTATCGGCTCCGTCTCAGCGCGCCAATGTGTCGGCAGAGGTTCGTCAGCCCTCTGTTGGCGCTGCCCCAGCTCCGGCAAAGAGCGTTCCGGCCCCCGTGGCGCAACCCGAGTCGGCCATTGATACCGTCGAAGCCTTCAAGGTACTCTGCCAGTCTCTGACTGATATTGCCGCTTCGCAATTGAAGGTTGCCGAGATGATGATGAATATGGTTGCCAGTTCACTCAACAAAATTTCTAAGGGGGCAAAACCCAAGAGCTAGGTTGCTGTCATTTTTTTAACGTTATAAAGCTGGGGGTACCCATGTTTGTTCCGCCAAAAAACATTTCGCCAGAATTTCTTGTGAGGCCAGCCGCTACAATTGCGGGGGGGGCGTTTCTGCTCTCTCCTTTGGGTCTCCCGTTCTTTATCAAGGGAGTTCCCAGAGTGCTTCTTGCCGGTATTGGTGGCCTTTTGGCAGGGAAGGTGGTGGATGAAGTTGCCGATACGGTTTCAGAAACTCTTGCGCGTCGCAAGGAGTCGCAAGAGTTTGAAGATGAAAGGTAACGGCAATGGTCTGATGAGTATTCATCGGAACTGGTCGGTTCATCTCTTGAGTTGACGACCATCCCAAACGTTTTTCTGCTTTTTAATTATTTCTCTGTTTAATCATGGAAGTCATAGGCAAAAGCAAAGCGCACGTTGTTCTCGACAAATGTTTTCATGAATCCGGTATCTATTTTGCCGATCATGAACGGTTGATCAAGTGTAATCCGTACTGCAGTAATGTAAAGTATTATGCTGATCTCAATATATTTCAGTGGACCCTTCAGGTGGACGATCCCCGAAAAAATCCCATAACTGCTGTTTTTTTTGTTCGACAGCACGAAGACAATTTTTCGCTTGACGACAGCTATGGTCAGGCATTTGCCGATGCCAGAGTTACAAACAGGGCGCCTTACAATGGCAAGGGAAAGCGGATTCGCTGGGAGGCGGTTCATGATCACCCTGAATTTGAGAAACCTTCTCCCCATACGTTTGTCGGGAAAGCAAGCTCAGAAATCTGTCTGCTCCACCAGCACGATGAGAAGACCTCAGTCTATTTTGATACCGATATATCTCTTGACTTTGAACTCTCTTTTCCCCTGAACCTCATGCCGGAAGGGATACTGAAGTTCATGACCGAGGCGATTATGTCGCAGATTATGCAGCAGGCAACCGATGCCATGCTCTGCAAGGTGCAGGCAGATATCTGCTGTACGGGTGCTGAACTTGTTGTGGAGGGCGGAGGAAAGTAATCAGCCACATCCTGGTGCGCAGGCGAATTTCGTTTGCGCACCATTTTTTTATCCCTATATTATACCCATACGGGGTATAGGTATTCGGTGAATTTTATAAATGTCGTTGTTATGGTTGAATCGAAAAGTTCAATGAGCGATGTGACTCTCCGGCTGAAAAAGGTTGCCGGTCAGGTTGAGGGTCTTATGAGGATGATTGAAAAAGGCGAAGAGTGTTCCAATATTATAACACAGTTTCAAGCGGCAAAAGCTGCTCTCGACAACACCTTTTCTCTTGTGCTCCATCGTAACCTGAAGGAGTGCATGAGCCATGATGATTCCGAAAATGTAGAGAAAATTTTGAAACTGATCTCAAAACAGTAAAAGAACATGAAGCTGTACAAGGCGTTGATTGGTGTCTGTGTGGCAGGGTCTCTCTCCTTGCCGATGAAGGCTGTGGCCGCTGAAGCGGTGATGCGGCTCTCTCTCTCCGATGTTCTTGAGAGGGCTCGACAAAACAATTATACCATAAAGGCGGCCCGAAGCCGGGTTGATCAGGCAGATGGACGGGTTGTTCAGAGTCGTCAGGCATTTCTGCCGAAAGTGACGCTTTCGGAGACGCTGACCGTCACCAATGATCCCGGTGCAGCTCTGGTCTATAAGCTGCAGCAGAAAAGTTTGCAGAACTCCGATTTTGAAGCATCAAAAATGACGCATCCCGATGTTATCAATGACTTTAATACCTCTCTCCAGGTGATGCAGCCGATCTATAATGCAGATGCTTCCACAGCGAGGAGCATGGCGTTGACGGCAAAAAAAGCACAGGAGCTTATGACACGAAGAGCTGAGGAGACTATTAATCTGCAGCTCCGCAGGCTCTATTATGGAGTGCTTCTGGCCAAAAAAAATATTGAGGCTGTCGATCAATCCATCATCATTATGCAAGGCTATAGCGCTGAGGCGGCGAGAGGCTACAGTGCGGGAATGTTGGGCAAATCGGACAAGCTTTCAACCGATGTTCGGCTTGCTGAGCTTCAGGAACAGAAGTTGTTGTTACAGGATGAGGTCAACAATGCTGCTGATATGCTTAAGGTGATGCTGCAGCTTGAATCCAGTGTCACTCTTGTTCTGACCGGGGATCTTGTTGTTGATGGCTCCCTGCCTGGTCGAGAGGCATCAGCCTCATCGGTGAACAGGTCTGATATCAAGGCCTATGAAGCCTTCAGGCAGGTTGCCTCGTACCAGTCGGAGATGATTCGTCAGTCGAAACTTCCCCGTTTAAACGCATTTTTGCAAACCAGCCTGCATAGCAACAATATATTTGGTGGTGGAGCTGGCTGGGCGCTTGGCATGAATATGCAGTGGAACATCTTTGATGGTATGGCAACGGCTGGGCGTATGCAGGAGGCCAAAGCACAGGAGCGTGAGGCGATGTATACTTATGAAGCGGCAAAGAGCAACACGCAGGCTGAGCTGAACAAGTCCTCCAGGTCGTTTAAAACCGCTAAAACCAGAATTGGTGTGGCATCAAAATCCCTGGAGGAGGCAAGAGTCAGTTTTGATTATATCGGCAAGAAGTACAAGACAGGTATGGCGATGACCTTTGAATTGCTGATGAGGGAGCAGGCATTTACCTGGGCAAAAATGAGGTTGAATCAGGCCACGTACGACTATTGCGTTTCAAAAAGCGAATTTGACTATTATAAGGGAGGATCGTAACCATGCAGGAAGGTATTGCCGGTAAACTGGCCAAACAGTTTATTAACTCTAAAATTACGCCACTCCTGATGGCGGCAGCTCTTTTGGTTGGCATTATGGCCACCTTTATGACACCCCGGGAGGAGGAGCCCCAGATAGTGGTTCCTATGGTTGATCTCTATATTCCCTATCCAGGAGCAACTCCGGCAGAGGTCGAGGCGCGTGTAGCCAAGGCTCTGGAGCGTACCTTGACTGAAATACCTGGAGTCGATTATGTCTATTCGACCTCCATGCCTGATGTGGCATTGGTTACGGTTCGTTTTAAAGTGGGTGAAGATGCCGAGAGAAGCATGGTCAAGCTCTGGACATCGATTATGAAGAATATGGACAAGATGCCCCAGGGTGTTCAGTTTCCATTGATGAAAAAGGTCTCCATTGATGATGTACCGGTGCTTAATCTCACCTTCTGGAGCAAAACCAGTGATGCTTACCAGCTTCGCCAAGCTGCTGCCCAGGTTGCGGAAGAGTTGAAAAAGATAAACAATATTGGCGATGTGGAGCTGAAGGGTGGCTTGAAGCGACAGGTAAAGATTGTGCTTGACAAGGAGAAGCTCCGCCAGTTCAATGTAAGCCCGTTGCAGATTGCCCGCCAGATACAGATGGCCAACAGTCAGATGACATCGGGTGAGTTGAAGCAGGTTGAGCAGGAGATTATTCTGCGGACAGGAAAATTTCTTGAAAGCGCCACTGAGGTCTCCAATATCGTCGTTGCTCTTTATGGCTCCTCACCAGTCTATCTGCGCGATGTCGCAACGGTGACCGATGGGGCAGAAGAGGTTAATAACTATAACTTTTTTGGTTTTGCGGCTGCTGCCCCGAAAGGTTCGGCTTCTGGCGAGTACCCTGCGGTGACGCTGACCGTGGCCAAACGGAAGGGTGGTGATGCCTCTGTGCTGGCGGGGAAGGTTATGGAAAGGGTTGAAGGGCTTCGGCAGACGGTTATTCCTGCCGGTATCACGGTGAGTGAAACCAGAAACTATGGTGCCAGTGCATCTGAAAAGGTCTTTACCCTGCTTGAACATCTGCTTATGGCGGTTGTGGCGGTAACCGTTGTGGTTGGTTTTTTCCTTGGCTGGAGAGGAGCGCTTGTGGTACTTGCTTCGGTGCCAATTACCTTTGCGCTTACCTTGCTGATCTATTATCTGCTCGATTATTCTCTGAACAGGGTGACGCTTTTTGCGCTGATCTTTGTGACTGGTATTGTGGTTGATGACTCCATTATCATTGCCGAGAACATTCACCGCCACTTTGCCATGAAGCGGCAGCCGAAGTTGCAGGCAGCAATTACCGCCATCAATGAGGTGGGTAATCCCACTATTCTGGCAACCTTTACGGTTATTGCCGCTGTGCTTCCCATGGTTTTTGTCTCCGGGCTGATGGGTCCATATATGAGTCCGATGCCGATTGGTGCCTCACTTGCCATGATTTTTTCGTTGCTGGTGGCTCTGATTGCCACTCCGTGGCTCTCTTTCCGACTTCTGAAAACAGAGGAGGGAGATCATAAGGAGTACGATATTACCACGACAGGCTACTACAAATTTTTTGACTCTATTCTCTCCCCTTTCATTGAGAGCAGTGTCAAGAGATGGATTGCATTCGGGGTTGTAGGCTTGATGCTGGTCGGCGCAATTGCACTGGTGCCAATGAAGGCGGTACAGATGAAGATGCTTCCTTTCGATAACAAGAATGAGTTTCAGGTTATTCTGGATATGCCGGAGGGTACCTCCCTTGAGCAGACCGGAAAGGTGGCTAAAGAGATTGCCAACTGGCTGAAAACCGTGCCTGAGGTGAGTAGTTATCAGTACTATGTAGGTACCAATGCTCCAATCAATTTTAATGGACTTGTTCGCCATTATTACCTGCGCCAGAAGGCAAATATGGCAGATATTCAGGTTAATCTTGTTCATAAAGGAGAGCGAAAGGCACAGAGTCATGAGATTGCCAGAAGAGTGAGGGCCAGTGTGCAGCAGATTGCCCGGCGTTATAATGGCAATGCCAAAATTGTAGAGATTCCTCCCGGTCCTCCGGTGCTCTCGACTCTGGTTGCGGAAATTTACGGTCCGTCACAGAGCGAGCAGATTGCTCTCGCAAAACAGGTGAAGCAGGTTTTTCAGGAGACACCTGGTGTTGTTGATGTTGACTGGGTTGTTGAGGATGATCAGAAGGTGTACAATCTGGTGGTTAATAAAGAGCGTGCTGCATTGCGGGGAGTGAGCGCCGAACAGATTGCCCAGACGCTGCGCATTTCAGTTGCCGGAATGGATGTAGGTCTGTTGCATACCGACAAGGAGATAGATCCGGTGACTATCCAGGTGAGACTTCCAAAGTCTGACAGGAGCTCTTTGCAGAGTCTCTCTGGTATTTTTGTTCAGTCACAGGGTCTGGGAACTCTGGCAACCCGTATGCGTGCCGGTGAGATGATTCCGCTTGCTGAGCTGGTGAAGGTTGAAGAGAAGATCGAGGAGAAGAGCATCTACCACAAGGATCTTCGCAGAGTGGTTTATGTGACAGCCGATGTTGCGGGAGCGACGGAAAGCCCGGTTTACGCCATGCTTGATATGGATAAAAAAATCCAGAAGCTCAAGGTTCCGGGTGGCTATTCTGTTAGTCCTCTTTATACTTCAAACCCCGTTTCGGAGGATAAACTTTCGATGAAGTGGGATGGCGAATGGCAAATCACATACGAGGTTTTCAGGGATCTTGGTACGGCGTTTGCTGTCGTGCTTGTGATTATCTATCTGTTGATTATCGGATGGTTCCAGTCTTTCAAGACTCCACTGATCATGATGATTGCCATTCCGCTGAGCCTTGTTGGTATTATACCTGGCCATTGGCTTCATGGGGCATTTTTTACTGCAACAAGCATGATTGGCATGATTGCGCTGGCAGGAATTATGGTACGCAACTCGGTGCTGCTTATCGATTTTATCCAGATCCGCAGGGCAGAGGGGGCTGATCTCAAGCGAGCGGTGATTGAGTCTGCTGCGGTTCGTACCAGGCCGATTATTCTGACCTCAGGCGCAGTGGTTATTGGTTCTGTGGTGATGCTGTTCGATCCTATTTTCCAGGGTCTGGCCATATCGCTGATATGGGGTGGGGTACTCTCTACAATTCTGACACTCGTGGTTGTGCCGCTTGTCTATTATATCGCGGAGAGGGGGTCGAATAAATAGATGTTGAGTTTTTATTTATGATTGTTGAACAGTTTCGTACGGGCGGCGACAGGAACTTCGGTTACCTTGCCGCCTGTGAGGGTACCGGTGAAGCTCTGGTTATTGATGCGTCATTCAATCCTGGGATGATTGTGCGGTTTGCCGCTGAACGAGGATTTATCATTCGCTTTATTTTTTCAACTCATGGCCATGACGATCATACCAATGGCAATGATGCCCATAAGCCAGATGACCGGAGTTCGCCCTCTCCTCTACGGTGATACGTGCTCACGTACCGGTATCAAGGTGGTCGACGCTGCTCTTTTTCCTCTGGGCTCTCTTGAAGCACGAATTCTTCACACTCCGGGCCATACAAAAGAGTCAATCTGCATTTATATCGGCAATGCCCTTTTTTCGGGTGATACTCTCTTTGCGGGAAAGGTTGGAGGCACCGGTAACGAAGGGCAGGCTCTTGAAGAGTATGAGTCCCTCCATCACAAAATCATGATCTTGCCCGAAGAGACCATAGTTTATCCGGGACACGATTATGGAGTGTCGCCAGTATCATCCTTATGTGCTGAGCGCGACACCAATCCTTTTCTTTTACAAGGGGATTTCGATGCCTTTCTTCATCTCAAACAACACTGGGCGGGATACAAAAAAGCTTATGGTATTGCCTAATTTTAGTTTTGAACGGGCAGTTTTTGCATTTATGTTGTTTTTTTTTTAAAATAGGGCTCAGTGCCGTTATGCTCGTTCCTGTGAGTGATGTTTGGCACCCCTCCTTTTTTGAGTTCTGACAGTAAAATCGGTGCCCTGCAATCGCTTCTGTTGTGGATGGAAATGGGCATTATCTGCTTTATTAATCTTAAGTAACTTGATGGCCATGGATCAGCTTATAACATTGCGGACGCTGCCGGTGTCTGCTCTCATGCAGAAAGATTTTCATATAATCAAGGGAAGTTGTACGGTTGCCGAGGCTCTGCAGATCATGAAAAAGAGCAAAGAGAGCGGTCTTATTGTTGAACCTCGCAATGAAGATGATTGCTACGGTATTATCACTGAAAAAGATATTCTTGAAAAGGTGATTGATCCCGGCGAGGATATCCACCGTGACCCCTGGAATACCCCTGTGTTTCAGATCATGAGCAAGCCGATTATCAGTGTCGACCCCAGCCTCAGAATCAAATATGCCCTTCGCCTGATGAAACGCACCAATATCAGGCGTCTTACTATCATGGAAAACAATAAAATATTGGGTGTGCTCAATATGACCGATGTGCTTCATGCGGTTGAGGAGCTTCCTGCACATGATAACCATGTCGCCCGATAACAGTCGGTTTACCGTGTAACGGTTGTTATCAGAGACAATTCAGAAAAACCAATTTCAGTGAGATTGGCACTGCCTTGTTGTGCCTTTTCATGTAATCTTTGAGGCCCTTTTGGAGCTTCAAAAAGAGATTTGAGCGTATGAAACCTTATGATATTGTTATTGTTGGAGGTGGGGGAGCCGGGCTCTATGCTGCCATGGAGGCGATGAAAACTAATCCCTCACTGAATATTGCCGTTCTCTCCAAAGTCTATCCGAACCGCTCACACACTTCAGCGGCCCAGGGCGGAGCAAACGCTGCGCTTGGTAACAAGGCAAAGGACGATACCGTTGAAATGCATATTTTCGACACCATCAAGGGTAGCGATTATCTTGCTGATCAGGATGCTGTTGATGTGCTCTGCTCTGAAGCGCCAAAAATTATCCGTGAACTTGAAAATATGGGCACGCCATGGTCCAGAATGGAGGACAATACCATTGCCCAGCGCCCTTTTGGTGGGGCCGGACGTCCACGATGTTGTTATTGTTCCGATAAAACAGGCCATACTATTCTGCAAACGCTTTACGAACAGTGTCTGAAAAAAGGGGTGATTTTT
>SZYA01000051.1 GCA_005843815.1 Chlorobium sp.
TCCGCGAATTTTCGATAAAAGTCAATCTATAGCCTGACATGACGAAGTTATTGGCTAATATATTTGACGTGCTGGCATGTGAGCATTGGTTCACAGAGTGTGTGTGGAATTTCGGTCAGGCGAGGCCATAAATCCCTCTAAAATATTATAGCATAATGATTCACTTTACATAATACATATTATACAACAAATCTGGATCAAAAAGAAAGCCGCGTTCCATAGCGCGACTTTCAGCTTTCATCGGTATATCTTCAGTCAATACCCTTTCTTCACACAATCATTATGTTCCGGGCTCGGAATAGACCTTGTTGTAGTTTTCAATGGCATGAATAATACTCTGCTGAGCAACCTCAGAACCCTGAAACTCCTCAACAAGAACAGTCTTTTGCTCAAGAGTCTTGTACTCTTCAAAAAAGTGCTTCAACTCTGAAACAAAGTATGGCGGCAACTGGTCAATATTCAGAATATTGCCCATACTGACATCATCTTCAGCAACAGCAATGATTTTGTCATCACCTTCACCATGGTCAATCATGCGCATCACCCCAATGACTCTAGCTCTCACCATACATAAAGGAACAATGTCGCTCTGGGAAATAACAAGAATGTCAAGCGGGTCATGGTCATCACCAAGAGTTTTTGGGATAAAACCGTAATTCGCCGGGTAAAAAACAGCAGAATAAAGCACTCTGTCGAGCTTCAGCATTCCAGTTTGCTTGTCAAGTTCGTACTTGGTTCTGCTACCTTTTGAGATTTCGATAATAGCGTTGACGATACGCGGTTGATTTTCTCCTATCTCAACGTCGTGCCAAGGGTTAAAGTTCATAGTGTATGCAGCATGTAATCAGGTTAAATAAAGCCGTGGCATAATAGTGATTTTTTTAAAATCCGGCAATCAATAAACAGGTATTGCTCACTTACTTTTTGATTATAGTCTTTGAACCTCAAAAATATTCTTTGGTTTCATCGGTAAAAACCGGGCTGAGTATGAACAGTGATCCAGCGATAATGATAATCGCAGCGATCGGAGAGAGAGATTCTGTTTATTCGCATGGTTCTTTGTATCTTTGCCCGCAAAACGAACGGTATGCCCCTCAATACCGTTGGTGTGTGTGTTGCAAAAACATGGGATCACACTCACGTATACCGGAATCATATACAGAATTTTTACAACAACGGGCAACAGTTCTACAACTCAAAGCCGAGATTCGACAGAAATAATGGATTTAATAAAAGAGACCGCAAGACGCAAAACATTTGCCATCATCAGCCACCCCGATGCCGGAAAAACTACGCTGACCGAAAAATTCCTGCTCTTTGGTGGTGCAATTCAGACCGCCGGAGCTGTAAAAAGCAACAAAATACGCAAGACAGCGACCAGCGACTTTATGGAGATCGAAAAGCAGCGCGGTATATCGGTTGCCACTTCGGTCATGGGGTTTGAATATGCAGGAAAACGAGTTAATATTCTTGACACTCCAGGGCACAAAGATTTTGCCGAAGATACCTATCGGACACTTACGGCTGTTGACAGTGTCATTCTTGTGGTTGATTGCGTCAAAGGTGTTGAGGAGCAGACCGAAAAGCTGATGGAGGTGTGCCGTATGCGCCAGACTCCGGTTATCATCTTCATCAACAAGATGGATCGGGAAGGCAGAAACCCTTTAGAGCTACTCGATGAGCTTGAACACAAACTGCAGATCAGTGTTCGTCCACTCACCTGGCCGATCAGCCAGGGGCAGACTTTTAAAGGTGTATACAACCTCTACAACAAAGAGCTGAACCTTTTTGAGGCCAATACCACCCGCATCAGCGAAAGCAATATCCGGGTTAATGACCTGAACGATCCTGAACTGGATAAATGGATTCCGGAAAGTTTCGGCAAAAAACTCCGGGAAGATGTTGCCCTGATAGAAGGGGTCTACGAGCCTTTTCACGAAGAGACCTATCAGGCCGGGCTGCTTGCACCGGTATTTTTCGGCAGCGCTATCAACAATTTCGGAGTAAGGGAACTGCTTGAGACATTCCTGGCCGTCGCACCAAGCCCCGTCGAGCGGGAGGCAACCGAGCGCATTGTTAATGCCTCGGAAGAGACCATGAGCGGATTTGTCTTTAAAATCCACGCCAATCTCGACCCGAACCACCGCGACCGCACCGCTTTTTTCCGCATTTGCTCCGGCAGTTTTGAACGCAACAAGTTCTACTACCACACTCGCCTGCAGAAAAAAATACGCTTTTCAAGCCCGACCCAGTTCATGGCCAACGAAAAAAGTGTGGTTGATGAATCCTGGCCAGGTGATGTCATAGGCCTCTACGACAACGGTTCACTGAAAATAGGCGACTCACTGACTGAGGGTGAAGAGCTGCATTTCCGAGGAATCCCGAGCTTTTCGCCTGAAATCTTCAAGGCGCTCGAAAACCGTGACCCGATGAAGGCCAAGCAGCTCGACAAGGGGGTGCGTCAACTCACCGAAGAGGGTGTGGCCCAGCTCTTTATCCAGCACGGCACCCGCAAAATTATCGGCACCGTTGGAGAGTTGCAGTTTGATGTTATCAAGTTCCGGCTGGAACACGAGTATGGTGCCCAGTGCGACTTCACTCCCCTGCGCTTCAAAAAAGCATTCTGGATTACCGGCAGCAACAAGGAGATGCTTGAGGAGTTTCTTCGCCGCAAATGGAATGCCATTGCCCACGACAAAGAGGAGCGTCCCGTCTTTTTTGCCGAAAGCGACTGGATGCTGAAAATTGCAAGGGATGACTACCCCGAGCTTGAGTTCCATACGACCTCGGAGTTTTAGGGTGTGCTATGGAGAATTTGACACTTCCCTTTCCAATCCTGCAACATTATCAGTTGCAACTGAACTTCCGTAAGGCGATATCAGTTACAAAACAGATTATGTTTCGATTGTAAATAGTGTCATAAACTCAGTAGCGTCCGGTAAAAAA
>SZYA01000059.1 GCA_005843815.1 Chlorobium sp.
GTCGCTGTCGCTGCTGCATAGGCCGCAAGCCAGCGGTGCAATATTTCCGGTCTCAGTCGGCATCAGCTCATCGAGTTCGTCATCCACCACCCTTCTCTGGTATGCGGGTATTGTTGGCCTTTGTTGTTTTTTTTGCTCACGTTATATGTCGCCACACTACCATTTCGCCATAATATTCAATCCCGTTCCGCCTCCGTCAACAGAAGTAAAGGAGTACATGCAAAACGTACAGCGAGAAGGGATGCCTGGAAGCTATTTTTAAAATGGTAATTTCCGGTATAACAATGAATACTGGCAAGGCTCTGAACGTTAACACCCTGAAGAATGAAGTCATACCACAAGGAACTCTGGCTACAGATACCTGCAAGAATGGATTTTATCAATATCACTGGCGACGTGGAGCGGGCTCTTCAGGAGAGCGGCATTCAGGAGGGGCTCTGCCTGGTGAATGCGATGCACATAACCGCTTCTGTCTTTATCAATGATGACGAACCGGGGCTGCATCAAGACTACAAACGGTGGCTTGAGGAGCTGGCCCCGCATGAGCCGATAAGCCGTTACCAGCACAACAGAACCGGAGAGGATAACGGCGATGCCCATCACAAGCGCCAGATTATGGGACGGGAGGTCGTTGTTGCCGTCACAAAAGGTCGTCTGCATTTTGGTACCTGGGAGAAGATTTTCTACGGTGAGTTTGATGGCAAGAGAAAAAAACGGGTGCTCATCAAGATTATCGGTGAATAAGGGGTCGCTTCGGGATGGGAGCATATCACCCTGAACGCCGATTATGTATGGGCGCGAACGCTTGAAGGGCAATGAGTTGTGTTTCAAAGGGTTACGGCTCCCCTAACGGGTTTTGAAATCCGTTTTCTCAAGCAACACCGAGATCGAAAAGGGAGAACAACGAGGATTCCTGAATTTGTCAAAAAAAATTATGTAAGCTCGAACGCCGTACTTTCAGATTCAAAGGACAACGAGTCGCAACTGTTTTGAAACAGTTTCAAGAAAACAGGCTTTCTGTGGGCATACAAACTTTGTACATTATCTTTCTGCTAACGAAAAATAATTGTTATGAGTACGGTCACCGTGAATATCTCTTTTCAGGATTCATTGCTGAACGAAATTGACAAAACAGCCCGAAATGAGTATCGAAGCCGTTCAGAGTTGATAAGGGAAGCTGCGAGGCTTTATATTCAGCACCAGATTCAGTGGAATGATCTTTCATCAGCTTGTCGAGGTACATCACCTGATGAATCGGTGCGTCGAAACCGGTTAACAGCTTGGCGGTGACAATCAGGAACTTGAGCGGATCAGCCGGGTCACGAAAGCGGTCGAGCAATTTTGCTTCATCATCTTTGGGCCAATAGCATACTGGAAAAACTGATTAAATTCTATTTTCTTTGCTATGCCAGACACGAATAATAACAACCGTACCATTTTTGTCCCGCATAGAGCGCAGAACAAAAGCCCTAGCCCCAAAAGATACGACCCATTCACGTCTGCCAGTGTCACCCTCCATTGGACGCCCAATGTCTGGTATTGATGTTAGAAAACCCGCTCCGTCCAAGATAGCCTTTGCTGCTCGTGCTGCCGCATCGGGGCTTTTTTCGTGCAAGAACGCATGAAGCCGCTCAACATCGGCTAATGCCTCTGGAAGCCATTTTATTTGGGGCATGGCGTCACCGTCCCCTCTCCCAGATTTTCAAGCCATGCAGCAGCTTTTTCATGTGGGATAGCCTCGCCGGTCAATTGATAACGTTCCCAACGTTCCATATCCTCTCGTTTTTCCCGCTCGTAGTTTTCTTCGCGCTCTAAAAATATTTCAATTGCTTTGCACATGAGCCAGTGCGGCGATCTGTCGCGGATACGAGCCAAAGTTGCAAGCCGCTGCTGAGTGGTGTCGTTTAACTTGACGCCTTTTGTCTGTGACATAATCAAATCTCCTTTTAGCACAAGGTAATACTTATTAAAACCTTTTACTACCTTGTGCCAGATGGTTTTATTTTCAGCAAGCCTGGCCTTGAAGTTTCCGACCGCCCTCCTGGAGAGCATGCTTTTTGAATCGAGAGGGTACTGACAGCTACCATAAGGGGTGGTGATAATTCCGAGGAACAGGTCGCATTTCTCCACCGCCGCAAGACAATTTTCGAACGCCATACACCCTGATTTCCCGATAAAATTATAACGAGGAAGCGCCAA
>SZYA01000057.1 GCA_005843815.1 Chlorobium sp.
TTATCCTCTGACCGATTTCAGTCCAAGGAAAAACGAAGCTCTTGAAAAAGGGTATCTCGTTGGACGATATGGAGCGATTCCTTTTATCAATGACACGATATTTTAAGGGAAGATATGGCTCGAGATAACCATCCGAAGATTCGGCAGGACAACAAATTACAACGGAAGAAGGCCTTGAATAAAGGGGCTGATCGCCTCCTGATTGTTACAGAGGGGGAAAAAACAGAGCCTTATTATTTTGGCGAGATCAGGACGCATTATCGCCTGAGTACTGCCAGAGTGGAAATAATGCAGAGTAAATACGGGACGAAAGAATATGAATCCGTGTATTGCGTTTTTGACCGAGATGATCATCCGAATTTTTTGAATGCTCTCTATAACGTCAATGCGCAACACAGGAAACATAAAAATGACAACAAAGAGCTGATCAATTTTTACGCGACCCCCTAAAGTGGACCCCAGCCGGTGGACAAAAAGTGGCTGAGTTTAAGTTGGTAACCTGACCTGTTTATGCAGCGGAAAGGTGCCTCTCTCTTACCTGCCAAAAGCGTCCAATCAGAGATGGGCTCCTTAACAACCAGCAGATTCATCTCCTCATAAAAAAGAGCTTCCCTGTCCACCGCTTGATGAAGAATGGCGCATTTTCAAAAGTACTTATCCCGGAATCATTGGCCATGATAGTACTGAAGATAAAAAGCCTCCTTTTCCTGCATAGCAGCCCGTTCTTCCGGCGACTGATCGTCGTAACCGATCAGATGCAGCGCTGAATGAAAGGTGACACGGAGAAGCTCATCCTGAAAATCAACATTAAACTTGGCGGCATTTTCTTTGACCACATCAAGTGAAATATAAAATTCCCCGTCAACCTCACTCCCCTTGTTGTAACGAAAGGTGATGGTGTCGGTGGGATAATCGTGGTCAAGGAACTCGCGATTGATGCGCTGAATCATCTTGTTGCCACAATAGACACCAACGACCGATTCTGCTGAATAACCCTCATGCTCCAAAACCAGCAGTACGGCCTTTTCAAGCAACTCTTCCGGAATCTGCCTTTTTGTAGAGTTGTAAATCTCCAGTGTCATAATTTCATCGGTTGTGATGCATTGATGAGAGCATCAATATGTTTACTCTGGTTGTTGCGTACCCTGAAGGTGAGTTCAACCTCTTCATCAACATGTTTCTTGTCAATCACTTCAGTATGCTCGTACAAATAGGTAATCAGCTTGTAATTGGAAACATGGACACTGATATGGCGTTCTGTGTATTCCCGCGCCACCTGCCGGCCAATCATCTCCTTGAGGAGAGCGATATTGATACCTCGCACAGCGGAGATACAGACAGCTTCAGGATATTTTTCGCCAAGTTCCTGCAACTGCGCTGGATCCTGAAGTGCATCAATTTTGTTGAACACCTCAATAATGTTGTCGTGGGTGACACCAATCTCCTTCAGCGTGTCACGCACCACGGTCATCTGCTCCTCAAAACCTGGATGGCTGACATCGACCACATGAAGCAGAAAATCGGCCTGCAACACCTCATCAAGGGTTGATTTAAAGCTCTCCACAAGCGTATGCGGCAATTTTCGGATAAACCCTACCGTATCCGACAGCAGCACAAGCTTGTTGATATTGAGTTCAAGACGGCGGGTTTTGGTATCGAGCGTGGCAAAGAGGCGATTCTCGGCAAAGGCCTCAGCCTCAGGGCAAAGTACGTTCATCAGGGTCGATTTACCCGCATTGGTGTACCCCACCAGAGAGACCCGCTGTACCATCTGGCGACTGTGAGTCTGGGTTTCATGCTGCAGGGCAACCTCCTTCAGCTTTTTTTTCAGCAGGGAGATGCGGTTACGAACCAGACGCCGGTCAGTCTCTATCTGGGTCTCACCCGGCCCTTTGTTGCCAATCCCCCCCTTCTGCTTCGAGAGGTGAGTCCACTTTCCAGAGAGACGGGGAAGCATATACTCAAGCTGCGCAAGCTCCACCTGCATTTTGGCCTGCGCCGACTGAGCCCTGATAGCAAAGATCTGCAGAATGAGGCCGGTACGATCGATAACCTTGCACTCCAGAGCCTGTTCAAGGTTTCTGGCCTGTGCCGGCGAAAGATCATCATCAAAAATCACAAGATCAATCTCATGCTCCTTGACGAACGCAACAAGCTCTTCAACCTTTCCCTTACCGATACAATAGGCGGGATCACGCAACTTCCGATCCTGGATAAACGAATCCACCACATCAGCGCCAGCCGTATCAGCAAGAAAAGCCAGCTCGTGGAGATACTCCTCAACAAGTAAACGAGGTGCTTCAGGGGGGGAACAGAGGCCAACAAGAAAAGCCTTTTCCCTTTTATTTTCAGGAGTGACAGTATTCAACAGGGCAATGGATAAATTATCGAAGAAAATGAAATAATGATCTGCAAGATGGCATGTTGCTATATTACAACCATTGTTTTATCTTGGCGGTTCATCATCGGATCATACTCGAACCGTTCAAAAATGTACACTTTTTTGCTTTCACCCCAATACTCTATAAAGCGAATAAAGTTGTAATGATCCAAACTGGCAAATAGAAGCGCATATCAGATGAATCAGAACGATAACCGAAGCTCTGCTTATCAAGAGACGGAAAAGCTGATAACGCTTGATGATGCTTATGCATACTGCCGCAATATCTCCAAAACGCACGCCAAAACATTCTATCTTGCAAGCCGGTTTCTGCCCAAAAAACAGCAGAAACCAATTTTTGCCATTTATGCCCTGCTGCGCACGGTTGACGATGTTGTCGATACGGCAGAGGAGAAACTTGAAAAAGGCCTTATCACCAGAGAAGAGATCGGACGGATGCTTGAGAGCTGGAAAACAAAACTCAAGGGATGCTATGCCGGACATGTTGAGAACGATCCTATCATGATAGCCTGGCACGACACGCTCAAAAGCTACACCATTCCAATTGAGCTTCCGCTCGATTTGATGGATGGCGTTGCGATGGATATTGAGTTCAAACAATTTGAGACGTTTGAAGAGCTGTACGTTTATTGCTACAAAGTTGCCTCAGTTGTAGGGTTGATAACCGCTGAAATTTTTGGCTACAGCAACAAAGAGGCGCTGCAGCACGCCATTGAGCTTGGTATCGCCATGCAATTGACCAACATCCTGCGCGATGTTGGCGAAGATGTTAACCGTGGCAGAATCTATCTCCCTTTGGAAGATCTGCGCCGCTTCAACTATTCAACCGAAGAGTTGATGCAGAAGCGGATGAACAGCAACTTTCTTGAGCTGATGAAGTTCCAGATCGCAAGAGCAAGGAGTTACTACAGCTCATCGGATAAAGGAATTCCCATGCTTGAACAGCGCAGCCGCTTTGGCGTCGCCATCAGCAGCATCAACTACGGCAATATTTTAACCGCCATCGAAGAGAATCAATACGACGTTTTTTCAAAACGGGCATACCGCTCCTTCTGGCAAAAAATCAGCACCCTGCCCGCCGTGTGGCAGAAAACCCGTTAAGCGTTACAGCTCCGCTGGGTCTGCCCATATTTATTCATACACCGAACTAACCACCATGCACAAAGAGAACGAACAGAATAAAAATAGCCTGGAACAGCCACTCCAGATATCATTGAATGACCAGATGCAGCGTCGTCTTGAAGAGCGCCAGCACCTGATGGATGCAGGGATAAACCCCTATCCAACCCAATTCGAGGTAACAGACTCTTCTGTGGAAATCATAGCGAACTTCGAAGAAGAGGTTAAAGCTCCTGTCTCTGTCGCTGGCAGAATCATGACCATAAGAAAGATGGGAAAAGCCTCATTTTTTCATCTGCAGGACTCCACGGGCAGAATCCAGATCTACATGAAAAAGGATGAGGTTGGTGAGGTGACATACAACACTTTCAAACTGCTCGACATCGGTGATATCGTAGGGGTCAAGGGTTTCTCCTTCAGAACCAAAACAGGTGAAATATCGGTTCATACCGAATCGCTGGAGCTGCTCACTAAATCGCTGCGCCCGATCCCCGTTGCCAAAGAGAAAGAGGTTGATGGAGAGAAGGTTATTTTTGATGCCTTCAGCGACAAAGAGATGCGCTACCGCCAGCGTTATGTAGACCTGATTGTCAACCCGGAGGTAAAACAGACCTTCATCAAGCGATCAGCCATTGTCTCCTCCATGCGGAACTTCTTCACCCGGCAGGGGTGGCTTGAGGTCGAAACACCCATCCTGCAACCAATCTACGGTGGTGCAGCCGCCCGTCCCTTCACCACGCACCACAATGCGCTCGACATGCAGCTCTACCTTCGCATCGCCAACGAACTCTACCTCAAGAGGCTGATTGTGGGCGGCTTTGACGGTGTTTTTGAATTCGCAAAAGATTTCCGCAATGAAGGGATCGACCGCTTCCACAACCCGGAGTTTACCCAGGTTGAGCTCTATGTTGCCTATAAAGATTATAACTGGATGATGAAAATGGTCGAAGAGCTGATCTGCCAGACAGCTCTTGCCGTCAACAAAAGCGACAGCACCATGTTTCTTGGCAACGAGATCAGCCTTAAAACTCCGTTTCGCCGACTGAGCATTATCAATGCCATTGCCGAATATACCGGCAAAAATATTAGTGGCCAATCCGAGGAGGAGCTTCGCTACACCGCCAAGGATCTCGGTCTTGAACTTGATCCAAAAATCAGCAGCGGCAAGATAATTGATGAAATTTTCGGTGAATTTGTTGAGCCAAAGCTCATTCAGCCAACCTTTATCATCGACTACCCCACCGAAATGTCGCCACTGGCCAAAGAGCATCCCTCTCAGCCGGGCATTGTCGAACGATTTGAACTGATCATCGGCGGCAAAGAGGTGTGCAACTCATTCTCCGAGCTGAACGACCCCGTCATTCAACGCGAAAGGCTGGAGTCGCAGGCAAAACTTCGCCAGCGCGGCGACGAAGAGGCGATGATTGTTGACGAGGATTTCCTGCGCGCCATCGAATACGGTATGCCCCCATGCGCCGGTATCGGCATTGGTATTGACCGCCTGGTGATGATTCTTACCGGTCAGGATTCAATCAGGGATGTGATTTTCTTCCCGCATCTGAAGCCGGAGTAGGGATGTGATTTTTGGAGCTGGTGATGACGCAGCTCCTGACGTAAAGTGCAAGAGGTAATCAACCATCGTTATTACCATTTTTTTTATACAAAACCACTCCAATGCGACGGATATGGTCAAGTACAGCAGTGTCACTGATATTGCGCAACAGTGAGAGGTCAATCGCATAAGGGAGCAGCAGATCATCAAGCTCGTTCATGACTTTGGTCAGCACGGCAGAACTCAAATCCGACCCGCCAATAAGCGTCAAGTCAATATCCGAGCCTTGCCGGTAGTTACCTTTTGCCCGCGAACCGTAGAGAGTCGCTTGTTCAATTTGCGGGTAATGGGAAAAAACGCCGCACATGCGCTCAATCACTGATTCGGCCAGCCCGTAACTCACAACAACTCCTCATCTTTCAGGCTCACCATCTTGCGTTGGAAATTGCTAAATGCTGCACAATAGCGGTTCAGGATAGCCTCAACAATCTCCTGCGCTGTCTCTTCGTTATAGGTGTGAGAGGTTAAGTTACGGTCACGAATCATATCCATCCAGATATCGCCATCCTCAATCAGCCCAAGCCTGAATGCCTGACGGGTAACATCTTTCGAGCCATACAACGCCTCCGTTCCGCGATGTTCAAGAAAATCCTTCAGCGTCTTCCACGCCAGCTCATGGGTATATTCAAAACCCTGTATCAATCCCTGCTGTTCGAGATCAGAAAGATCGCGCTCGGCAGCAAGAGCAACCGCACTCTGCATCCGGGCAAACGCCTGATTGAAATGGTTCAGCCGTTGTATCCACCGAATATCGTGTATCGTCATAGAGATATAGTTGTTAAAAAGTAAGAGGATTCACTCCTGAACACCATAATACTCGCGATACCAAGCAACAAAACATTTGATACCTTCCGGCGCCGTGGTCTCAGGCTTGTAATGAACATCCTCCATCAATTGATCAACATCGAACTCACCCAGACTGTTGTTGCCGATATTGTACACCCTCCATGGAGCTTTACTCGTATCAGAATCGGGCTTGAGTGAGGCCTGATCACCCTATATTTGGTTGGGCAACATGATCGAGCGTTCTCAGAACCCCCTCGCAAATATAGTCGAAAAAGTACAATCGCGACAATGCTTTCCGTAATTGAAAACCTGGATTGGCTTGTTCTTCAGAAAAGCCACGGTGAAGAGGGCAGGAAAGAAAAAGGATGATAAAGCTGATGGAGATGCCCTGCGCGCAAGCAATATACCTTGATATATACCACCATTCGATGTATATTCAAGCAATTATTTATTACGGAGGATTACATGCCTGCTACAGCAAAAATTTTTATGTCAGGTCGAAGTCAGGCAATTCGACTGCCTAAAGAGTATCGTTTTGAGGGAAAAGAGGTGTTTATCCGTC
>SZYA01000041.1 GCA_005843815.1 Chlorobium sp.
AAGCTGATGGAGATTGTGGGGAGAGGAAAAGTCACATAATGACCGTTGGCCATTGATACTTTCATTTATAAATTCTGCTTGTTATAGCCAGAATTACAACCAACCTCCTCATGGATCACTGATCTTCGGATTGGCAAAACGGTGACCTGTATGGTCGGAAATATCAAGTAAGTTATTTTGCTTTATGTGCAATATTGAAAGGCCGAAGAATCTCCCGCCAGTTATTGTTATTCTCGGCCCGACGGCCTCAGGAAAATCTGCCTTGGCTTTGGCTATCGCAAAAAAAACAGGCGCTGAGATCATCTCCGCTGATTCACGACAGATATACAGGGAACTTGATATCGGCGCAGCAAAACCATCTTCTGAAGTACTTCAGGAGGTAAAGCACCATTTTGTTAATGAGAAAAATATCGGAGAGCCGTTCACTGCTGGCGATTTTGCCATTGACGCTGTTGAACGCATCCACGACATTCATAAGAGAGGAGGATGTGTTGTTGTTGCTGGCGGTTCAACCCTCTATCTTGAGGGAATGCTGAAAGGATTTGCTGACCTGCCACCCTCCAACCCTGAAATAAGAGCGCGGCTGCTCGTTGAACTTGATCAACTTGGAAATGCGCAGCTCTATGAAAGGCTTCGCCAGAGCGATCCAGTACAAGCCGCTACCCTTGACCCCACCAAGAGCCAGCGACTCATTCGGAGCCTTGAAATTATGGAGATAACCGGAAAAAGTGTCACGGAGTTGCAATCTTCGGGAAAAGCGCGGCACACCGGCCTCCGCTTTATCACCTTCGGCCTCTCCATGCCTCGCGAGATACTCTATCAGCGAATTAATCAACGAACCGATGCAATGATTGATGCTGGCCTCCGTGATGAAGCGGAACAGCTCTATCACAAATATCGTGACCTTCTGGCGAATAAAGAGACAAACGCACTCAAATCGGTAGGTTATCAGGAGCTGTTTCACTATTTCGATGGGGCAATTGACTTTCCCAAAGCGGTACAACTGATAAAACAGCATACACGCAACTATGCAAAACGACAGTTGACCTTTTTCAACAACCGACTCCCTGTTGCATGGGTAGAGGCCCCCAACAACAGCAGGGAACTCGCAACACTGGCTACAACGATAGTGGACATAAATTAATCGGGTTCAACGATGCAAGAACATCCGCTTGTTGTTATATTGACCTTCAAGAAAGAATTCAAACCTCTCTTTACTATTATGAATAGAATACTCACGCTTCTTTTAGTATTTTTTTTGGCAATAAACACAACTGTTCATGCAGAGGAGGTTTCAGCACCGGCTTCCGCAACAACAGAGCAGTCTGGCAACCTCATTATCCACATCACCGACCTCAAACAAATTGTGGGTCAGCTTGGTGTCTCTCTCTACAACTCCAGCAAAGGATTTCCTGGAAATTATTCAGCGGTTTATGCCAAAACTCTGAAAAAAGTGACAGGGACGACTGATGAAATACTCTTCACCAATATCCCCTACGGCACCTACGCAGTCAGCGTCCTGCACGATGAAAACAGCAACGGAAAACTGGACACAATGTTTCTTATCGGCATCCCCAAAGAGGGCATTGGCGTTTCAAATAATCCAAAAGCGAGAAGAGGTCCACCGAAATATGATGAATGCACTTTTACACTTGATGCAAAACAGTACGAAACAACTATTTCCATGAGATACTTTTAACTGGCCTGGCAGTGATTCAATCAACAACTGAACAACACTTTATGAACAGACGAACCGTTATGGGCGCAATGGCGCTTCTTTCGCTCACAGCCGGAACTCTCATTGCGGGGTGCAGCCCGACTGTGAAGATTGAGGCTTCCGACAAACCTATTGTCATTAATATGAACATCAAGATTGATCACGAAATCAGGGTCAAGGTTGACCGTGAACTCGACACTCTTCTTGACAGCAAAAAAGGGCTATTTTAACCTGGAGGAACAGACATGAAAGTACTATCAAGATTCTTTTTACAAGCAGTTGTCGTCATCATCATGGTTTCGGGCATTGGCTCCCACGCTTTTGCACTTGACCTTGAAAGTGCCCGTTCCAGTGGTCTCGCTGGCGAGGTGGATAATGGTCTGCTTGCCACCCCTCCGGGAGCATCGGCAGGTGCCAAAGAGTTGATTAACAGCACCAACAATGCCCGTCGTGCGGAGTATGCAAGGATCGCCGCGCAGAACAATCTGTCGCTTGAGGCAGTTGGCAGCATGATGTCACAGAAAATTTTTGCAAAAATTCCTCCTGGCACATGGATTCAGGTGCAGGGTACCTGGAAAAAGAAATCTGAATAATTTCTTGTCAAACAAGCTTATGGTGAAATTGCTGCTGCGCCTCACGTTGGCCGGGCTACTCTTTCTGGTGTTTCTTTGCGCAGCAGCATGGCTCTCTTTCCCCCGGTATGCACAGCAACTCATTGATGGGGCGCTTGCAGGGAAGCCATTTCGCGTTACAGTGTCAGGCATTGGCCTGCCCTCCACTTCCGGTGTGGGATTCAAGTCATTACAGGCGGTCTTTTCCACGCCGCCTGATGACTGCAATGAAGAGGCAACAACCTACACCCTCTCGCTTACCAATGGCTCCATCTCCTGGAGATTCAACAACCAGTCACCTGATCTGCGGCCAAAGCTTTTGGGACTCGCCGTCACGCTCAAAGCTGATGCGCTGACCCTTGTCCCCAATCCCCGACAGTTTACGTTTGGAGATCAAAACCCCCAAATAACAGCGACATTCGCGATTACACGCAGCAACGGAGTTAAACTCGCCCTCAAACCTCTCACGGCAGTGTACGCTGTTGACGGAGCTGTTGCTACCCGCGAAAAACTTCAGCTTGAAGGGATACACTACAACATCAGACTTGGCGCAGCCACTGCCTGGCAACAGCCACTTGACACCCTGCGTATTGCAAGGCTGTCGAGTGACGGGCAGCCAGCACCGCCAGGTAATTTCAGGGCACTCTTTGGCTCAAAGCGCGATCCACTCAATCCGTGCACCCTGACGCTCAGTGGCTGTTCCGTCGAACTCTTTCAATGGATGGCTTCAACCGAGCAAATCGACTATAACCTGAAGGCAAAGCGGACCAGCTTTACCCTTAACCTTGCCAAAATCCCTCTGAACGCCCTGCCTGGATTAAGCCAGGGAAAGAGTAACATCCCCTTTGCCACAGGCAGGGTAAGCGGCTCAATCCCCATCGAGTTTCAGGATTCAACCATCACCATCCGCAATGCCATGGTGGTTGCCGAAAACGGCACCAATGTCACCTTCTGTGACAAGCAGAAAAAACCTCTCTTCTCCATTGATATGGCGGTAATAAAGGGTGGCAATGAGCTGCTGAAAAACCTCAATGCCACCATCACCTTTAACAGTAAAGAGAAAAAGCTCTCCGCTCTTGCCCTGCGTGACCTTTCAGCAACGCTCTTCGGAGGAAAGATCACTTCGACACCTGTCACGTTTGACCCTGAAACCAACAGTGCTTTTTTCACTCTTACCCTGAAGAATATAAAGCTGCTTGATCGGCTGCAACTGCTCGGTGCGCTCAAAGGCAACCTCAACGGGGGAATAGATGGAACCATTCCTCTCTCCATCGCCAACAACAATCTCACCATCCAGAATGGCACTCTGCAAACCAGGGGAGGAGGATCGGTAACCATCACCCCGCCAGCAAAGCAGCAGAGCGCCGGTGAGAGGATGTTCGGGCAGCAGAGCGCTGAAGCCACCTGGTCATTCAGCGAACCACAAGTGCAATTCAGTCGTTCAAGTGACGGTAAAACCACTCTGGACTTCAAACTGAAACATCTGCAACAGAAAAATTCCGGAGGCGAACTGACCCTCACATCGCCAAAGGGGAGACTGTTGCTCTGGCATAATCGGCTCAATCCCGACCTCCTCACACTCTCTGACTTCACAACAGGTTTTCTCGATGGATCCATTGCTCTCCAGCATATCGACTATGATATGGTCAAAAAAGAGGGTGAGACAACCATTCAGATCACCCATATTCCTCTCCAAAAAATCCTTGATATGCAGGGAATAAAAAAAATCTATGCCACTGGCCACATCAAGGGAGACGTTCCAGTCAAAATACAAAACGAGTCGTTTGCCATCCTTGACGGCAACATCACCTCCGAACAGAACGGACAAATTATCTACGCAACCTCCCTTGAAGAGCGTGCTGCCGCCAACCCGGCCATGCGCATCACCTATGAGGTGCTCTCCAACCTTCTGTACGCTCAACTGATCTCCTCCATCAACATGGCTCCTGACGGGAAATCCCTTATGACCATCCAGCTCAAAGGCGCTAATCCCGATTTTCAGCACGGACGACCGGTCGAACTCAATCTCAGCGTCCAGCAGAACCTCAGCGATCTCCTCCGCAGCCTCTCAATCTCCTCAAATGTCGAACAAATTATCACTGACAAGGCATCGAAAAAAAAGCCATGAAGATGCATACCAAAGTGTAGCGGGGCTCCTCATTCATACAATAATGTAAGGTTATTGGTGAAACAGGAACATCATCGAAATTGATAATCGATTATAAAATATTACGATACGAATATTTATATGTTTGGCACGCTTATTGCAAAGTTTTATAGTGAAAGAGAGTTGAAAAAGCTCGTATAACATTGTAAAGCAGATCATCATGACAAACACCAGCACACTCTACGGCGATCTTTCGGGTGTTGAATTCCGCTCACTCTTTTCAAACGGCAAGATGGATGGCTGTCTTGTGACCCAACCCAATACCCTCACCACCCCTTATGGCTCCCTTGTGCCACAATACGAAGCGGAGGATATGGGGCGACGTTCCGTCAAGCCGATCTACTTCTACAAGGATGGTTCGCTCAAATCCATTGCGCTGCAGTCGCAAACGATGCTTGAAACACCGGTTGGTTCTGTCCCGGCTGAGCTGGTAACCTTCCATAAATGCGGATCCATCAAACGGGTATTTCCGCTTGATGGTAAACTCAGCGGCTTCTGGGGCTGGAAAAACGAGTTTGCCCTTGCCACTGAACTCACCTTCCAGTCGCCTGTCGGAACACTGAGCACCAAGGTGATTGGCCTCCAGTTTTATGAAAGCGGGGCGCTGAAAAGCATAACACTCTGGCCTGGCCAGACACTCACCATACAGACACCAATGGGAGAGATAACCATACGCAAAGGGTTGGCATTCTATGAGTCCGGTGCCATAAGATCTTTTGAGCCTCTGAGTAAAATTGATATTCAGACTCCTTTAGGCACCATAACATCGTACGATAATGAACCGAACGGTATCCACGGCGATATTAACTCAGTACAGCTCTCGGAAGATGGCTCCATCGAGGCGCTCAGTACGGTGGACCATGCTGTGGAGGTCTCGTTATCAGGGGAGAATAGTGAGCTTTTCCGTCCAGGAGTAAAAAATAACGTCTGCGGCGATGAGCGCAAGGTGAGCGTCCCCATGAAGGTACGCTTCGATAAAAAAGTGGTGATGTTTCACGATAACCCCAAGTTCTCTTTCGATATGGAGCATTACCGGTTTTCAGTGATGAAAATGGACAAGACAACAAAGGAACCCCTCTACTCCTGCGCCGAGTAGAGCGCATGACTACCCGCCATCCATCCGGTGGAAAATGCGGCTTGCAGGTTAAAGCCGCCAATTTCACCGGCGTAGTCGAGAAGTTCACCGCAAAGAAAGAGTCCGGGCACAATCCTCGATTCCATACTTTTGGGGTTTACCTCGCTGAGCGCCACCCCACCTGCTGATACTTCACCCTGATCAAGCGGCACCTCCCGAACACGCCCAAGAGGAAACCCCTTGAGCACAGCAAGCAGTGACTGCCTTTTCTCTTTGGCCAGAGTACTCCAGGTGACATCAGGCTCAAGGGCAGCCTCCCGCATGAGCAATGGAACAAGAGCCGTCGGAATGGTGCCAGAAGCCGCCAGAACAAACCCGCCGCGAAGAGGTGCCATGGGGCAACTCTGCAAGAACTTTCGTACCATCTGGGCACCGTTCTTGCGCCCATGCCGCAGAAGTTGCTCTTCTAGCAGCCTGTCGGACTGAC
>SZYA01000003.1 GCA_005843815.1 Chlorobium sp.
AATACCGTCACGGTCAACCGGAACTCCTCTTAGTTCAGCATCGTAGGAGCGGAAAGCTGAAAGTGCCCCTATAAAGCAGGGATTTTCGACAAGGACAGGGTCGTGGGGATCAATAAAGGCTTTGCCGAGCAGGTTAAGCCCCTGCTGTGAGCCGGTGGTGATGAGCAACCGGTTCGTGTGTACCGGCAACCCCTTTTTTTCGAGGAAACCGCTCAGTGACTCAAGCAGTGACGGTAGGCCGGGTGTGGGGCCGTACTGAAATGCGATGCGTTTTTTATTGATGTCGAGTGTTTTGAAAAGATCCTCGATCTCCTGAACAGGAAAGAGATCATTGCCGGGCATTCCGCCCGCAAAGGAGATGATGTCCGCTCTTGAGGCCAGGGTCATAAGATCCCTGATTTCGGATGAGCGGAGTGATGAAACGGCTTTAGAAAACCTTGGCATGATTGTATTGTTTTTTATTGCTACTGACACGCCGTCCCTGCGAGGCTTATGCCCCATTGCCCGGAGACGAGACGTTCCAGATGAGAAATGTTGGTAGCGATTGATTACACTTGATAAACATCCCCTTCCTGCAGCAGTTCCATCTTGTGCTCTTGCAAGACACCAATGAGTTTCTGCAACGATTCCGCCCTGATAACCACGGTGGCCTTCCCGTCTTCGGAGGCGAAAGCATACATATAGTCAATGGCGACGTTATTGTCTGAAATGAGCTGCAGCGCCTTGTGCAGTCCACCGGCTCTGTGGGGGATAACCATCCCGACCACATCAGTGATTTTGACGGCAAATCCCGCCTTGCGCAAGATCTCTGCCGCAGCATCCGGTCGTCCGACAATCATGCGCAGAATACCGTAGTCGGCAGTATCGGCAATGCTGAATGCCGAGATATTGATGTCGTTGGCGGCCAGAATACCGGTCAGTTCCGTCAGCCGGCCAGTCCTGTTTTCGAGAAACACCGAGAGCTGTTTGATAATCATAGTGTGTTGTGATTTTCAGTTTTCACTTTTTTTGTAGTAAAGAGTGACAAGAGTAATTCAATTCTTCCCATAATTTCCGTTTTTTCGAATAAAGAGCGATTTCAAGAGTACTATTTGGCTCTAAAACGGAGCACTGCCCGAAACGAAGGGGCCTGTACCGGTAATTTAACTCCTTTAATGAAAAGTGCCTTAGTGAATGAGGAAAGCCACGAAGCCAGGTGGATTATTTGGCTAAAATGGTACGTTGGGGCTAAGACATTTGCAGTCTATGGGAGGGATTCGTTGGTTATAGGTGAATGGGGCAAAGTAAAGCCACTCTATCTCGGTATGCTGAAACTTCCTTGAATGCCGTTCTTGGAAAGCAGCACTTGCCATAAATGGATATTTCTCGACCTGAACCCTCCAGTGCAGCTCAAAAGGTAGTATCGCCACATACGTTGAAACTTTTCGTTGTATCGTTGCAGCTTCGACCAATGCTTCTCGATGTTCTCATGCCACGCCATGAGAGTCTTGTCGTAATCGTTATGGGTAAAAACATGCCAGTCTTCAAGCGTAAAAAGCCCTCCATAGCTTGCGGTGATCTGGCTGCCTGAAGGAATGTTTGCATTCGGAAAGATGTATTTGTTTGCCCATGGTTCAACACTGGTGCTTGACCTGTTTCCCCCAATGGTGTGGAGCAAGGTCAAGCCGTCCTTTTTGAGACATTGATGCACCATTTCGAAATAGTTCCGATAATTCTTGTATCCAACGTGCTCAAACATGCCGATGGAATAGATTCTGTCGTAGGAGCCCTGCAGTTTGCGGTAGTCGATTACTTCTATGGTAACTGGCAGGCTGGCGCAATACTCGCGAGCAATGGCCGCCTGTTCTGTTGAAACCGTTACTCCATGAACCGATACGCCGTACTGTTCAGCAGCAAATTGCGCCGCACCTCCCCATCCGCATCCGATATCGAGAACCTTCATTCCCGGTTTGAGCTGCAGCTTCTGAAAAATCAGGTGGAGTTTTTTTTCCTGTGCCTCTTCAAGGCTGTTGGCCTCTTTCCAGTAGCCACAACTGTAGAGCATCCGCTTGTCGAGCATGGCTTTAAAGAGGTCGTTACCGATATTGTAATGCTTTTCTGCTACAGTGAAGGCTCTTGAAGGGCGCTGCATATTGTAGACCTTGCCGAGTGTCTTCCCGATGAGCATAACAGCGGGGGTAATTTTATCTTCAGCATTGGAACTGATAACGCGATAAAAAAACTCATCAAGTCGTTCACAGTCCCACCAGCCTTCCATATATGCCTCACCCAAGCCAAGATTCCCTTGGGTAATAGCTCGACGGTAGAGTTCTGGCCTATGGACATGAATGTCCCACTGCCGGTTGCCTCCTATTTTGATGTCGGCATCATCAAAGATGCGCTCAAACTGCTTTTGATAAAAGCTATTCAACATGCTACGATGATTTTGTAGTGGTTGAAAGACCGGTATGAGAAACTAACCCTTCAGGCTATCCGAACCCATATACTCGTTAATTCATCTTTACTAACGAAAGAGGAGATTCTGTTTGTAATAATAGAGATTTTTATGATGTAATTCAATACAGGTTGAGTTCAAATGTTCCGATTTACCATGATTTGAAGAGCAAAATTTTTTTTATACGCAACAATGACGAGACTTCATTGTCGCAAACAATCAGCACGAAGGGGGTCTGCCCTTCATCTCAGTGAAGCGTCTGCCTTTTTTTTTCTAAATTCAATCTTAAGCCATTGATCTTCATAAATGGCTGAGGCGACCCGCATACCTGCAAGGAAGAGCGGAAGAATGACTCCTTTCTGGTAATTGCCGATTCTCAGGGTCAGTGAGTCGCCAAGTTGCAGGACATTGGTCTCCATCTTGTTGTCGAAGGCAAAAGGGAGGCGCAGTTTCATGATATAGTGCCCTTCGCTGACTTTTGTAATGGCGGTATGCTCCTCATGTTGACATCCTCCTCGCCCTAA
>SZYA01000073.1 GCA_005843815.1 Chlorobium sp.
CAAGGTTTCACTACCAACCCCCGTCACAATTGTCACAGCACCAGCCAGATCTGTTGTGCCGTCATAAGTCTTGCTTGCAGAAAGCGTGACGGTCTTTGGGGTGATTGTCACTGGCGCAGTACCACTGCTCAACATCGGCAACTGGTAGTTGCTCGCCACTCCTGAACCATCAGCAAGCATAATTGTGCTGATGGATTTGTTCGCTGTAGCAACATTGGCATCACTCGCAACGGCATTGCTGTACGTCAAGGTTTCACTGCCAACTCCCGTCACAATCGTCACCGCACCAGTCAGATCTGTTGTGCCATCATAGGATTTACTTGCTGAGAGCGTTACCGTCTTTGGTGTAATCGAGAATGCATTATTGTCACTGGTGTAGGTAATCGAATAGTTGCTCGCCTTGCTGCCATTGCCGAAAGTAATATCATAGGTTCCGACAGTTGATCCAGCTTGACGGCTCATCATGCCGGTTACATCACTCAATACGTCAGTTGCCGTCGCACTACCCAGCGTTCCGCTACTCACACTCACCGCTAATGAGGGATCGGCTTCTCCGTATACCTTGCTGCCTGCCGTCGCGCTCAAGGTTATCGGACGCGCATTAACCGTCAGGTTCGATGCCGTATAATTGATACTGTAGTTACTATTGCCGACAGTACCCTGATTTATGGCGTAGGGGCCACCCTGAACTGTTTCGCCCGAAACACGACCCAAACTCCCGGTGAAGAGATCACCACTCAGAAGACCTCGTCCTGAACCCAATGCCTCTATAGTGTAAGTTAATGCAGGATCTGCATCACCGTACGTCTTGACCTTCGGTTCTGCGGTAATGGTTATCGGGCGCGGGCTGACGGCAAGCTCGTTATTGCTTGACATGTTATCAGTAAAGCCATAGCCAAGAGTGCCTGCCAGCCCGCTGCTATAGGTTACATCATAACTACCTGCTGAGTAGAGCTCTGTCGGTGTACCTCCATGTATCGTCCATGTTGCAGTCCCGGTAATCTCTCCCGGAGAGGTATCACCGTTTTGATAGCCAGCCGCAATTGTCGGTGTAAAGGCCGGGGTTATCTCTCCGTAGGTGAACGTTTGAGTTTCAGCCTTGACTTCCAGGAATGGCTGCTCGCGATAAATTGCGTTCAGGCCCGGAGTCAGAGGTGAGGTGTAATTCGTCGATGTTGCCGAGCTGTTGTAACGGAATCGCCCGGATCCAGAGCTTAAGCTGTTCAAAGTGGTCAAATTGCTGCTGCCGCTGACGGTGCCAGTATACAGTGTCGCAAACCCGCCTTCTCCTGTCGTGATGGTCGGAGCCGGATCGCTGATAATAATATTTCCTGCAGTTGAGTTGATTATCAGAGCGCTGCTGGTGGTATTCGTATTGGTGATATTTCCGGATATGGGTATATCACCGGCTGCAGTCAGTGTAGTCGTACTTTCATTTCCTCTCAATGCTCCATTGACCGTGATCGTGCCACCACTGATTAATGAGAAATTATCACGGAGTGTGATATCGCCACCGATGGTTACGTCGCCTGTTGTGGCGTTGCCGATGGAAATATCGGAAAATCCGTCAGCGAAATTGGACGAAAAATTGCCGGAAGGCAATGCCAATGTGCCACCTCCACCTGCAATACCGATGGTCGTACCTGGAGTTTTCGGGGTGATAGCCAGCGACCCGGCGCTGGAGAGGGTGGCTGTACCAGGGAGTATCAGTGTATTGGCTTCGATGGTGATGGCACCACCCGAAGTGCTGAAAACCGATTTGGTGTCGGCCAGGGTTATGGCATCTCCCATCAAAGAAACCGATCCGGCTTGAGTTCCCGCACTCTGGTTGATTGAGAGGAGACCACCGGCATTGAAAGTCAATTGTTCGCCGGTTGTGAAAATTGCCTTGTCAATAACCACGCTTCCACCTGTCCCACCCGCCTGCAAGATGATTGAACTTGTAAATGAGCTCGGCGTTTCTGGCAGTAAACCACCAAAAGATACCGTTCCGGTACCATCGGCACGTCCAAACGTAAGAGAGCTGAATCCGCTTATTCTGGAAAGTGCAGTATCTATGTTTCCGCCACTACCAATGGTCATGTCGCCGGAAACGCTGTACGGCATCAGTGTTATCTGCTGGGTACCGCTCCCTGCTACTGTACCATTAAACAAAAAGTCGTTTGCCTGAAGGATTATATTTGAACTCGCGTCCAGAGTTAATGTGCTATTGAACTTCAGCGGCCCGTTACAGGAGATCGACGGGCTGCCGCTGAGAGTCAGCGGCTGATCGAAGGCAAGACCTGCACCGGAGGCGGTAATTGAACTACCAATGGTGTAAGCACCTGTACCTGTTTCGGTGACAAACGACAGAGAGCCACTGTTCAGCGTAATCGGCGCATTAGTACTAATGAAATTATTAGGCGCATTGCTGGTTCCAGAGATTTTTAGCTCAAGATTACCCGGCCCGGTTATGGAGATTGGACCATTTACATTAAATCGATCTTTAACTCGCAGGGCAACATTACCTGTGGCGGTTACGCCTTCTGGTGTGATATAGATAAGATCTTTATTTTCATAAAGATTTATTGAACCAACAACATCTGCTGCAAAATAATCAAAATCACTGATATCACCTGTATAATCAAGATTAAAGTCTCCTGTTCCGTATAATTCGAGCAAACCATAAGCCTCTATTGTGGCATAAGATTGCACTCCTCCCGTACTGGTGATTTTCAGTTTGCCACCACCAAGAGCAATAGGGTTGTTGATGGTAACCGGCTTGTTGACTGCGCCGTTTAAGCCGCTTTGAAGCACAAGCTGCCCGGAACCCCCGGTGCCCGAAATGGCGGCATTAATCGTTACCGCACCATCAGCCAGAAGCGACAGAGTTTGAGAGGAGATATTGACTGCGCTGTCGACCAAAATATCCCCATTTCCGTTGGTTGAAGGGTCCGTGACAATAGTAACGTTTGTGGTTAATAAACTATTGGAAAGGGTAGTCGCTCCAATACCGTTGATAGTCTGTGCTCCCAAGCCTGCACTGATCGTGAAATCAACCGGGTCGATAAGCCACGTGCCAGCTTTACCGAGGGGTGCCCGAGTGGTGATTGTAGCGCCATCGATAACGGTGAGTTCTCGGCCGGAGGTTTCAATAAAACCACCATCGCCTCCGTTTGGAGCTGAAGCATCAAGTGTGCCGTTGACGATTGTCTGACCAGTATCCATATCGGAGATGAGCATGATGCGCCCACCCTTGTTCTGGATAGTGCGCGCCTCAATGACACCGGTATTGCTGGCCGTTGCCATCCGCAGGGCATCGGCAGCCTTTGCGGTCATGACAACCACTCCACCATCGGCCTTGATGAGCCCCTTGTTCTCAACGAGGGCATCGACCGCTCCACGATCGACGGTGTAGCTGATGAGCCCGTCACCTTTGAAGTCGAGCGAAACCTGGTCGGCAGCTACAACGAGGGCGCTGCCGCTGTTGGCTGTAATGCTCCCGACATTCATGACCCTGGAGGCCATGAGGGCGACCACTCCGCCATCAGCAACAGTAATAGAGCCCTGATTGAGGATGGAGCCAGCGCTCCCTTCATTGGTAAACCTGAATTTCCCTGCCAGAAAGTCGCTGTCAAGCATATTGAGCGACGAGGCGACAAGCCCGCCGACATTAATCGTTGCTGTTTTTCCGAAGATGATGCCCGACTGATTAAGCAGAAAAACCTGCCCGTTGGACGAGAGCGAACCCATGATCTGCGAAGGGCTCTGATTGTTGATGCGGTTAAGCGCTGCTGCGGCACTGTTTGGCTGATTGAAACGAACTGAAGCATTTTCTCCAATGTTGAAGCTCTGCCAGTTGGCGATCATTTTCTGGCTGGACTGGTTCACCGTCATCTGGTTACCAGTAGTAGCAATAGTGGCAATACCAGAAGTTATCTGCCCTCCACCTGGAAGAGAACCAGGATCAAGAGCATAAGCAGGCCCTCCTGAAGCAGATATCACAGCAAGAACAGCAAAAGCCCGAAGCGGTGATGAGGTAACCTTTCCGTTACCCCTCACCTTTTCAGAAACGACAATCCACCTCTCCTTTGTTCTGGACCAGATGAAGTTGCATATCCTGTTCATCGAGCGAATTCTTGCATAAGTGAAAAAGCAGAAACCTTATTGATGCCTCTATAAGAGCTGTTGCGTTTCAGAAAGAGAGCATGGCCTGCAACCAAAAGCGATTACTGTCACTCCTGCCATCAGAGTTTTTGCCGGAATCGCTTCGTCCGGGGTTGTCGCCAATCCTGAATGCCCAGCTTGCACGCAAAGAGCCACGACCCGCCAAGCTGCATATCAACCCAATGCCACCACCCTGCAGCCAGTAGTCATTGCGGCTGGTTGCATTGGTAACATCTCCGATAAAACGGTCATGGTTAAGCGTGATATGACCTGCATCATAAAATGTACTGATCTGGAAACTGCCCCATTGAGCAGGAAGGGGAAGCGCGTAGCCAAGTTCGGCGCTATAGAGCTCTCCTTCGTCACCGGATGCCTCGCTGACCGGATAGGCACGAATACTGCCGGGACCACCAAGCGACATCTTTTCACTGGAATTGAGGTTGCTGGTTGCCACCTGGGTTGTGGCGGAGATATTGATGCTGACCCGTTCGGAGAGACGCTGGAAACGCGCAAGAGCCGTGTTAAATCGGGTATAGCCCCCCTCTGTTCCAGTAAGGTTTATCTCTGCAATGGACTCATGAAGAGTGCCGATGGTGGCACCAAGATTGTATGTGGTATAGCCGCCGCTGAAAAGCTGATCATACCGGTCACCACTGACAGTGAAGGTGGCGTTGTTGAGTTGCTTGTCAGAGATAACGCTATCAGGATTACTGTCGGTTAGCGCCCTGTATCCACAGGAGAGACTTGTTGTTATGTTGGAGGTACGGCTGCGAAGAAGCGGGTAGCTCAAGCCAGCATCATAACTGCTACTCTCCCCTTTCAATTGCAGAGAGGCCAGCTCCCCGCCCAAGTCATACCGCATACCGGTATAAGCGAGGTTTGCCCTGATACCATGGAACATAAGAGGAATACTGTAACCGATGCGCCCTTGTACAAGACCTGATGCTTTGGTCATCAGGAGGGTAAGCTGGTCGCCATAACGGAGCGGGTCGTTAATGGAGAGCGTGGCATTGCCTCGCCATAAGCCGGTGTAAACGCTACCCTGATTGTCGCTCCACGCAGCGCCTGAAAAAATTGGCCCTTCGGTGACGGCTATATCGACTCCACTTGTACCAGATTCTGTTCCCGGAACAAGAGAGGCTTTTGCAGTAATCCCCGGCAGGTCATTCATGAGCAGGAGTGAGCGCTCAAGATGATGTTCGTTGACAGGCTCACCTTTTCTTACGGCCGAGATACCAATATTGAGAAGAGTATTGTCGGCGATCCTGACACTATTGTCTCGCTTGATATCTATGCGACCATCACTTTTGACCAGTGTGACAGCAATATGAATGATGCCTGGAGTGATGTCCTGAGGTGGAAGCCATGCCTTTGCCTGATAAAATCCCTTTTCTTTGAAAAGCGCCGTCATGTTGTCGACGAGAAGCTGCAACTCTCTGAACGAAAGGGTTTTGCCTATTGCAGAAGCAACCATTTCCCTGAGTTGTGCTTCGGTTGCAACACCCTCATACCCACTGAAAATGAAGCCTTTGACATCAACTCTGATTCCGTCATCAGCTTTTGACGGCTCGCTCTTTTTTTCTTGAGGAAGTGGAAGCTGCCGCAGCTGCTCCTGAACCGGCTTTTGATCACGAAGAATGCTGCCAGCATCAGGAATGGTCTGCGCCTGAAGCGAAGCGGCAGAAAACAGAGACAAAATGGCAAGCAGCCTTGACGCTCGCGTTACCGTTTTCATGGGTAGTCTACCGTCACTCTCTATGGCAAACTGACCTGCTTCATAATAACTATACATCGTGTTTGATAAAATATTTTTGCAATAACCGCTATTCCCCGATGAAACTGACAAATGGCCTAAAGGTTAAAAAAGCCTGCATCGCGTAAAAACAGAAGTTGTTGCCACCAACTCATTCTAATAAATAATCAATGCTCTTTTTGTTCCTCTCTCAAGTAAGTCACCCACAAAGCTCCGGCAACAAGAATAATTCCGATACACAAATATAAAAGATCTAATGGAGTCGCGTAGTTAGTGGACAAGGATTTTTCTAAAAAGGTAACAATCAGGATCATAAGAATGACTTTACCAATATTACCCTTGAGATCGTCAAGAGTTTGAATATTCAACCAGTTTGGACGCGAGTCTTCAGTTCGACTTGCAGGATCGATTTTACTGATGAACAATTCATAAAGGCCCATACTGAAAATGAGCAGCACTGTTGCAAACAGATAATTGTCAACCGAGTTAATCAATAACGGCACAATTCTGTCAATGTGATGTAGTTCAGGTGCTTGACCAACGTGATTTAATTGTTCAAGAAATAAATATCCCCCATCCGCAATCAAGAGCGTTCCTTTGATGAACATAATAACGGAAGAGACAAGAGAGCCCATAACAGCAATGATCACAATAAAGCGGAAATTAAACAGCGTGTATTCAAACACACTTTCAACCAAGCCTCTTATCTGTTTCATGGTTTTATGTTTTTTGATTATAAAGTTAAAACGGTGCAATAAAATCAATAAAAGCTGAACAAGGTGACTAAATAGAACATGCTTGAATATAATGGCCAGTACAGATACCTGTAAAATATTCCATGCCTGTAAGTAAACAGAAATCCACTCTGCTTCGTAATGGCGAATACAAAAATCACATTAACCAACATTACAAAGTAGATAATAAAATAGAGTTTTTCGATGTAGAGAATACCCAAAGGTATCACCTGTATCCTGACACTCTGTATTGTGACCACCAGGAACATCGTAAAGGCGGTTCCAATAGCCACGGCCTCATTGGCATCAAAACTGAATGATTCGGAATCGTTTTCATGAGTGATCATATAGACTCCGGAAAACAGGATGACCATAATGATGAATATTGGGATCATCATGGATATAACGCTGCTGAGCCAGTCGCGCTCTACGGTGATGTTCAAGGCAAGGTCTTTGACAATGGGCCTCTCCATAAGCGTACGGCGCCCAAAATCTATATTGTCTGGTTGTTCTGAAAAATTAAAATAGGTATTGTTAACATTCCAGCCGGAAATGGCGAAACCATCAGAAACCATAGGGTTGGCTTTCGGGGATGTGATTTTATACGATGCGATATCGGGAACTAAAATAATGGATTCAAACTTCTTTGGTTGACACATCCTGATTTTGATATTGTACCTGTCGAAAGGGTAGAGGGAACTCTTTAAATCCTGCTGGAGCCGAGTACAGAAATTCCATCCAATAACCAGAAATCCATTCTCTTCCATTCGGTAACTTTCGTACATCTTGGTTTCAATCTGATCAGGAAACAGTATCCCCCCAACTTGCTTTTCATCCACACCTGCAGGAATCCGTTGCCACATCGTCCCGTACACCTCGGCCATTTCATTTGGCTCTGAAACAGAAAGAGAGTTGATCGTAATACCTGTCTGGATAAATTGCGGTGGAGAAGACTGCGTCTGCAGTGCCTTGTCTGTCTGCTCTTGTTTGTACTGCTCAATTTGAGAGAATGTGGTAATACATTTATCTTCATAAGGGGATGTTGCCCCTCTTGCAATATGAATCACCCATATACAAATCAGGCCTGCAATAAATATTACACTAACAACCCATGAATATTGCTTGAGACGTTTGTTGAAAACTTCAGATGATGGAGACAATAGAATAAAGTAGAGCCCTGACAGTACCAGAAAAATAATAAATGCTGTAAGCAATTGCATCCACTGCTGTTTCAAAAACCCATCAGACACAGTCAGTTCATCGACAAGCAGCGCAAGGCCCATAAACCAACCCGTTGATGCCACTGGTTCAAACCGGAATATGGTTTTCTGACCGTTAATGATGCTTTTTTCAAAGATGCTGGTGCCAGTTTTGGTCTTAAATGCGTGAAGCAGGTTATTGCTGTTATCTGCCGCATAAGTACTCCGGGCATAATTCAGCAAATTGAAATTATTGATAACAAGATTTTTATCAGGATGATCCAGCATCACTCCATCACCATTAACAATGAAACGATAGCCATACTGCCCCAAATTCTGATAAACAAGCGACTTCTGAAAATCATCAAGAGGGGTTCTCGCCGATACAACTCCAATTATTTTTTTTTCGCCTGAACTCCCTATAGTGTAAAGCCGCTTCTGATACCTCAATATGACAGCCTTGTCATTTTTATTCCATGCTACTTTTTGCCACCCATCCTTCATGCCAGCCAGAGACTCACTCGGTAATCCACCACGAGCATCGGATGTGCCAAAAACCCTCATATCCATGATACCTTGAATACTGGTTCGGCCTGAAATCGACAATCTTCTGCATACTGTTAAGGAGTCAGCATCAGATAAAAAGCTGATTGAATACCGCCATGGGACATTGGAGCGCTTTTCAGAGAGAATGCCAATCAGTTTATTCTCATTAAACTCGCTCTCCCCGGTGACAAGAGTGATATCCCTGACCGTTCGTTCAACACTTCTGGCCATATTGTCGATTTTATGGGAATCGGCAACAGCGGCATTAATGGCCCTGGTTTGTATTTCACTATTGTTTGAATAAAGCAGAAAAGCGAGATTGACAGATAAATAGATCAGTACACCACCGGCTAAACCTGTCAGCAATAGCATCACTACCTTTACTCTTTTATAGAGAGTACTGTTTTTCTTCAGCAGCGGTCTCCATTGTTCTATCTTATCTAATGACATGATGGAGTATCAATACAATAGTGTTTTGGAATAGAATAGAGCAATAAAGCAACGAAAAATCCATCGCCCCTATGCACTAACATTATACTCATTTTGTATGGAGAAAGTCAACCTGTTTATTAATATTTCAACGTGTTCGACAAAATCTTTGCGTATAAAGGATTACATATTAGCTATCAGCCCAAAAACCGTAACGCTGCATAGGCCAGTAACCCACTCCCTGTTTCAAGCGCACTCTCTTCGGGGTTGAAAGTTGGCGAATGAAGAGTATTACTTATATCGTTACCAGCCATCCCCGTCCCGATCTGCCAGAACGTCCCGGGACACACCTGCAGATAGTGGGAAAAATCTTCCGCTGTCATAAGTGGCTCACAATCGAGCACATTTTCACTGCAAAGATACTCCGCGCAGATACTTTCTGCCTGCTCTGTAACTTCGCGATTATTATAGAGTACAGGATACCCCTTCCTGATCTCAAGTTCTGCCTCAACACCGAGCCCCAGAGCAACATGGCGAACCGTCTGGCGTAACCGCTCCTGGAGTTGTGATCGTAACTCCTCATTCATGGTTCTCATCGTGCCCGACATAGTCACCTGCCTCGGGATGACATTGGTCGCATTGCCACCATGAATTGACGCTATTGAAACAACCGCAGGCTCATAAGGCGGGGCAACCCGACTGACAAGATGCTGTACCGCTGTAATGATATGTGCCGATGCCAGCACCGGATCTGCGGCTTTATGCGGCGCGGAAGCGTGACCACCCTGCCCTGTTACCGTGAGATAAAGCTCATCTGCTGCCGCCATGAAACTTCCTCTGCAAAGGGCAACTTTGCCACTTTCAATGTTGGGAAAGCAGTGTTGACCCAAAATGACCGATGGATGAAACATATCAAAAAGGCCGGCATCCAGAAAAGGTTTGGCTCCTCCAGGCGCTTTTTCCTCGGCTGGCTGAAACACAAGAAGCACGTCACCCGGAAGCTGATCTCTCATTCCCGAAAGAATGTTCGCTGCGCCAAGAAGCATCGCTGTGTGCATATCGTGACCACATGCGTGCATTTTTCCTGATTCCACTGAACAAAACCCGTGCTGGTTCTCCTCGTTCAGTGGCAATGCATCAATATCTGCCCGTAATGCCACAACCTTGCCTGTATTGGAGGGATGTGTTCCCTTGACAAGAGCAACAACACCAGTCTCCAACAGGGGGTTTTCCGGCGTGATGCCAAGCGCAAGCAGATAGTGGTTTATCAGCGCAGTGGTTCTCACCTCTTCATAAGAGAGTTCTGGATGAGCATGAATATCCCTCCGGAGGGCGACAACCTCAGAAAAAATTTCCGCTGCCCGTCCCCGAATCTGTTCGGTAATCACTGTGGTACGCTCTGTGTTCATACTAACCTCATCGTTATTGTTCAAGACACTACATCTCCATAAACCGCATAACCTCAAGCGCCTTCTCTCTCATTTCATCCTCCTTTTCCCTGAAAAAGGGAGAGGTATAGCGAATCAGATAGCCGTATTTCTCAAGATTTGTTACCAGACGAAACAGATCATGCGTCTGAAGCCGGAAAGAAACAACCATACCTGCTCCCTCTGGTGCCGCAGGATAGATACCACAGCTCAATACCGTAGCATCATTTTTTTCAAGCGTTGCAATAACCTCGGAAAGCTTGAGATTGTAGGTTGGTACGTCAAGCTCAAGAGTCACCCCATCTTCATCAAGATGAAAAACATCAGTAATTTTCTCAAGTAAAGTTCTCTTTTTAATAACCCCAACATAGTGTCCATCCTCTTTTGATACAGGAATAACTGCGCAAGGAAATGAATCTATTCGAGCTACAATATCGAAAAGATGCTCGTGCAGTCCAATGCTCTCATCATGGTCAAGCTTCAGATCCTTGAGCATTTTTATTGAGTCCTGTTCAGGCAAAAGATCAAGAAGTGTCACCACAGCCATGACCTTCCCTTCATGCAAAACAGGGGCACAATCAAGCGCTTGCTCCTCCATGAGGGCGAGAACCTCAATAACAAGCTCCTCGTCGGTAAACACCGGAAATGTTGTATCAAGATGATGCTCTGCGTATTCGTTTAACAGCATGGCTCAATTTTATTCACCCTTTTTTGATGCCTCCCCCCTTCAAAATCAGTAGTAAACCAGTTGTGAAGGGTCTGTTCGATGATTGATGAATCAGTAAATCGTGCGGGGAGACAAACAATATTGGCATTGTTGTGCTGCCGGGCAAGTGATGCAAATTCAGGACTACAGGCAAGAGCCGCACGAATACCCTTGACCTTGTTCGCAGCAATTGAGACACCTATACCAGTGCCACAGAGTAACACACCTGAGTCACACAGACCTTCGGCTACAGCAATGGCAACTTTACGTGCGTAATCCGGATAGTCAACCGACTCTTCATTATAAGGCCCCATGTCGTTGATCTCATAACCGTTGCTTTCAAGCCAGGAGAGTACCGTTTTTTTGAATTCAAATCCTGCATGATCGCTTCCAACTGCAATTTTCATAATTCGTTGACGTTAAATTTTGACAAGGATTTTTTCTGGGAGGAGCTGGTTAAAAAGAGTTTTTGGCTGTTTACCGGTACAGCATCACTCATGATCCTGGAGTATGTGCTATCGCTATTCATCTGCCAGGCCTTGACATTATCACTCAGAATCAACTCAAGATCTGAGGTGACACCCTTGACAAGCGCTTTATCAAAAACCGGAAAGAGCGTTTCAACTCGATCGTCAAGGTTTCTCGGCATGATATCGGCGCTGCCAAGATAAAGCTCCTCTTTTCCGCCATTATGAAAGTAATACGCCCGGCTATGTTCCAGAAAACGTCCAATCACACTAATAACCCTGATGTGCTCACTTACTCCTGGAATACCGGGTTTCAGACAGCAAATTCCTCGGACAATAAGGTCAATCTCTACTCCAGCACAGGAGGCTTTATACAGCGCCTGTATGGTTTGGGGATCCACCAGCGCATTCATTTTCATGATGATCCTCCCCTTGTTCTCACTGTAGCTCCACTCCATCTCCCTTTCGATCATATCAATGATCCTTTTTCGAGTGTTGATCGGTGAAACAAGCAGTTTTCTGTAGGAAGTATGTTTGGAATAACCGGTCAAGGCATTAAAAAGCTCAGCAACATCATTGGCAAGCTGTTCATTGGCTGTAAAGAGGCTGTAATCGGTATAAATTTTACCGGTTGCCGGATTATAGTTCCCGGTGCCAAGGTGGAGATACCGTTTCAGCCTCTGCTGTTCACGTCGCACAATCAGGGTAAGCTTTGCATGAGTTTTGAGACCCGGCAATCCATAGATAACATGTACACCGACATCCTCAAGCGCCCGTGCCCAAACGATGTTATTCTCCTCGTCAAATCTTGCCTTGAGTTCTACAAGAACAGCAACCTGTTTGCCCTCTTCAGCGGCATGCATCAATGCCTCCACAATGGGCGAATTGCTGCCCACTCTGTAGAGTGTCTGCTTGATTGAGAGGACATCAGGATCAAGCGCTGCCTCATGAATAAAATCGCCTACTGGTTGAAATGAGTCATAAGGATGGTAGAGGAGCCGGTCTTTTGCCCGTATTGCGCTGAAAATATCCTGCCCAAACTCCTCTTCAATTCGGTTACAGGGCAGAAATGGTTCATCTTTCAACTCGGGCCGTTCAATCTTTAAAAGATCGATCAGACAGCCGAGTCCAAAAGCACCGTCTATTTCGTACACATTCCGCTCAGTTACCTCAAGGTTCTTTATGAGCAGCTTTCTCACGGACAAAGGCATTGCCGGGGTAATGTCGAGACGGACAACCTTGCCGTAACGACTTGAGCGAAGCCCCTTTTCAATGGTCTTGAGCAGATCACCCGCCTCATCCTCTTCAATTTCGATATCTGCATCCCTAATCAGTCGGAAAAGATGTGACTGTATTATCTTCATCTTCGGAAAGAGGTGCGCCAGATTGTTCTCAATAAGATCTTCTATCCAGACAAACCGTATGGTCCCGTCATCATCATCAAAACCCTTAATGTCGTTGAGCCGCAGAAGTCGCGGAAGAATACTCGGAACCTTCACACGGGCAAACTTCAGCTCCTTGCTCTCCTCATCCTGCAACTCAATGGCAAGATTCAGCGACAAATTTGACATAAAGGGAAATGGATGGCCAGTATCAAAGGCCAGCGGGGTCAATACAGGAAAGATCTCACGGCGAAAATAGTGACTCAGTGAGCGCTGCTGACTCGCTGAAAGTTCGGCAACCCGAAGAAACTCGATCCCTGCACGTTGCATTGCTGGAACCAAATCATCATAAAAGCACTCATTGCGCTGGCGAAGCTGCTGCTGAACCAACGTTCGTATTTTATCGAGCTGTTCTGCAGGTGTATACCCGTCTATAGTGCGATCCAGAATTCCAGCAGCATACTGATCCTCAATACCAGCAACGCGAATCATGAAGTATTCATCAAGATTCGAGCTAAAAATCGAGATAAATTTTACCCGTTCCAACAATGGATGCGCCTCTGGGTTAAAAGCCTCTTCAAGGACTCGCTGATTGAAATTAATCCAGCTCAGCTCCCGGTTAACGTAAAGCGACTGATCAATAAAATCTGGCTGAGGAAATCCATCACCACTATTTTCACTCCATCTCTTTATCATAGGCTTTTGCAATTCAGGTAAATCGAATACATCCATCTTCATGAACAATGGCATCAAGAGGCTCGTCCCAGAGGTCAACGGGAAGTTCGTCAACTCTCTGCTGGAGGTAAGAGAGACCTGCTCGAAAGGGCTTGACTCCCCGATTGAAGAGCCTCTGCAAAAAACGGTCATACATCCCCTTCCCATAACCGAGACGGTATCCTCGGCCATCAAAAGCCAAAAGAGGGACTAACAAAAGATCAAGATCTGAATCATCAACTACAGAGCAAACTGCAGGCTCAGGTTGGCCAGATGTGGCTCTCAGGAGAACATCGCCCTTGTGATAAAGAGCAGAGAGCAGATCACCATTCTGAACGACCGGTACACAAAGCCGTTTATGCATTGCAGCAAGTCCGTCAACAATGGGTACTGTATCCACTTCAGCTAATTCTGGCATTGAGAGATAAAGGTGAATATGACGAGCACGGGTAACCTCAGGCAACATAAAAAGATGTCTCGCAATAGCCGCATCCTTGTCAAGCCGCAATTGTTCCGGGATGAAGCGCCTGCGGGCAACCATCACTGCTCTCAAGTCAACTTTTTCATCATATCTTCCTGCATCCTGAGCCATAGCGAAACAGCAATACCCTTGCCCCATTAGATTATCTATATTAAAATAGTAAAATAGAGCTTTTCCCCGCTATAAATCATATCGTCAACGTCATTTCAGAAACGTATTGACAACCTTGTGCAGTCAAAGATCTCTTGCTCAAAGCATCAGCTTCTCTAATATTTGTCGTATCTTTGCAGATTACTTCGTGGTGACCTTGTTCACTACTGCTTCGCATTTAAAAACATCCTGATTGTACCAGAACCATGAGCTATATTTTTCAGAGGGCACACCTCCTCAATCCACTTGAACAACTTGACCTTGCAGGATCTCTGAAAGTGAGCAACGACGGCTTCATCGAAGCTGTTGTTTACGGTAATGAAACGATTGAAGCATCCCCGGATGACAGAATCATCGATCTTCGCGGGCAGATAGTTGCTCCTGGATTGTTCGATATGCACTGCCATTTCAGGGAGCCAGGTCAGGAGTATAAAGAGACCCTCGAAAGTGGAGCAAGAGCGGCTGCCGCTGGCGGTTTTACCGGTGTCGCACTCATGCCGAACACAAAACCGGTTATTGACAGCCCGCTCGGTGTTGCCTATATCCGCCATCACTCAGCAACACTTCCAGTCGATCTTGAAGTGATCGGGGCGATGACGGTTGAAAGCAAAGGGGAACATCTTGCGCCTTATGGAAAATTCAGCTCTTACGGAGTCACCGCTGTGTCGGATGATGGTTCGGCTATTCAGAACAGCCAGATCATGCGGCTCGCCTTTGAGTACGCATCAAACTTTGACCTTCTTGTCATTCAGCACTGTGAAGAGCGATCGCTGACCATGGGCGCTGTCATGAACGAAGGGCTTTTTTCGACCAAGCTGGGCCTGAAAGGCATTCCTGATATCTCTGAAGCAATAACACTCAGCAGAGACCTGTTGCTCATGCACTATCTTGAAGAGCACAAACTGCACGATCCACTCATCAGACCTCGATACCATGTCGCCCATATCAGCACCAAAGCCTCGCTTGATCTGGTACGCAAAGCGAAACGGGAAGGATTACAGGTAACCTGCGAAGTGACACCTCACCACTTCACTCTCTGCGATGAAGATCTTTTTCTTGCCGAGCAGAAAAGCAACTATATCATGAAGCCACCCCTCTCCTCACGGGAAAATAGAGAGGCTCTGCTGGAGGCGATTGCTGACGGAACTATCGATGCCATAGCCACTGATCATGCGCCTCATGCGCCTCACGAAAAAGAGTGCCCTCCCGACCAGGCATCATTCGGCATCATCGGCCTTGAAACCTCCCTGGGGCTCACCATAACAGAGCTGATTGACAAAGGGATTATCTCCATGAATCGCGCCATTGAGCTGTTATCGGCCAATCCACGGAAAATCATGAAGCTGAAACCGATTCTTTTTTCGGTCGGAGAGAAGGCTAATTTCTCAATTATTGATCCGAATATCCAGTGGAGTGTCGACGCGAGTGCACTGAAATCAAAATCGGCAAACACACCGTTTCTCAATCGCTCACTAAAAGGAAAAGCAACCGGAATATTTCATAAGGGAAAATATATTGACGCAGAGAGTCTGTAAAAGCGATCTTTTCAACCCACCGGGAGAACACTTGGTTATGGGTTATATTTTTATTACATTAACTTGCTTTTTTCTGACAATACGTCAGAAAAGGCAGAGCGACTTAATCCAAAAGAATTACCTCACAAGTCATGGCAAAGAAACAAACGTTTGCAGATAAAGGCAAAAAAACAGGCACCAGTGATTTCAAGTGTGCCAAGCTGATTTTTTCTGTAAAATCAGAAAAAACCAACGCATGGAAATTCATTGAAAAAAATGTCCGGATCCCGAATGGTGAAAATGAACAGACCATTCTTGCAAAAGCGATTACCGACTACACAAAATAAGCGTAAAGGATACTGCTTCGGGGCATGACGTAATGCCCCGAATCTGCCCCCTGCTTTGTCACCTCTTTTTATTTGCTGGTATGGCATCGCATCCCGACTATTCAGAATCACAGGCACCTGTAAACTGGTTTGAGGAGTGGTTTAACCATCCACTCTACCTTGAAGTGTACAGCCACCGTGACAATAATGAGGCTGAACAGTGTGTTAAAACCATTCTCTCTCTCTCTGCCCTGGACTTGAAAAAAACCGATTCGCTTTCGGTACTGGATATAGCTTGTGGAGCCGGTCGACACGCCCTTGAGCTGGCCAAACTTGGCTATATGGTAACAGGCAACGACCTTTCACCATATTTACTGGATGAGGCCAGAAAAGCGGCACAGAAATGCAGCTTGCCACTGCAACTAAGCTGCTGCGATATGAGGCTGATTTCGTTCGAGAGCACCTACAATCTTGTGGTTCAGCTTTTTACCAGTTTTGGCTATTTCGACCTGAAGGAGGATGATCAACTGGTACTGAACAAAGCATACCATGCTCTTCAATATGATGGGTGGTATGTTCTTGATCTGATTAATCCGCTCCACCTGCAGCGAAATATAGTTGCTCACTCCAGTCGAATTGCAGGAGAGCTTACCATTATTGAAGATCGCGTACTCCATAAAGAGAGAATTACCAAAAGAATCACCATTATCCCCCCTCGTGGGCAATCTGTCACCTTCAGTGAATCAGTCCGGCTGTACAGCAGGCAGGAGATTACTGCCATGCTTCAAAAAGAGGGATTTACCCTGGCAACTATCGTCGGTAACTATGCGGGCGACCTATTCGTTGAAGAAGAGTCACCCCGAATGATGATTTTTTGTCAAAAAAGTGTCCATAGAGCGTCACCAACTGTCGGAGGAATGACGCTGGACTGATACTTAAAGCATATTACGCTCACGATACCACTCGTAGGCATTCGTAATGCTGTGTTCATGAGATTCATACGGCATGTTCAGCTCGCGAATTGCTTTGGCTGAGTCAAAGTAAAGGAAATGCGATGCTACCCTGAACATGGACATATTGAAGAGTTTGGATATCCGGTTCTTGTTTTTGTAGAGGTCAAGTCCCGATTTCAGTATTTTTGCGATCCAGAACGGAAGGGGGAAATTGACCCTTGGTGCCCCTGTAATCCTTGAAATAGTATCAGCAAGCTGTTTGTAAGAGACATTTTCACCACCAAGAATATAGCGTTCTCCGGTTTTTCCTCTCTCCATGGCTGAAATGATGGCCTGCGAAACAATTTCTACATCAACCACACAAATCCCGCCAAGAGGATAAAAGGGAAGCCTTCTGTTATAAATATCCTTGATAATCCGTCCTGCATTAAAATTGATGTCTCCAGCCCCAAACACAAAAGCGGGATTGACAATAACACAGTCGAGCCCTTTTTTTATAGCTTCTGCAACCTCTACTTCAGAAAGGTGTTTCGTCCTTGCGTACTCAAGACTGATAGACTCAAAATTCCATACAACAGATTCGTTCACCGGTTTTTTGTCGAAGGCAATACCCACGGCTGTTATGGAGCTGACATGCACAAACCGCTTGACCCCTGCGGAGAGTGAAGCCTGAAGAATATTGCGAGTACCATCAACATTAATTTTAAAGAGCAGGGAGTTCTTTTTGTCACCCATATAGGTAAGGCCAGCCGAGTGATATACCAGATCAATACCCGGTAATGCCGCATCAAGAGATGCTCTGTCGGTAATATCTCCATAAACAAGAGTAACCTTCGGCAGAACATCTGAAAGTGGGGTTAAATCTGAACTCTTTCGCACAAGAATAAAGACTTGATCATCACCAGAAGCAAGTCGTCTTACAAGACTCGAACCAATAAAACCGGTCGCACCAGTTACAAGGATTTTTTTATTCACCTATATATTTCTTGAGTCAGTTAACAAGCCACCTTTATACGCGGATCAACAGAATATCAGCAGCGCCCGCTGAGACCTCATGTCGCAACTACTGTCCAACAATACTATCATCAACAACAATTTCACCTGCTATTATCTTTTTGCGGAGAATCTCAAGCTGATCATGGTTTTTGGTTCCGACAAGCGAAGCATTTTTGTCATTATAGACATAGTCTGTATAACGATCAGCAAGTCCAAACACAACAATCCGTCCCCCCTTGAAACCTCCATCCAGCACATTTTCAACAGTTTTCAGCACTGCCCTGTCAACAGCTTTCGTCATGCTGGAAAGAACAAATCCGGGCGCATCCGGCTCCTGATCCCGATCAGTGCAGATAACAAGCGCTTTACGCTCCCTGGCTGCCTCGATAACTCCAAGCCCACTTGCCCCTGCTGCTTCGTAGATAATGTCCGCCCCCCGTCCATATTGCCCAAGGGCAAGTTCTCGTCCCCTGGAAGGATTGGAAAAGGCGCTTCCGGTCATGCCGATGTAGCCAGAAATAACTCTGATATCTGGATTTACTGAGTGTATACCCTTGATAAAGCCAGTCTCAAATTTCTTGATAACGGTTGATTCCATCCCTCCGATGAAACCAACTGTTTTCGTTTTGGTCACAAGTCCTGCAAGAGCCCCGACCAGATACGATCCCCTCTTCTCTTCAAACACAATTCCCTGTAGATTTGACGGGATAGTGACGTTCGGTTGAGCAACATAATCAACACAGACAAATTTCTTGTCGGGATATTCTGCCGCAATACGAGCAATATCATCACTGAACAACAGACCAACTCCTATTACAAGATCAACATCAGGATCTGTTGCCATCTGACGCAACGCCGACTCCCGATCGCCACCCTCCCCTTGCGGTTCAAGATAAGTATATTTAATTCCATGTTTTTTCCTGGCAAGCTCCAGACCGTTATAAGCTGAATCATTGAATGACTTATCTCCCCTGCCTCCAACAGAAAAAACAAGACCAACAAGAAGTTTTGGCTTCAACAATTGTCCTGTATCTGGTTTTTCTCCTTTTTGCCCTGAGCAGCCTGTAAAAAGACAGAAACTGCAAAGCAAAGCAGAGATCAGAAATTTCATCAACGGAAAAGAAATTGTTTACCAAGAGCTGCTTATAACGGCACAATTTATGAAAAACTCTTCCAAATTAAAACAGTAAATTGGACTGGCACTTGGCATAACAGACTCATAAAGGAGATTATTTAAAAATAACTGTATGGAATCATGGGGGAAAAAGGTTTTTTTAGCGTGTGTAATTGGGATTATTCCATGTATGTTCTTATAATCGGAATGACTGCTTCAAAAAAAGCAGGTGTGGCTAATTTACAAAAAGAAATGTTTATGCTTTTTCACTCCAGCTTTTCCTCATTTGCAGGCATAACTCTGATGCTGAAGAAGATACTCTCTTTTAATCGCCTTGCTCTCTTCTTCCTCACAGTGTTAATTGTTCAACTTGCTCATCCCGCGCCGGCACACTGTTTGACCGTATCAATTTTTCAATTTGGACTACCGGCAACCACGTCACCAAGCAGTACCCTTGAACAACCTGCACCACCTCAGATCCCCTCACTTTCCGCTACCTCTCGGGAGAAATCCTTTACCCATATGCGTGATTTTTTCAGTGATGTCTCCCAATATTTCGGAACACGATACCGTTCAGGTGGACAGACTCCCGCAGGATTTGACTGCTCAGGCTTTGTGCGCTTCATGTTCGACAAGGTATTCAACATGAGCCTTCCCCGATCGTCGAAGGAGATGTCTGCCTTGGGATTACAAGTCAGCAAGAATGATCTTCGACCTGGGGATTTAGTATTTTTCCACTCCAGAAACAAGCGTATAAACCATGTGGGGATATTCATCGGAAACGACACATTTGTCCACTCTTCCCTTACGAAGGGTATCACAGAGGACCAACTGAAACACCAGTATTACGAAAAACGATTTGCTGGTGCCGTGAGGCTGCTGGATATTTCTGGAGAAACACTGCAAAGCCCTTCTTCACAACACGAGCCAACAACAGGGGTGACAAAACCATCCTGATTGCAGTTATCATCAACACATTTTTTTTCTTTCAGCTAACCATTCATAATACATTCAAATGAAAAGAACAGTTTTGCTTGGATTCATTGGCTTGTGCATACCATTCAGCTCCCAGGCAGTGGAATTTCGCACTCCAGGCACGGCGTTAGGTATCGGCGGAGCTGGAGTAGCAAGAAACAATGGTGGCTTAACGTCGTACTGGAACCCGGCGGCAGGGGCGTTCAAAAACTCTCCGCTTGCTATTGGAGCTGGAGTTGGTGGTGGTATAAAAGGCAGTGATGGATTAGCTGAAAATGTGGACAGATTATCAAATGTTGATTTCGGCAACTTAAGAAGCTTCAATACGACCTCTGTTACTGATGTGGGTAACTTTGCCAAGACAATATCGATCATTGATGATATCAGCAAACGCAGTGGAAATATTTCAATAACTGGACAGGTACCTGTTGGCGTTGCCATAAACAGTTTTTCTTTTGGCATCTTTGGAAATATATCAGGCTATATTTTGCCAATAGCGGACATGATAAATATTCTCCCGCAAGCGACTGGTACCAATGCGGTTATTAATACAAATGCTCTCTCCAGTGCAATTGGAGTTACACCCTATACCCCTTCAGGATATTTTACGACGGCCCAATTAGCGACTCTCGCAACTGCAATCAAAGACAACTCCAACCCTGCGGCACCACTTACTCAGGCAGAATCTGAAAACTTGGCTAATGCCATCGACAACCAGTTACTCAACAGCACCATTCCGGCAGATCAGGCCCTTTCCGCATTGAAAGACACCGCACTCCCGGTACTGAAAAACACTACGACCACAACATTCAACAAAAATACCACATCCGTATCAATTAAGGCAATCCAGTACATTGAAATTCCATTTTCTTACGGGTATCCGGTAAAAATCAGCTCCAAAGGCACCTTGGGTGTCGGTGTCACCGCCAAACTTATTTCGGGGACTGTCTATCAGAATCAGGTGCTGCTGGCTAACAGAAGCGACAATAATCTCAATGCAAATGATCTGCTTGATGAAATCACCAATAACCAAAAGCGCTCAAGCGGTTTTGGTGTGGATTTAGGAGCATTGTATAAGTTTGACAACTGGCTGGGTGTTGGTCTTGTTGCCAAAAACATTAATTCACCAAAGTTTACCGGGCCTGACTATTTTAAACCCCAATATAACAGCCTGACAAACAAGGTTGAAGTAACTCAACTGACCCCCGGTGAAAGTGTTGAGTTAAAGCCACAGGTTCGGGCTGGTATCGCCGCAGATGTCTTAAGCTGGATAAATGTTGCCGCAGATCTTGATTTGACTGAAAATGAAACTGTTGCTCCCGGAACCCTCATTGGAAGCTCTCTGAAAAGCAAAAACTTTGGTGGTGGCGTTGAAATACATCCTGTATCATGGCTTAAAGTGCGCGGAGGGGCATACAAAAACCTCTCAGCCTCAAACGGGGGGGGGGTATTAACCGCAGGGTTCAAGGTTTTCCTGCTTGATGTTGATGGCGCTTTTGCAACAAATACCTTCAAGATTGACGGCAAAGAACTGCCACAAGAAGTTCAAATTAATGCCTCGCTGAATTTTTCATTCTGATCAACAACTGCTTTTCCCTGCTTAATCAGAAGCCCCTTGATCTATCGTATTGACCTTGAGGGCTTCTGAACTAATCCTGATGCGTTAACATCTTCTGCATGACTGCAAGAAGAGTATTGATTGAAAAGGGTTTCTGTATAAAGTTCGTTCCACCTTCAACCGTCCGCCTCCACTCTATAATATCAGCCGTATAGCCTGACATAAACAGCGTTTTCAACTTTGGCCTTGTCGATGTAAGCTTTATAGAGAGATCGCAACCATTCATCTCGGGCAGAACTGCGTCGGTCAACAACAGGTGAATATCACCACTATGGCTATCGGAAATACGAATCGCATCACGAGGCGTAGTGGCTGTAAATACCTCATATCCATTATTTTCAAGCATCAGCTTGCAGATATTCAGAATATCTGGTTCATCTTCAACAATCAATATTTTTTCTTTCCCATGAACGGATGGGCTTTCCGGTTGTTTTCCCTTATCCGGATCAGCATAACCTGAATGTCTGGGCAACCAGATTCGGAATGTTGTACCATTGCCTTTCTCACTCTGGCATTGAATAGCTGCCTTGTTCTGTTTGATAATACCATAGATTGTCGAAAGCCCCATACCGGTGCCTTTGCCCAGCGCCTTTGTCGTAAAAAATGGTTCATAGATGTGCGGTAAATCCTTTTTTTCAATACCGCAGCCATTATCGCTCACAACAAGCATCACATAATCGCCCGGCTCCTTGCATGGATGACCAGCCTTGCATTCCGCCTTGTCAATAAATATTCGGGAGGTTTCGATGGTAATTCTGCCTAAACCATGTATGGAATCCCGGGAATTGACGCAAAGGTTACCGAGAATTAACTCAATTTGTGTGGGATCAATCTTTACCAGAGAGCGCTGGCTTTCAGGAATCCATACCAGGGAGATATTTTCTCCGATCAACTGCCTCAGAATGGCAAGCATCCTTTCAATGATCAGGTTGAGTTCAAGCACCACCGGCAACACTGTCTGCTTTCGTGAAAAAGCAAGAAGCTGGGTAGTGAGCCCTGCGGAGTGTTCTGCCGCTCTGAGAATTGCCTGCAGGTTACCGATCAACGACTCATCAGCAACTTTTCTGGTAAGGGCCAATTCGACATTACCAAGAATCACTCCCAGCATGTTATTGAAATCATGAGCAATCCCTCCCGCAAGCTGACCAACCAGCTCCATTTTCTGGGCCTGCAACAGAGCTTCCTGCATTTTCTTCTCTGAAAGCTCTGCGCACTTGCGTGCAACAGTATCTGACACAATAGTGCTCAAGGCAGAAACCATTTTGGAATCATCATCATCGTAATCGTATGATTTATCCCCAAGACAAAGAATTGCGGGTGCAGAAGTCCCCTGCATTAAAGGAACAACAAGTGCCCGTCTCATATCCCTGTATCTTTCAGACAAGCCATAAGCTTCGTAATCATTGTAGGTCAAAACGCTATACGGAACACTGCCATATTGATCTCCCTCAGGTAACAACAGTTCTCTGACCATCGCATCCACAGCTTCTCCCTCTCCTTTCAAACCTGATAAACTACGTAATGAAAGTGAAATATTATCATCAGAAACTAACTGACAAAATCCCCTTGGGCTTCCTGTCTGAAACTGCGCTTCGTCCAGTGTTGCTCTCAGCAACTCTTCCACCGAGTATGTCTCACCCATATTAAGAAGACGCAGGCGAAAGGCTTCAAGAGCTTCAAAGCGCTTTCGTTCATTAATATCAATCCCGATAGCGATCAGAAACGGATTTTTGCCAATGGTTATCCGGCGACCTGTAATCATCCTCCATTGATATTTTGGTCCACCGCGCAGTAAAACTCTTCCTTCCGCAGTTACTTCAATACCAAGCTCAAAGACCTTACGCATCAATTCTGCTGCAAATACCTTATCGTCCGGATGAAAAACCTCCATCGCATCGGTATTGAGCATCTCGCATTCCGGTTTGCCGATGATATTATCCCGAAAATAATCGTTCCAGCACACCAGTCGGCCATTGACATCACAGATTGAGAATGAGCCAGGAATGCTCTCAATAATAGCCTTGTCGAAAACCCCTTCATATTCCGTGTTCCTTTTGGTATCAGGCATAGGAGTGTAGTTTTCATTTAAGAATGCCGCAGATAGTTTACAAATTAAAATTGCAAAAAAGATGTATTATTTTATTGAATATAACCTTATTCGAGAATAATGAACAAAAAGATGGCTCATGACCTCAAGAAAATGACTTGTAAAAACAAATAATGATGGCTTATCTTACGGGACTTGAGCTTTCTTCTCCCAAATCATGTAATGAATTGAGTATTTCAGCGACCTACAGCGACACAGTGTATATCGCAGGATGTCAACACGCCAATAGTATCTATGAAATTCTTGTTTAAACGAGCTTATATTTTTCTTTTTTGGGTCGGTGTCACCAGTGCTCTCATTTTTTTAAGTCTTGGCGTACTTGTCTCCAACTATGCCGACATACCAATAAAATCTGATGTCATTATTGTGTTGGGAGGCGATAATGGCCTCCGGGTATACAAGGGTGCTGAGCTGTATAAGGCAGGTTTTGCCAATCACATCATTTTGACCGGTATTGATGAACGGTTTTACCGTCCAAATCATCCAAACTGGCGGGAACGCCGCATGAGGGAGATGGGAGTTCCAAAAGGAGTGATCATGGTTGATGCCAAATCCGGGACAAGCTGGGAAGAGGCTCTCAACACATCAAACACGATGGAGAAAAGGGGATGGAAAAGTGCGATTATCGTCAGCGACCCTCCGCACCTGCTCCGTCTTCACCAAACATGGAGCAGGGCGTTTAAAGGATCGTCAAAGCACTTTATTCTGGTGCCAACAGAGCCAAAATGGTGGCACCAGATTCTGTGGTGGAGAACTGAGAAAAGTTACCAGTTTGTCATCAATGAGATCAAAAAAAATCTTTTCTACGCCGTGGTACACTATTGAATCGGATTACGCACAAGCCATCATGGCTTCAACATCAGCCTCAACAGCTCCTATAGGCTTGATACCAAATTTCTCGACCAACGCTGCCGCAACATTTGGAGTGAGAAACTCGGGAAGTGTTGGTCCAAGGCGAATGCCTTTCACACCCAGAAAGAGCAAGGCAAGCAGTACTGTAACTGCTTTCTGCTCGTACCATGCAATGTCAAAAGAGATCGGCAGATCGTTGATATCTTCAAGCTCGAAAACCTCCTTGAGTTTCATGGCAATCACGGCAAGTGAGTATGAATCATTGCACTGACCGGCATCAAGCACACGTGGAATGCCACCAATATCCCCAAGCTCAAGCTTGTTGTAGCGATACTTTGCACACCCTGCAGTCAGAATAATGGTATCGTTTGGCAATGCCGCTGCAACGTCGGTATAGTAACGGCGTGAAGCATGTCGGCCATCACAGCCTGCCATCACAATAAAACGTTTGACCGCGCCAGATTTGACCGCTTCGACCACCTTGTCGGCAAGCGCAAGCACCTGGTTGTGCGCAAAACCACCAACAATCTGACCATTTTCAAGCTCCACCGGCGATGAACAGGTTTGGGCAAGAGCAACAAGCGTTGAAAAATCTTTCTGGCCACCTTCTGGTCTGGCCGGAATATGTTTAAGGCCAGGATAACCCGCCATTCCGGTGGTAAACATCCTGTTGCGGTAGGCCTCGCGAACTGGCACAATACAGTTCGTTGTCATAAGAATCGGACCATTGAAAGAGTCAAATTCCTTGTCCTGAGACCACCAGGAGCCACCATAATTGCCGACAAAATGAGAATATTTCTTGAAAGCAGGATAGTAGTGAGCCGGAAGCATTTCGCAGTGAGTATAGACATCTACACCTGTCCCCACTGTCTGTTTGAGCAGATCCTCCAGATCACGCAGGTCATGACCTGAAATCAGAATGCCCGGGTTCTTGCCGACACCGGTTTTCACCATGGTAATTTCGGGATGACCATAAGTTTCAGTGTTCGCCTTGTCGAGCAAGGCCATTGCCTTGACAGCAACACCTCCTGTTTCCAGTACAAGGGCGGTCAGCTCGTCAGCCGAAAGCTCTTTAGTCAACGCAGCAAGACCTTTGACGTAAAAAGCATAGATATCATCATCGTGATAGCCGAGCACGGCTGCATGATCGGTATAGGCTGCGAGCCCCTTGATTCCAAAGAGCACAAGGCTTTTAAGGGATCGAAGGTCTTCATGATCACTGAGGCTGTCGAGCCCCACAGAGAGTGCTTTTGAAAGAAAATCCTCCTTTGAGCTACCACTCCAGTGACCGGCATCATGGGCTGGCTTCTGATTCTGCGCAGAATTCAGCTCATCACGCAGAGCCAGAGTTTTCAGTATCTGCACGACAATCGCATCTTCATCAAAGTTGGTATTGGTAACAGTGACAAACAGCGACTCACTGATAAGCTGGCCAACTTTTCTTGATACACTCTCAGGCAGTTGTTCAGCAGAAAGTGCGAGCCCTTCAGTTGCATACACAAGTACATCCTGAAGTTTT
>SZYA01000089.1 GCA_005843815.1 Chlorobium sp.
CCTCATCTCAGCAGGGAACCCGATGTATCATTCCCTTCCGCAACTTCCTAATCTTTTCTCCAACTCTTTTTATAAAACCAACCTTTTTTCTTACGATCAACCCGGTTTTGGGCAACCACGACCCCAGAAAGAGAAGATTTCAAGCAAACTTTATTATAAAAAAGCCGCCCCAAGCTCATGCATGAGGCGGCTTTCGCAGCAATGAGAGATAAAAAGAGCAGTTTAGTGATACTGAGCGCTCTCTTCTTTGACAAATTCGACAAGCAGTTTTAGCTTTTCAGGCTCCATATCAGGGAGAATACCATGGCCAAGATTGAAAACATGGCCGGAGTGTTCGGTATGCTGGCCAAAAGATCTAAGAATCTTCGCAGCTTCAGCCTTGATTCTTTCAGGGGTGCCGTAGAGCACTGTCGGATCGAGGTTGCCCTGGAGCGCAACACGATCGTTGAGCTCTCTGCGTGCCTTGCCTATATCAATGCCCCAGCCGAGACCCATCGCCTCACAACCGGTATCCGCGATATCAGAAAGAATGGTGTTGCAATCTTTTGAGAAAACAATAACCGGGGTTTCTGGATGCTTGGCCTTGATCGCCTGGACAGTCTCCTTGATATAGGGAAGTGCATATTCGCGGTAATCATCCTCGGAAAGAGCACTGGCCCATGAATCGAATATCTGGATGGCATCAGCTCCAGCCTCAATCTGCTTCAACACATAAGCGGTGATAACACCGGAAATCTTGCCGAGAAGCGCATGGGCCATTTTTGGCTCACGATACATCATCTTCTTGGCGTAGGCATAGTTTTTCGATCCGCCGCCTTCAACCGCATAAGTGAAGAGTGTCCATGCAGCGCCCGTAAATCCGATAAGCGGAACTCGATTATCGAGCTCTTTTTTGGTCATGCGAAGGGCATCCATCACATAGCCGAGCTTTTCATCGATATCGGGCACAATCAGTTTGTCGATATCTGCCTGGGAGCGAATCGGAGGAGTAAGCTTGATCCCCTTTGACTCTATAATCTCGACATTCATCCCCATGGCTTCATTCACCACAAGAATATCAGAAAAAATAATAGCCGCATCCACACCCATCAATTCCACAGGCTGAATGGTGACCTCGGTTGCCAGTTCCGGGGTTTTACAAAGGGTTAAAAAATCGGTTTTCTCTCTCACGGCACGGTACTCCGGCAGATAACGACCGGCTTGGCGCATCACCCAGATTGGTGTCCTGGAACATGGCTGGCGCTTTAATGCCCGGAGAAAAAGATCATTTTTGAGCATGCAATGCAATAATTTGATGGTTTACAAAACAAGAGGTCCTTCAGAACATCCGGTAATCCCCGGCTGAGAGCAAAGTAAAAGTGCGAAGTTACGTTTTTAAAGCCTTATTTGAAAACTTTCCGAAAGATAAGCCGCGACAGGCATCAGGAAACAATGTGCCTTTTGATACCAAGCTGTTTTGCGCTGTAACCCAGCGCAAGGCCAACCATTTCAGAAATATGAAAAACAGGTATTGAACTTGCCTCGCCAGCCTGTTTCAGCGCCTTCGACTGATAGCCATCAAGCGACGTATGGCACAGGGGGCAGGGTGTTACAATAAAATCGGCTTTCTCCTGAATTGCCTCCTGGAGCGCCTCTGCTGCCACATTAAGTGATTCCTGCTCGGCAACCAGCAGCGTGTGAAATCCACAGCAACGATTTTTATGCTTATACGGAATGGTTTGGCCACCCAGAGCCTCAATCAACTGGTCGAGAGAGCTGGGATCAACAGGATTATCGTGACCAAGAACAGTGGATGGCCTCAGAATATGGCAACCGTAAAAGGGGGCAATCCGATAGTTTTTCAGCGGAACCGTCACCTTCTTGCGAATGGTATCGAGCCCTACATCATCAACGAGTACCCACAGGAGATGACGCACCTCTGAAGTACCTCGATATTCAAGCCCCTCCTTTTTCAGAATCTCATTGACCTCTTTTTTCAGCTCTGGTGTCTCATCAAGTTTCTTCTTGGCGCTACGCATTGTCATCAGGCAGGTGTTGCAGGAGACGATGAGGTCGAGCCCCATCTTTTCAGCAAGAGCAATATTGCGGCCATTAACCAGCGCAAAATGTTTCGGACTGACATAGTCAAGATTACTCCCCCCGCAACAGGTGCCTTCGTGCAGTTTAACAAACTCGATCCCCAGATCTTTTTGCCACAGCTCAATTGAACGATCCACCTCTTTGGTCATGGACTCATTAATACAGCTCAGGTAATATGCATATCGCTTCATCCAGCAGTTCTCCCCTGTTATTTTTTATGCGATTTGTGATCCTGCCTGACATGTTCGGTCATCTCCCTGAACATCTCCCTGAATATCTTTATCCCTTTTGCTGATTTTACCAGCGGCGGCGGGGGCGGAGTGCGCCGTTTCATGATCATTTTCACAGCCATGGGCAGAAGATTCTGCAACGTCCAGACAACACCATTCGTGCGTATCGGCAGAGTGGCTTCGACCAGTTTGCCTTTCTTTTCAATATCAGACATGAAGGCCTCTGCATGTTTGGAACCGCTGGTATCTTTCATGCCTCTGAGTTCAATAGCATCCTCACGGATTCCATGGATGGCATCCATGATTGGAATGCTCTTCACGCAGCTCTCCTGACAACGATAACAGTGCGTGCAATCCCAAACACCATGATCCTTGACCAGTTCAGCAAGACGCTCCCCATGAATGGCATCCCTGCTGTCAACATTCATGCGATAAGACTTCAGCAGCACGGCGGGAGAGACATACTCCTTATTCGCCCTTAGAATACTGCACTCTGAAACACACGAGGCACAAAGGATGCAATCAGTCGCCTTGTCGTAG
>SZYA01000078.1 GCA_005843815.1 Chlorobium sp.
CCGTGGCAACGAAACGGTACGGGAAGCCATGCACGCCGCCTTCCTCTACCACGCCATCCGTGCGGGGCTCGACATGGGCATCGTCAACGCTGGTCAGCTCGCCATCTATCAGGATATTGAGGCTGAACTGCTGGTGCGGGTTGAGGATGTGCTGCTCAACCGTCGCCCCGACGCAACGGAACGGCTGGTCAGCTTTGCCGAGACCATCGCCACCGGTGGTGAAAAAATTGAAGCCAAAGCTGCGGAATGGCGGAGCGCTCCAGTTGAAGAGCGGTTGCGTTATGCGCTGATCAAAGGGATTGTTGAATTTATCGAAGAGGACACTGAAGAGGCTCGCCAGCTCTATCCAAGTCCACTCCAGGTGATTGAGGGGCCGCTGATGGATGGGATGAACGCCATTGGCGACCTCTTTGCCGTGGGCAAGATGTTTCTGCCACAAGTGGTCAAGAGCGCCCGCGTGATGAAGCGCTCGGTCGCCACCCTTCTGCCCTACATCGCCGCAGAGAAGGCGAAGAACAAGGACACCCGCGCCGCCGCAAAGGTGCTCCTGGCGACGGTGAAGGGCGACGTGCACGACATTGGCAAAAATATTGTCGCCGTTGTGCTTGCCTGCAACAACTACGATGTTGTGGATATAGGTGTCATGATGCCGTGCGAAAAAATTCTTGAGGCGGTCGAGCGCGAAAAGGCTGACCTGCTTGGTCTGAGCGGCCTCATCACCCCGTCGCTTGATGAGATGGTGCATGTGGCCAGCGAAATGGAACGACTTGGTATGAAGATCCCTCTGCTCATTGGAGGTGCCACGACATCACGAATGCACACTGCCGTCAAAATTGCGCCAGTCTATTCTGGCCCGGTCGTGCAGGTGCTTGATGCCTCGCGGAGCGTTCCGGTGGTCAACAGCCTCCTCAACCCGGCGCTCAGCCCGTCGTATGTCGCAGCTCTCAAAAAGGAGCAGGCAGGGTTGAGAGAGAGCCACTCGTCGAGCAGCGCTTCAAAAAAATATCTTTCGCTGGCTGATGCCCGCAAGAACCGCGCCTCGCTGCAACCGGTGGCCTACAAGCCGCTGAAACCGGGCATTACCCTGCTGGAAGATGTGACAGTCGAAGAGCTGCGCCCCTATATCGACTGGACACCCTTTTTCATGGCATGGGAGCTGCATGGACGCTACCCGCAGATTCTCGATGACGATAAATACGGAAGTGAAGCGAAACAACTATTCGACGATGCCAAGGCTCTGCTCGACCGGATTGATAAAGAGCAACTCCTCGGCCTGAGAGGTGTTGCGGGGCTCTTCCCTGCCAACAGCATCGGGGACGACATTGAGGTTTACGCAGATGCAAGCCGTAGCGCTGTACTGATGACGCTCCATACTCTCCGCCAGCAGCAGGAGAAAAATTCCGGCGAGCCGAACCTGGCTTTGGCTGACTTTGTAGCCTCTGCCGAGTCAGGCGTGGAGGACTACATCGGAGGCTTTGCCGTCACCGCCGGTTACGGCATCGAAAAGCTGCTCAAACAGTTCAGTTATGAACAGGACGATTACCACCGCATCATGACGCAGGCCCTCGCCGACCGCCTGGCAGAGGCCTTTGCCGAAATGCTGCATAAGCGGGTGCGCAAGGAGCTCTGGGGTTACGAAGCCAGTGCAAATAGCCACAAAAAATGTGCCTGCCATCCCGACATCGCTTCATGCAAGCCTGTTGCTCTTGATGAGCTGCTGGCTGAAAAATACCAGGGCATCCGCCCGGCGCCCGGCTACCCCGCATGCCCCGATCACACCGAAAAAGCGGAGCTCTTCACTCTGTTGAATGCCGAAACAAACACCGGCATCACGCTCACGGAATCTTTTGCCATGAATCCGGCAGCCTCAGTGAGTGGCCTCTATTTCTCTCACCCGGAGGCCAGATACTTTATACTCGGAAAAATCGGGAAAGACCAGGTTGAAGATTACGCTGTACGGAAAGGAATAGGTGTAAAGGAGGCAGAAAAATGGCTTGCCCCGGTTTTGAACTACGATCCACTTTAACCGGACTTGCAAAGAATGGTCGGATAAAAAAGAAATTTTTCCATTATAGTGGGATACTATATTTTTTATCTGTTAAATTAGGCGTATAGTTTTCTATTTATTGAAGTTATTTTCACCAACGCATTTTCATAACAACACTAAAACAATAACAACCATGTCAAACGACGCAATCAGCGATTTCTCACTTGCTCTCAACAACCTTTTGACCACCGCCGGAACACTGGCACAGCAGCAGCTTGATTTGTTGAACATCGGAATCAGAACAGCCGGACAGCTTATTGAACCTGTTGTCAAATCATCTTCTGATCTTATTGGCAACCTTTTCAGCAATTGCTGCCAGCTTGTCCAGAACATCGCCTCTTCAATTTTTCCACAGAAGTAAGTCGCTCTTTTTGAATATAAAAAGCACCCTGAGACCCGGGGTGCTTTTTATTTTCTCCCGACATTACTTTACGGCACAAGCCTCTCCACACAAACAGTAAGAGTAAACTACGATGGTTTGTTGAATCATACCCCGGAACCCAACCATTCACCTACCTCCCGCCTCCCAGCTTATTGAGGAGTTTCAGCACCTGATTGTCGCGATTGTAGATGTCGTCGCGAAACTGGAGCTCTTGACCGTTGGGCACCACAGTAAAATAGAGAAGAAACACGGGAATCGGTTGTGGAAGGATCACCATGGTGGTTTTTCCGGTATTGACGGCATCCTGTATCTTTGCACTGCTCCACTGCAGGCTGTCATGCAAAAGCAGTCTGGCAAGTTCTGAAGGGTTTTGTACCCGAATACATCCTGAGCTGAAGTCTCGTCTGCTTTTGTCAAAAAGCTCTTTGCCAGGTGTATCATGCAGATAAATGGTATGGCGATTCGGCATAAGAAACTTGATTCTCCCCAATGCCCCTTGATCGCCTGATCGCTGCTGGAGATGGTAAGGAAGGTTCCGTGCAGAATAGTGCGACCAATCTACTGTGGCGGGATCGACGGTACTCCCCTCTTCATCAACCACCCGCAACTGTTTTTTAGCCAGATAAGAGTTGTCTTTGTTGAGGGCAGGAAGAACATCTTTGTCAAGAACGGTCTCAGGCACAACCCATTTCGGGTTAAAAACAAGAGAGGAAATCGATGCCCTGAAAACCGGAGTTTGCCGCAGAGGCTGCCCGACAATCACTTTTGTTCCCCACCGATAATGACCATTTTCGATGTACTGGAGAGAATATCCTGGAATATTGACCAAAATACAGGTCGAGTCAATATCATGTAAAAACCAGCGGAACCGTTCAAGGTTGACGCGAATCTGATCAATCCTGCGTTCAACCGGAATATTCATGACTCGAAGAGTGGCGACACCAACGGAACCATCAACCTCCATACCGTTCCGCTTCTGAAACCGCTTGACAGCCCCAACCATCTCCCGGCTGTATACTGTTGAGGTATCCGCATCCTCTACGGCAAGATCACCCGACACCTTGAGACGTCTCCTCAACACTGTAATCCGGCTATCCCGATTGCCCTCTTTCAGCGTCGGTCCGCCTGCAAGTTGTGGCCAGCCTCCATGACGGGCAATGGCACGATATCGTGCAAGTCCCTTTTTAAGAAGATCATAGTTTGCATCTTGAGGCTGAAGCTCTTTAAAATAAACGGTGAATGAACCAGCGGCAAGAGAGCGTTGAAGCTGCTCATCCAGCAACTGCAGGTTTTTCTTTTCGCGACTCCAGGAGGGCTCAAGAGTTGCCGGATCAGCTTTGCCATAACGAAGATGGCTGGCAAGAAGCAGAGCTGTTTTGGTAAGAAATATATCCTCTTGCGCTTTTTTTTCAGGAGACATCGATGCGTGTGGATCAAACTCCCTGATCCGGGCAATAGCATAATCGGATGGATTAAGACCGTCAGCAGCAGAGGCCTCAACAGCAGCCATCAATGCTTCAACCATCTGCCTGTTTGTCCAGAGAGGCTGAAACCCTCGCACGGAGTAAAACCGCTCCAGGCGGATATTAAGCATCTCTCTTGCCATGCCATCTGCGGGTCTCTTCTGCCGAATCAGGCGTTCACAGTGGTCGTGAATTTTCTCGGCAACAGCATTGCCACGATACGGTCGCTCACTCTCCAACGACAGCCATCCATGTGCTGGCAAAGCAATCAGCACTGCCCAAAAAAAGAGCGGAATCAAGCGAAACATAAGCAGCCCGTCAAGCATATTCAACCAGTACTTTTCTGGCATTCTGGAACAACAAACCGAAAAGATAGATTAATTTGGAAACCATCAAACAAATATGGTACCAGCGACAATAACCACATACATACGGTCAATGATCAACCTACCACTCTGAGGAGTAGAGCCCGACAAACTCCTTGTAAGCAATTGCAACAGCACACGAGGTGACAGGAATCGTGACCAGTAACCCTATACCGAGAGCCAAAGCACCGAGAACATTAAGGACAAAAAGAACAATGGCAAAGCCAAAAAACGAGAACCAGTGTCGTGAAATAAGGGTACGGCTCATCTCCATTGCCTGCCAGAACTCCATGCGGTAATCAATCACAAGAAAAGTGGTAAACATGTAACAGATGGCGAGGTAGATACCGGGTAGCAGCAACAATACAAAACCGATGCTGACCAGAAGAGTGCTGGCGAGTGAGGCAAGAAAAAGAGGAAGAAAATAGTTGAACCCTCCAAAAAAATCGCTGAACTGAAACGGTCGCCCGCTGGCGAGCTTGAAAGCCACAATACTATATCCGGCATAGAATGGTGCTGCCACAGAAGAAAAAAGAAGAGAGCTTCCCGCATCAAACATTGAGCTGACGAGCCAGACAACAAAAATAATAAGGGTGAAACCGATAAACTCTCCGACATTCTCGCGGAACATCTCCCACCCCCCGGAGAGATAACTCTGAATATTGATGTCACCGCGCTCTCTGTCAAAGAGCCCAGGATCAACCTTCGCACCAAAATCAAACGCCGCCATACTTACTTCTCCACTTGTTATGGTTATGTTCAACAAGTGCAAGTTACACAACAAGGTTGGAGGAGACAACAGATAATCCATTGCAACGCCATCATACCATCTCAGTCATCATCCGTTCAACGATAATTTTTACGCAAAACATTCCCCTATGAACCGATCTACACAAAAGTTCCTCTATAATGGCAACGAAACTGCAACAACAGAGCATGCCGCAGCGCTGATCGTTGCGGAGGCTTACCGTGCCGTTGCTGAACGTGGACGATTTTTGATGGCGCTGGCTGGAGGTAATTCGCCACGAATTCTCTACAAGCGGCTTGCGCAGGGAGTGAGCGCTGAACTGCTGGAACACTACGAACTTCAGCTCCCCGATGGCTGGTCGAAAAACACCCCGGCGCTCCACCAGCTTCCGGGAAAGACATGGTTTTTCATGGGCGACGAGCGGTGCGTCCCAATCGAACATCCCGACAGCAACGAGCGGATGATCATGGAGACGCTGCTGCAACACTCCGGTATTCCAAAAAATCATCTCGTCAGAATGGCAGGAGAAAAGGCTGATACAGAAGAGGCGGCAAGGGAATATGAAGCTGCTATCCGCTCATTTTTTCCGATTGAAGAGAGTGGCGCATCGGAAAAATTCCCCCGTTTTGACCTCATCCTGCTTGGTCTCGGCGATGATGGCCACACAGCCTCGCTCTTTGCAGACAACTCTGAGGCGCTTCAGGAAGAGATGCAATGGGTCATTGCGGTCAACGCCCCATTCGGAAAACCACCGGGAAAACGGCTCACCCTGACCCTGCCGGTCATCAACCATGCACGAAATATTCTTTTCTTCACCACCGGAAAAACGAAAAGCGAACTGGCTGAAAAGATATTTATTGAACAGGAAATAAGCGTACCAGCAAGTCTTGTAAAACCGGTCAACGGGAAACTCTTCTGGTTTACCGCTCAATCATAGATGTTGTCAACCGAGTCAGGCCCGTGTGAATGAACCGGATAGCTCTGCGGCGGCTGGTTGCCAACGGCTTGACGGATAGAGTCAATAATCGCCCACGAGTATTCGACGCTGTCCTGACGAATAAAGTTCATCTGCTCCCCTGCCATGGCATCAAGCAGCAACCGATGATAGGGAGTCAGACCAACCTCGGTAAACGAGGTTTTGTAGTCAAACTTCATAAAGACAGGATCGGTAATCACCGCTTCGCCTGGACGTTTTGCCCCGAACTTTATGGCAATGGTCTCCTCCGGCTGGATACGGAGAATAACCTGGTTGGCAGTGTAGCTGCAACTTTCGGCAGGGCCAAAATAGTTCTGGGGAGGGCACTGAAAGGTAATAACAATTTCAGTCACCGTTTCAGCCAGATTCTTGCCTGCTTTGACATAAAAAGGGACATCCTTCCAGCGCCAGTTGTCGATAAAAAACTTGATGGCTGCAAAGGTCTCAACCGTTGAATCGGAGGCAACATTTTTTTCAGCACGGTAGCCGTCATACTGTCCAAGCGCCACTGAACGATCAACACTCTCCGCTGTAAACGGACGAATTGAGCGAAGTACCTTGGCTTTCTCATCACGTACAGCATCCGCCGAGAGATCAACCGGCGGCTCCATGGCAACGGCAGCAAGAAGCTGCAACGCATGGTTCTGCATAATATCACGAAGCAGACCCGCCTCTTCATAAAAAGCCCCACGATCACGAATGCCAAAATCTTCCGCAATAGTGATGGTGACATTGGCAATATGCCGGCGATTCCACAGAGGTTCAAAAATGCCGTTGGAAAAGCGGAACACCATAATGTTCTGCACAGTCTCCTTGCCAAGATAGTGGTCAATCCTGAACACACGCTTTTCGCTGAAGACCTCACCGATAACGCTGTTCAGCTCGCGCGCTGTCTGCAAATCCCGTCCATAAGGTTTTTCAACGATAATTTTCCGCCATCCATCCTGGCAACCATCTTTTTCGCCAAGCCCGGCATATTGCAGATTTCGAACAATAACCGGCGCAAGACTGGGTGGCGTAGCAAGATAAAATAGCACATTGGCACAACTGCCCGACTCTGAAGCCATTGAGAGAATATCCTGGCTCAACGCCTGATAACCATCGGGCTCAGCAAGATTGAGCCGCACATAAGAGATGCGGGCAATATAAGCGGCACAAGCGGCCTCATCCCGCACGCTCTCCGGAAATATTCCGGCCATCTTTTTCTGCATAAAAGAGCGGAACTCCTCATGAGAGAGAGCTGCCCGACCAACGCCGATGATGTGATAATCATCGGGAAGGTTGCCCCACAACGCCAGCTCATAGAGCGACGGAAAGAGTTTGCGGGCAGCAAGGTCACTGCTGGCACCAAATATGATGATGGTGCAATTATCAGGTTTTACCTGCATGATATGGAACCTGTTTTATGGTTTCTCAATAAAGGAGTGACCTCCAAACTCATGTCGCAATGCTGCAACAGCCCTGTCGGATATGTTCCCTTCAGAGCGTGAACGATAGCGGGTAAAGAGAGATGCTGCAATAACAGGAATCGACACCTCATGGTCAAGAGCCGCTTCCACCGTCCAGCGACCCTCGCCAGAATCAGCAATAGCGCCGGTGAGATAATTGAGTTTTGGATCTTTCTGCAGCGCCTGAACCATGAGCTCCATCAGCCAGCCACGGATCACCGAACCGTTTGCCCAGACACGGGAAACCGCTTCAAGATCATAATCATATCCACTGGCATCAAGCAGATTGAACCCTTCGCCCATCGCCTGCATCATACCGTACTCAATACCGTTATGGACCATTTTAGCAAAGTGGCCTGACCCGGAACGCCCCATATAGCCGTATCCGTTTTCGACACAAAGATCGCTCAGTAATGGTTCGATACTGTCGTAAGCGCTTTTGTCGCCACCAACCATGATGCAGGCTCCATGGCGCGCCCCATCAAGGCCACCGCTTGTGCCGGCATCAAGAAAGTGGATTCCCCGCTTTCCAAGGCGAGCCGCTCTCCGTTCAGAATCCTTGTAATGCGAATTACCTCCATCAACGATGATATCGCCTTTATCAAGCAGCGGCAGAAGCTGCTCAATCGTGCTGTCAACCGGCTCACCAGCGGGCACCATCAGCCATATCAGGCGGCAAGGGGTGAGCTGGCTAGCCAGCTCCTGCAGAGAGCCTGACGCATGGGCTCCTCCTTGTGCAGCAAGAGCCGCAACAGCCTCCTGAGAAAGATCAAAAGCCACCAGTTCATGGCCACACTCCAGAAGATGGAGCGCCATATTCCACCCCATTTTCCCCAATCCCACAACTCCAGCTTTCATAACTTTTTCAATCAGCTTGATTCAACCGAAACAGATCTTCTTTCACTCATCTCAACAGAGGGTACTCCTCGTGCCACAATATCCTTGTACCGCTCAATCAAGCCATGATTGACCTCAGACCAGGACTGCAGCTCAGCAAAAGCAAGACCTCGAGCCTTCAGCTCTCTGTACCTCAATGAATTATCAAGCAACTCAAGGCATTGTGCATAAAAGGCTCCACAATCTCCTTCAGGAGCCACGAGGCCACCACCCGACCTCTCAACAACTTCCCAGCAACCCCCTGCATCAGATACCACAACAGGCAGTCCTGAAGACAGCGCTTCAAGCGCAACATTACAAAATGCCTCTGTTGTAGATGGAAACAGAAACAGATCTCCGCTGGCATAAGCGACAGAAAGATCTTCTCCCGTAAGATAGCCGGTAAATACGGCCTCCGGCATTCTTCGCCTCATCAACTCCTCCTCCGGACCGGAACCAATCATCACAAACCTTACCTTATCAGCGTATGCTCCATGCATAAACCGGTCGTACACCTCCATCAGCACATCAATATCCTTGTAAACCACAAAACGTCCAGCATAGACAATCACCCTCCTGTCGGCAGCATTCCATGTTGACCGAAGTTTAAGAGATCGACGGGATGGATCGAAAAGCTCCTTGTCCACCCCCCTTGACCAGAGAGCAATGTTGTTGATATGATGGCCTTCAAGTTTCAACCGAACACTCTCATTCGGAGCCAGCACAAGAGTACAACTGTTGTAAAACCAGGTGAGGTATCTCCAGGCTAACCCGACAGCAAACCCGAGTCGATAGTAGGCAAGATAGGAGGGAAAATCGGTGTGGAAGGCCGATGCCACTGGAATATTTTTTTCTCTGGCGTAAAGGAGAAACTCTCTGCCGATCATATCAGGTGTTGAAATATGGACAATATCCGGCAAAAAGGCTTCGAGCTGCAAGCGAATTTCATTGGTAAAAAAGCCAATTTTGTAATCGGGATAAAGCGGTATCGGAACAGAAGGCACCCCGTGAACGGCTATGTCGCCAACGTCATCACTGGAAGAGAGATCAGGAGACCACACCTCCACATCGTGCTTCTGCTTCCTGAATGATGAAACCAGTTGATAAATGGATTTAACCGCTCCATCCTTATCCTTGACATAGCTCCCCGCATATAAGGCGATTTTCATAACAGGCCAGATACAGAATAGATCAATTCATTTTCAATGCTGCCAAACTCACGCAACCTCGCTTCGGTCGGCAGTCACCATTCGAAGGTAACATTTCCCTTGAAAAAGCACTCATTCGGGCCCTGTTCACGGAACACTACGAGAGAGCTTTGCAACTTTTGGATGAACCAGCCTCTTGTAACTGTCGTAGGAGAGTCGCAAGAGTTCAGTATGAGCTCCAGCATTAAAGGCAATGGCGTCATCCTCTTCAAGCTCTTCAGAGACATAAACCTCCATACCATAAAGGTTACCGAAGGGAGGCATGGCCCCAATCTCACATTCAGGGAAGATATCAACAAACTCTTTCTCGCTGGCCAGCTCAACCTCCTGTGTGCCACAAAATTCCCGCAAAAGCGTAAAATCAAGCTGACGGGAGGCGGGTAAAACAACCATGGCCAAGGTGCCGGCAATCGTCACAACAACAGTTTTGGCAAGCTCTTTGCCTGGGACATGAGCGGAAGCAGCAACCTCCTGTGCCGTATAGGCCGGAGAGTGGCTGACGACGAAATACCTCACCGCATGACTGTCAAGAAACTCCCTCAATTTGCGAATAGGCATGGCAACCTCCCCTGTTAAAAAGTTATTGAAAGCGTATGATGCTTGCTTGCGTATGCTCTTTGCTGGCGTATGCTCCTTGCTTCACAGACCAACTCTCAGACCAACAGTCACATTATTTGATCCAATAGTGTATTTTCTACCATCCAGTACGGGATCGGCTGTACCTGCATGACGATACTGGAGATCAAGAGTTGTAAAAGGAAAAACATGAACCCCTGCACCAGCACCAACCTGCCAGGCGACTACACGGTCGCTGCCACTCCCCCCATAAATATTGGCAACTCCAACTCCGGCAGTGAGAAAGGGGGCAACTGGCACAACTGGAACGGCTATATCCAGATAGTAGTTCGCCATATAGGTCGTCATCGACAACTTTTTTAAAATATTCCTGATTTCATTGTTCTGATACCCAATCTCCGCTTCGACACGATAGTGGCCACCGTCAAGCCCGACAGCTCCAGCAAGATTATAACCAGCACTGTAAGAGCTGGCAGTGTATTTGGAGTCGCTCATTGAAGCGAGACCCACAGCGCCTCTCACGTAAGGCATTGCAACAGTAACAGATGGAACGGATATAAACAAAGCAATGAGTCCAGTGACGACTCCTCCAACTCTTTTTTTCATGACCAACTCTTTTTCCTGCGTTTCTAAAAGGCAACTCCCGTGCGACTTGTAAACAAGGTAACATATTACGGGAATTCGGCCAAGCCACCAAGCCAGACACAAATCCGCTTGCCCCAACCACACCGACCACCCTGCCGGGAACAGCGCACCTCCCTCCGGTATAAGCAGGCGTTGCACTGTAATGTAACGAAAAAGCGACTCAGCCAAACAGGTGGTTTTTGCTGGGAGTAATCTGTTGTGTACATTATCCCCCTGAACGAAACAGATACATCAACTTTTATCCAACCCCTTTTATGGAATGGATCACACAGCCAGAAGCCTGGATTGCATTGGCAACCTTGACCGCTCTGGAGATAGTTCTCGGTATTGACAATATTATTTTCATATCAATCATCGTCGGTCGCCTGCCGAAAGAGCAGCAGGGCAAGGGGAGAGTCATCGGCCTTGGTCTGGCGATGTTCACCAGAATCGCCCTTCTGCTCTCCATAACGTGGGTGATGAGCTTGACAACCGGACTCTTTACCCTGCTCAGCCACACCGTTTCAGGTCGTGACCTGATTCTGCTTGGCGGCGGGCTCTTTCTGCTGGCAAAAAGCACCCAGGAGATCCATCAAAGTTTGGAGGGGGAAGAAGAGAGTAAACAGGGTAAATCCAGCAGCAATTTTATCTTCACCATGCTGCAAATAGCGGTCATCGATATTGTTTTTTCGCTTGATTCGGTTATCACCGCAGTTGGCCTTGCTGATGATATTCAGGTGATGATCATCGCCATCATGATCTCGATTGTCATCATGATGCTGGGTGCCAAAGCTATCAGCGATTATGTGGAAGCTCACCCGACCATCAAGATGCTCGCGCTCAGTTTTCTCATCCTTGTCGGTGTTACCCTGCTTGCTGAGGGTGTTGGATTTGAAATTCCCAAAGGGTACATCTACTTCGCCATGACCTTCTCGGTCGCCGTCGAGATGCTGAATATCCGCCTGCGCAAAAAATCTGTGAAGCCGGTGCATCTGCATGCAACGATGAATATTGACGGAGAGAATGGGTAAGGTAAAATCTCAGACCACGAAGACTTATCCTCGCTTCACCCCAGCACCAACCGCTCCATAAGAATGGCTGCTGATACGGAGGCATTGAGCGATTCAACCCTCACCCGTGTGCCAGCGTGAGGGATGCGCACCAGCAGGTCAGCCTGCGCTTTTACCGATTCGCTGACACCGTTGGCTTCATTACCAATCACCAGCACAACTTTTTCAGGCCAGGCAGGAAATTCCCGAAAGTCCTTGCCCTCAAGCGATGAGCAGAGGATGGAATAGCCTCTTTTTTGCAGACAGCAAAGCTCGTGATGAAGCTGCCCAACGACGTAATGGCGGAGAGCAAAGATGCTTCCCGCACATGAACGTATCACTTTCGGATTATAGCGGTCGGCGGTTCCGGTGCTGCAGATCACTGCGTCGACACCAAACCAGACCGCAGTTCTGAGGATAGTACCCACATTGCCCGGATCCTGAAGCTCATCAAGGGCAACAACAAGCGATCGCCCGGGCTTTTCTGGCGCTTCAGGCACATCCTGCCGTTGCTGTCGAAAAACAGCAAAAATCCCCTGCGGCGTGGAGGTTCCAGCAAGCTGAGCGCACTCTTTTTCTGTGATGGAAAAGTGCTTTCTCTTGTACGCTTCTGCAAAACGGTCAGCCTCTGCTTCACCATCCCTGACCAGCAGGGCAACAAGCATCTCCTCATCCGGCAGATTCAGACAAAGTTCCCTGACCGTGCGAAGCCCTTCAGCCAGGAAAAGCCCCTCCGAATCCCTGAACTTTTTCTGGTGAAGCTTCACAAAATAGCGCAACCTGGCTTTGCTTAAAACAACCGGGTTCATGGCTTCATCCCCGCCCTCTTCAGACTTGCAATCACCGATTTTGGATTGTGCTCAAAATCCTCTGGTGCTCTCCCCGCTCCTCGTAAAAGAGCCACATCATCGAGATCAACAGTAATACCGTCGCCACATTGTTCATCATGCTCAGCGCCACTCATGCAACGGCGAATATACTCGTCAAAACTCTCCTTATCCATGGTATGCCCTTCCAGCATAGAGCTCTCTCCTCCATCACTTTCGGGGCCATCGCCCATTGAAGATGACTCTTCATGAACCATCAGCGTCATCTTGAGTATCACCTCTTCACGAGAAAGCTCACCCAAACCAGCTATTTTCACCAGTCGACCAAATGAGTTGTCGTCAATCTTTTCCATCATAAGCAGTAACTGACCAAGCCCGCCATACATCTCCGCATGACTCTTGATGGCCTCTTCAATCGTCGCTGTGGAGTCACCTGCTGACGGATTGCGACTGCTGCGCGACTCTGCGGTAGGAGGCACCGGAGAGCGTCCCTTGTCCCGAATGAACCTCTCCCCGCCAAGAAACTCCTCATCAATACTGTACTCTCTAAGCCGATCGTGCATCACATCGGAGCGCTTGGCCTTTGCTCGCCGCGACGAGACAGAGTCAATCTCCGCCCGTTGCTGCAGCAAAAGTCGTGCAACGACAAGCATACCCGTCACTGCAACTGCAATAACAAAACAGAAAACAATCAGCTCCAGTCTGAAACCAAACAACAGCACAACAAGCAGCTCAGCAACAAAAAGCCCAAAAAAAAGAGCAAGAAGAAGTTTCAAAAACAAACGTTCATTCATAATTCATAATTCATTGATGGCTATCCTGCTGAAAACTCCTGTTGACCACTCTCTTTGCCTCCAACTGATTTTTTCGGCATGATTCTTTCAAGAGTTGGCAGGAAAAGCAATACCTTTACACAAAGGATAATGTCAAAAAGAATAAACAGAATGTCCTTCAGTTGAGCAAATGTTTCATCGTGTTTAAACTCCAGCATCAGCATAACAGACCATGACCCATTCAGGCCAAAAAGTGTGCTTCATGACCGGCGCTTCGGGCCTTCTAGGAGGTGAAATTGCGCTTTCAGTAGCCGGACAGGGATACACCATCTTCTTCACCTGGAACTCATCGGAAGAAAAGGCGGCTCAAACCCTCGAAAAGATCCGCAGAATAAGCCCGGAATCGCAGATGAGCCACTGCGATGTCTCGAAACCCGCTGACATCAGCAGCGCTTTTGCAACTTTTCGCGAGCAATTTGAACAGCTCGACCTGTTGATTGCCAGCGCATCGAATTTTTTCAGCACACCACTTCCTGATGTTAGCGAACAGCAGTGGGACAGCCTGGTAGACACAAACCTGAAAGGCACCTTTTTTACCATGCAAGAGGCGGTACGCATCATGCAGAAACAGCCGTTTGTCTCACGCATCATCTCCATGACCGATATCTCTGCGGAGCTTGTATGGCGAAATTTTGCCCCCTACACCGTCTCAAAAGCGGGCATTCAGCACCTGACGAGAGTCTTTGCAAAAACCTTTGCACCTCAGATTCTTGTCAACTCCATAGCGCCGGGCACCATCACCATACACCCTGACAAGGAGGTGCCAGTGGAAGAGATGATGAATAACATCCCGCTCAAAAAACTTGGCGACCCTCTTGATATTTGCCGTGCCATTACCTTTCTTCTGGAGAGCGATTACATTACCGGACAGATCATTACAGTTGATGGTGGAAGAGTTCTTCAGTAAGTGGGCCATGCAAAGACCATATTGTTTTTATATATTTGCTACAGAGATTAACCATAACTTATGAAATATTGTTGAACGCTTATGGAACAGGAAGTCCCGGTTACTATTCACGGCAGCAAGCCAAAGGGGTTTGCAGAAGAGCATCAGTGTGAAACACCAAAACGGCGATTAGAGATCAAAGAGACACTTGTTGAGACGTTTTCGAACTTCAAGGAGAGTGAGTTTGGCACACTGATGCTGAAAGGCGCTGAAAAGACGACAGAGTATATCAAAAAGAATCCCGGGCAGGCGATGCTTTTTTCAGCAGGCGCAGGCGCTTTTTTGGGACTTTTATTGAAAAAGAGGCGATAAAAAGCACTGATTTTGGATACTATGATGAATCACCGCAAAAAAGAGGGTGATGGCCAGACACCCGTAAAGCAGAAAAAGAGCGGAATACAGCAACTGTTTGACGAGTCAGTAACCTCCACTTATGAGGATGTTGTGGCTATTATTGAGGCGAAAATAGAGATGCTCAAAATAGAGATGACCGAAAAGGTTGCCCTTGCCAGCGCTGGCGTTGTGCTCGGTGTCATCCTGATTATCGGTGCGGGTTACTTTATCACCACCTTTGCCTTGCTGGCAGGCGAGCTGCTGGGACATCCTTTTCTTGGTTATCTTCTGGTAAGCTTTATCTTTCTTTCGTGCTTTCTGTTTTTCACCAAAATTAGACCATTACTCCTGAAAAATCTGATCCGGAAAATCCTCTTATCCATCCATGACTACACAAAATGAGCCTTTAGCCAACATTCAGGCACGCATTGAAGAGCTGCATCATACCATTACGGAAAGGGAGGAGCAGATAAAAATGAGAGCCCAAAAACTTGCAGCGGATCTGAAGGATGAAATTTCTCCAGAAAACATGATCAGGCAGCACCCTAAAAAAGCAGCGGGGGCAGCTTTTTTGGCGGGCTTGCTTCTCACAAGAGCATTAATATGCCATAGAAGCCCATCCATTGTGATAGAGCACACCCAACATTCCGCTCCATCGCAACATTTGTCGACGCAAGGTAAAACAGCCCTCTCCACCATTGGATTTGAAATACTACGCTCTGTAAAGGATATTGGTTTTACATTCCTTCAGCGCTACCTCGAAAAAAAGGTCAGATAACCGGGCATTCAGATCTGTCCATTACAACCCGTTGGGCAACATTCAAACTTTTTTTGCAGTGACCATCAAGCACAACCTCCCAGTGTTACAAAACAAAGAACACTTCTATGTCAACCGTAAGGCTCATGAACTTTTTCATCTGACTGATCCCGAGTTTCTCTCTTTACCTGCCTCCGCTCAGGAAAGTCTGAAAACTTCAGAAAAACAGGCTGCCGTCATCAATGATTTTCTGATAAAACAGAGAGGAGCAGACGCGAAACCTGTTCTCCCTGCTCAGTTACACGGTATGAAACTGCTGCATGCATTGTTTCATGCTATCATGACTAAAGCAATCGCTGCACGGCAACCAAACTTTTTGGATAATGTCTACAGAGCACTGGTCGAATTGCTCTCTATAGAACAATCAGAACAATACCTGAACCGGTTTATTACCTCTTTTCCCACGCAAAAAATCTATGCCTGCGCTGAATCTCCCGCTGAATGGCTGAAACAGCAAAAAAATAAAACGGTCGTGCTTGAAGAGTCTTTCCTTGTCTGGCTGAATAACCAGAACCCGGCTCTTGAACCTTTTTCTGATCTTTTGACCGATGAAACACTGACGAAAGAGAGTTCGTACCGAAAGCTGATCATGACCATGCGAAGCTCAATGCAGGCGATGGGTCCCGTTGGGCCCGATGATCTCGACCTTGCAGAATTGCTCTTCATGCCAATAAAACATGCTCCGACGTCAATTCTGGAGCAACTTCGCTACATTCGTCTGAACTGGGGAGAGCTACTTGATGATTCGCCATTTTGGGAATTTCTGGCTGGCGCTATCAATTTTATTGAGGATGAAGACAAATACCTCTTCTTTGAGCAGATTGCGCATGAAAAGGCTCTCCGCAACGATGGCTATGAGTTTGAAAAAGCGGCCCACGTCCACGATTATTCTTTTGATGATGCCAATGCCCCGGCCAACTACTCTGTGGACTCATCGTGGATGCCTGAAGTGGTCATGCTTGCCAAAAGCACTTATGTCTGGCTTGATCAGCTCAGCAAAATTTATCGCCGCCCAATTTCCCGTCTTCAGGATATTCCCGATGAGGAGCTTGATACTATCGCCGATCGCGGATTCACGGCCTTGTGGCTGATAGGACTCTGGCAGCGTAGCTTTGCTTCACAGAAAATCAAGCAGATACATGGAAATCCTGAAGCAAAAGCCTCAGCTTACTCTCTCGAAAAATATGATATTTCTGATGACATAGGAGGTTATGGAGGATATCTGGACCTGATACACAGGGCTAAACAACGCGGTATTCGTCTGGCGAGCGACATGGTGCCCAACCATACCGCTATGGATTCCGAGCTGGTACGGAGCAATCCTGAATGGTTTCTCTCCGCAACCACACCTCCCTACTATAATTATTCCTATAATGGCCCGAACCTCAGCAACGACCCCCGTTACGGAATCTATCTTGAAGATGGCTACTGGAACCGTACCGATGCGGCGGTCGCCTACAAGCGGATTGATTACCTGACTGGTGATACCCGCTATATCTATCATGGCAATGACGGCACCATCATGCCGTGGAATGATACCGCCCAACTTAACTTTCTCAGCGCAGAGGTGCGCGAAGGGGTGATTCAGC
>SZYA01000069.1 GCA_005843815.1 Chlorobium sp.
GCTGATTGCGCTGCCACCCGCTTTCCACTGGTAGGTGATAGTTCCAAGACCGTCGACATCAGCAAGTGTATTTGATGCTGTCAGCAGTGCATTTTGCGTTGCTGTGCCCGCAATGGTGACGAGGCCTGTCGGAAGATTATTTTGATGCTCTGCCACAGCACCTGTTGCTGAGCTGGTAACACTCTCGCCGAATCCGTAACTGTCAGCGTAACTTGCCACAACAGTAACAGTTTTTCCAACCTCGGCTGCAGTCAAGATATAGGTCGTTCCTGTTGCGCCAGTTATCGCAGTCCCTCCAGCCTTCCATTGGTAGCTAATGGTACCAAGTCCATCAGCATCAGCCAGTGTGCTGATACCTGCGGTCAGTGTTGCGCCCCGTGAGGCTGTTCCGCTAATCGTGACGCTGCCTGTCGGGGTATCGTTGATATTGGCAACAGAGGCTGTCGCCGAGCTGGTGACACTTTCGGCAGCACTCATGAGGTCAGTATAGCTGGCGGTGACCTTTATTGCTTTTCCAACCTCCGCCTGTGTCAGTGTGTAGGTGGCTCCTGTAGCGCCTGAGATTGCCGTAGTACCGGCAAACCACTGGTAACTCAGTGCGCCGGTGCCGGATGAGGGGATACCCTCCGCATCGGCAAGCGTGGTTGTATTGGCGGTCAAGGTGGCACCTTGGGTTGCCGCGCCATCAATGGTAACACCCCCTGTCGGAGTATGGTTGGTGAAAACTGCGACGGTGGCAGCGCTCGTCACGCTTTCGGGAGCGCCGAGCAGATCGGCGTAGCTTGCCGTCACCGTGATGGTTTTGCCAGCCTCAGCCGCAGTCAAAAGATAGGTCGTAGCTGTAGCTCCAGTTATAGCAGTCCCTCCAGCTTTCCATTGGTAGCTGATGGTGCCAAGTCCATCAGCATCAGCCAGTGTTTGGGTCGCGGTAAGCGTCTGGCCTGTCGCCGCATTTCCGGTGATAGTTACATTGCCTGTTGGCAAGTCATTGAGATTGGCGACGGCTGTAGTCGCAGAGCTGGTGACACTTTCAGCTTTGCTGAGGCCATCAGTGTAGCTTGCTGTCGCAGTTATTACTTTGCCAACCTCCGCCTGCGTTAATGTATAGGTGGTTCCTGTGGCTCCGGATATTGCCGTACCTCCCGCATACCACTGTATAGTGACGGCTCCAACAATTCCGTCAGCATCCGCAAGTGTGGTATGGCTTTCCGTAAGAGTCTGACCCTGGGTTGCCGTACCCGTTATGGTGACAGCCCCGGTCGGAGCATGGTTTGTTGGCACTGGTGTATTGTTGGTAACCGCAGTCGCGGCTAAAGTTACCGCATCGTTGCCGGCTGCATCCTGGATTGCCTTTGCGTCATTGGTTGCAGTCGGATCGGTGTAGGCAACCGTCACTGATTCGCCGTTGGCAACTGCTGTGGCAAGCGTGAGCGTTACAGTTTTAGCAGTGGCATCGACGACGACAGCACTGACCGTGTGAGTACCGGACGATGTGCCGGAAACGGCAAAAGCTGTTGCCGCAGGAGTGTTTGTTGCATCAAGGGCCTCCGTATAGGTCATGACAAGCGAGGAGCCATTGACCGCTGCCGAAGCAAATACCGGGGGGGTGGTGTCTGCCACAGCTCCGTAGGAGAGTGTGACCGTCTTGTCAGTGAAGACAAGAGTTTCGACACTTTTCAGATTGAAGGTATAATTATCCCCATTTTTACTTGCTCCAGAGACAACAATCACTCCAGATGCGTCAACTGGATTAATAACAAATCCAGTTGAGGGGAACCTGGCATTGTAACTTGCACTACCAGTGTTATTTAATTGGAAGGTGTCGCTTCCGGCTCCTCCATCAATATTAAATATAGAACCTGTGCTTGGTTTATTGAAACTGGTTACACTACCAATACCAATAACATCACTAGCCGCCGTACCCGTCTTGTTGTAAGTAGCCATAGTTTCCTCCAGTAATGATTAATAATAATAAATTTTAACAATGATACGGCTTCGACTCTTTAAGCAAAATTAATGGCAACTTAAATTTTGCTTAAAATTACAGGGTCGTTTACCCACCCGTCCTTAGCAATGAAGCCTCCCCGCCGGAAGCAGCGGAGTATCTGGTTTTAGAAAAAGCTTAACATACTTCGCCGCAAGCGATTGGTCAAAAAGAACCCCACCGCAAGCAGCGGGGTATTTTGAAGAAAAATCTACCATACTTTACGCCTCAAGAGGCGGGGAATATGACCCATAGAGCTTCAACCATGAAAGATTAATCAACCCTTTAACTGCCAGTGGAAGTAAGTGCCGACAACGGGGGAGAAAAAGATAATTGTGCCTTGGTTTTCCACGGCTATCGATCTGAACTAATCGATTATACCGGGAAGTAATTCCCTGTCGAGGAAGCGCATCAACTGAAATACAAAGCCCTTCCGACAGCTTACTTTTTGTAGGGAGCTATCGAAAGGCTTGTCTGTTGAAGTGGTTAAAACTGGCGAGAAATGCCAAACTGAACAAAAGTGGCGCTGAATGGGGACAGCCCTTTATCTCCACCTCCTGTCATGCTCCAGGCTGCACGCTGTTCATAGCTCTCATACTTTGCATCAACCAGCCACTCTTTGGCAATCCTTTTCTCCACTTTGATGCCAAGCGTGAGAGCACCGAACGCGGAAAGACGCTGATCAAGTGAAGAATATTTCCCGGTCGGATTTATATTTCCGTCAGCCGGCATGGGGTAGTAAAAGTCAGCCGCCGTTTGAGAAGAGTACCTTGCCGACGGAATTATGGTCCAGTCACCGGCAACAGGTTGAACGTACTCAAGACCAAAAGTATGGGCATGAATGCCAAAGGTGTCGGTGTAATAACGATAGGAGAGTCGGCTTGTACCATCAGTACCTTCAATGTGGTGGTTCCAGCGCGTCATGACCGTTTCGCTCTCACGCCTGTCAGGCCGTGCATCCAACATCTTGTAGGGGTCATTAAAATATCCCCATCCCCTTGAGAAACCAAGGTTGAGCTGAACAATATCCGTCTTGGTCAGGACTTTTGTTATACCTGCAAGCAAGGCAAAACTCTTCTTGTCATAAAAGGAGCTCTTGTCGATAGTTGGGTTAATAGTATCCGTTGTATAGCTGCCACCAAGTGTGAATGTGGTATTCTTGTCTTCGGCGGAAAGGCTTCCCAAGGCAGAGTAGCTGCGGGATATGTAGTCGTTTTCACTGGAATAACTGCTGCCAAGCGTCACGGTTCCTCTCGGGAAGTAACGGGTAAGACCGAGGTCAACCGCCTGGCGATGTTCTTTTATCGAAGCACCGGAAACTGCATTGTAGTGGCTTGGCGATGCGCCAGAAACAGAGTCATTGGTATAGGTTGTGCTAATCGACCATTTACCGGCGACAGGCACCATGGCCATGACAGAAAAGGCGTTGACCTCAATCCTCTCCTGAGCAGGGTTGGTGTCTTTATCCTCATAATTAAGGTATTTGAAGGCGACAATACCTTTTTCCGGTGCGGCCTCTGCCAACGCAGGGCGAGACGACGGCAGTGCCAGAGCTGCGGCAAAAAGGGCAGCGCCTGCAAGATGTGTTTTTTTTATCGGGCTCGATTTCATAAGAGTATCCTGAAATTATAATTACAGTTAATTGCACCCGCACCCGCCGCCACCAACTCCGGCACCACCAGAGGCAGCCTCTTTGCTGCTGTAGATGTGCTCGACATACTTGGTGTCGAGAGGGTCGCCCTCATAGGTCATTTCCGGTCTGGCAAGGATTGCCTTGTCCCACGGTTGAACCGTCTCACCAATTGAGCAGCCCGACAATCCGAGGGTGATGAGGCATAACAGGGCGTAAAGTATTTTCTGAATAACAGTCATGTTCATTTGTTTGCCTCCAGTCCTGCTTTGATCTCTTTTTCAAGTTTTTCGCTCTCAGCAGCGTTAAACCCTAAATGCTGGGAAATAATTTTGCCATTTTTGCCAATAAGAAAACTGGTTGGCATACCCCTTACCCCGTAGCTTTTTGGTAAAACCCCTTTGGGATCAAAGGCAACGGTGAATTTGGCAGGATTCTGTTCCAAAAACTTTTTGGCATCTTCTGTTTTGGCATCAAGATTAATACCGATAATCTTCAGCCCCTGAGCTTTGTATTTTTCCTGCATGGCATTCATCCAGGGAAAGGACTGCTTGCACGGTCCGCACCAGGAGGCCCAAAAATCAACATAGATCAACGAACCGGTGGTCGTCGAAAGCTTTACCGTGCCCTGGGCACCGGGCAGTTCGAAATCGGGGGCTTTGGTGCCAACCTCCAGAGCGTGCGACGTGCCACTGAAGCCAACGCAGAGCAGAGAGGCAAGCAGGAGGGTTCTTAACTTCTTACTTTGAAAGCGTACCATTGTGGTATCGATTTTGGTTAATGGAAAACAGTGCGATAAAAACAGGAATATATATACAGGTGGCTGCTCAACAGAACACTCTCAAATAGCTATGTCCATGTACAACATCACTTAAAAATGCAGCAAGCTTTAATCCAAACCTCACTCACTCCTAAGGATAGCATATTTGATCTTAAATGACAATTAGTCCTGCCTTAAATTTCGCTTAAAAATGCTGGGGAATTCCCTATGTGGGGCGAATAATGGCACAAGAATAGTGTGCGAAAGGTAGAATTGTGTTGGAAAAGGGCTCTATCCAGTCAGCATAAATACAAAAGGCATATCCATTGGTAATGAATATGCCTCTTGCTGTAATTGCTTTCGCATTTGAAAGCAGTGTCAAGATATCATCAGAAGCCTGCTGACAGAGACACGTTGAAAGTGTTCTGGTCAGAAATATTGTTAAGAGACTCTGCTAAAGTCGCAACATTTTCCCTCCATTCCTTTGTATACCTGGTGTAGGTCGCTGTAACTGATACATTTGGCGCGACCCAAGCAACTAAAGAAGGAACAACAGTTGGACGATGTCTACCAACTGCGGTGCCAGTAGGAGCTGCTACTGTGTAGCCTGTATTTGCTATGTCAGTATATGATACCTTCGCAAAAAGCCAAGGATAGACAAAGTAACCAGCTTCAGCCTTGACGTTGTTCAAGCCAAAATCCTTGTCCCTGCTGACAGCGACACCAACGAGCGAGTTGTTATGGACTGCCTGTATATCAGCGCCATAAACAAGAGTTTCACCGGCATAGGCACCACCAAATATAGCCTTGTTTTTTGCTGAAGAGAGACCAAAGCCAAGGGTTACCTGGTTATCAAGGCCATTATAAGAGTTGCCTAAAGTACCATTTGCTCCACTGAGCATACCTGCACCAACAAGCTTCACCTTTGCCCGCAGATAGACGTGATTATCAATATTCCCGGCAGTTGACAGGGCTGCAGTACTTGCATTTGTTATTTGGCCTGGAGGCAAGTCAACACTGCTACCTGCAACAACAGAGTATCCACCAGTTTCACCTCTGGTGAGCTGGAGCTCAGCATAGTTGCTCGGTGAAGGAAGTAAACCGCTGACGTTTACGACTCCACCAGCACCGACGCCATTCCATCCAATAGCACTGAACTGAGTACCCATCGCAAATTTAAATCCGTGGGCCAACCTATAAACAACCCTTGCATTGCTTGTAAGTTGGCTTGTTGGGGACACTGCAGTGGGGGCTGCAGTGAGGTAACCATTAAATCCTCCTAACTGACCAAAGAAAGTAATATCGTCACCGAGCGAGCCGCCATAAAAAAGGGAAACACTGTTTGGCGCGGCCCAGTTAAATTGCTTCCCGGCAAGAGTCCTTGCTGTCGACCCCCCTGCTTTTAATGACTGCTGCGATGTATAGTTAATAAGCCTGCCTCCCAGCGTCATGCTCAGCGCATCAAACTGTGGGAATGAACCCTGGAATGGTGCATTTGGAGCCAGCTTATCCCATTCGTCATTTCCAATCTTGATATTCTTCTGCTTGGTTAATGCAGCTTCGGTTGCGTCTGGAAAACGAAAGCCGTTGTTCTGGAAGGCCTCACCTACGGCATTTCTCTGCGGAAATCCTGAGTGGCACATGTAACAGGATACATTGTATTTCCTTGCCCACGATGGTATTGCCTGACTTTCGGAACTCCAGAACATGGCGGGAACCATACCGAGTGAAAGAATTGCTGCAATTTTAGTTTTCTTCATGCTCCGCTCCTGTTTTTTTAATGAAATTTAATGGGCTTTGTTAAAAATTCAAAAACTCGTCTCCTCTATCCATGAAGTATACACTGCAGCACCCCTGTCGGGATGAGCATACCTGATACTTCACTTCATTCAAATCAGAGGACAAGTAGACCAAGATACAAAGGGCTAATTTCTGCTTTTAATACCAATTTTCCAAACAATGTGTCAAGATTTTGTTAACTCTTGCCATTAAAAGAGGCATTGATCAACCATATAGGCAATCGCATTGGACGATTGCTCTATGGAAAGCGTCTCCAGACCGCCCTTTGAGGGCATTGCATTAAAACCTTCAAGCGTGTGTTTGATCAGAGTCGCCATGCCATTTGCCATTCTTGGCTTCCATGCCGCGATATCACAAAATTTTGGCGCCGCTAACAAACCGCTGGCATGGCATGCTGAACAGGAATTTTCATAGATCTCTTTTCCTTCAGCAAGATTGTATTTTTTTGCCAGCTCCGCTTTGTTAATGTTTTCGGCATGGAGGGTTTGTGTTGTGCAAAAAAATGCAAAAATCAGCATACAAAGTTGCGCGAAACGTTTCATAATGTCTCCGTTATTATTGGCAAATGATTGTACAATTGTTTGTCAAGGCTCGCTAACACCCCGGATGGGCCAATAAACAATAACCTTTTATTTGTTCTGTCCGGAATTGCGAGAACTACATGCAGCAGTCGAAGTTCACCGTGCAATAGGCTTAATATAGGACATTATAGTCAATAACAATTAAATTAACAATCGTTAATTTAATTCGCGGTTCAAAGAATGCATATTTTTTTGCTGGTTACCGTGTTTAAAGAGAAAATATTCTGGCTGAACAATATCATTTGTCTCATATTGTTGTGGTGTTATATTTTGGATGTGTGTAACCCGCTTATGCGGATGGTTTTTTTTTTCATCAAGCTTATTTCAGGTATATCGTTATGGTGGTTGTCCGGCGTCGCTGGTTTCAGACTCCCTGGGAGTTCAGGGAATCTTCTCTTGGTGCAGCACTTATTGTTGTTGCCGGTTTTATTCTTCAGTATGCAACGTCAGGGCAGGGTGTTCCTCCGCTCCACCTGCCGCTCAATGCCGTTATTCTGGTACTGTTCGCCGTTCTCACCCTGGGCGTTGGCCTTGGATTCAGGGAGAATCGTCTCGTTCAGTGGCTTGGAGGAATTCCTCTGGGACTTTCCCTGATTGTTGCTCTTGCGCTTCTCTCCTTGATAGGAGGGGTTATTCCACAAGGGGAGGTTGCGCCAGGTTCTCTGCCGGCATTGCTTGGTGTAAACCAGATTTTTTCGAGCTGGCCGTTTGCCCTTACGGTTTTACTGTTTCTTGTTAACCTGGGGCTCTCTCTCTCCTGGCGACTTGTTCCCTTCAGCATGAAAAATATTCAGTTTATCCTGTTTCACGCAGGGTTCTGGATAGCGCTCTCCTGTGGGGTGTTCGGAAGCCCTGACATTCAGCGCCTCATCATGAAGGTTGATGAGGGCGGGGAGAGTAACATGGCCTATTCGAGGGAGAGCGACAGTGAGCAACAGCTCCCCTTTTCGGTTTTTCTGCATGATTTCTCGCTTGAGGAGTATCCTCCCCAGCTCTTTTTGTATGATCCAAGGAAAAACCATGCCCTTCAGGAGCTGGCAAAAACAACGACTCTCGTCCACAAGGGGGTTAAGGCCTCCTGGAAGGGGGTTGCTGTTGAGGTGCTCGACTTTTTACCCAATGCGCTTCCCGGAAAAAACGGTATCCCCGAACCGGCAGACCGTACAGCAGGAGTCGCTTTTGCCAAAGTCAGAATCACCAGCACAAATGCAGTGCCGACGTATGCATGGATCAGCTCCATTAGCCCAATGATGAAACCCTGGGCAGCACCAATTGGAGAACTCTTGCTGGTCATGGCACCTGGTACACCGAAAGCATTTCGTTCTGACGTAACAGTGCGTGGTGAAAGCGGTCAACTGGTAACAGCGACGCTTGAAGTTAACCATCCGATAAACGTTATGGGATGGAAGCTCTATCAGATGGGATACGATGACGAAGCTGGAAGATGGTCGAAGTATAGCCTTATAGAGGTTATCCGCGATCCCTGGTTACCGGCAGTCTATCTTGGATTTTTTATGATTATGGCAGGCAATGTGCTGTTTTTCTGGAATGGCATTAAACAAAAAGAGGTGGCATCATGATTTTTGATTTTAACACGGCTGCCAAAGCGGCTATCGGCTGCTGGGCAACAGGTTCGCTCCTCTCTCTTTTTGCGCGACGAACTCCGGCGCTCAAACTCCCGGCATTGATGCTCTCATTTGCAGGCTCTCTGGTTATGGTTGGCTTTATCGCCTCATACTGGTCACTCCTCGACCGTCCACCGCTCAGAACACTGGGCGAAACACGCCTCTGGTATGCGGCGCTTATCCCCCTTGTCGGATTTCTGGTTGAGTATCGCTGGAAAATAACCTGGCTCAAATACTACTGCATGGGTTTGGCCACATTTTTCCTTGTCATCAACATGCTCCATCCCGAGGTGTTCGACAAAACCCTGATGCCCGCACTGCAGAGTCCGTGGTTTATTCCGCATGTGGTGGTCTATCTGGTCGGCTATGTGATGCTGGCGGCCTCCTCTGTAACGGCTTTGCACAATGTCTCCCTGCAACTGAGAGCCAAAGGCAATGTGAATGGCGAATCGGTGTCGCACTATCTGGCGCTTCTGGGCTTTGTGCTCCTCTCATTCGGTCTGATATTCGGGGCCTTGTGGGCAAAAGAGGCCTGGGGCCATTACTGGACATGGGATCCAAAAGAGACCTGGGCATTCCTGTCGTGGCTGGCCTATCTCGGCTATCTTCATGCCTGTCGCTACAAGATTGACCGGGGGAAGTTGCAATGGTATCTCGCCCTCTCTTTTCTGGTGCTTCTGGTCTGCTGGTTTGGAGTGAACTACCTCCCTTCTGCCAGGAATAGCGTGCACACCTACACGCAAAGCTGACCCTCCGTTTTTGCCCTGCCATCTTCGCTGGTGGCAGGGCAAAAGCACTCGAAAAAATTTTAAGAATCTTTTAAGTTTTTGTTAAGAATCCCTTAAGGGATGAGCTGTTATGTTCATGGAATAAGTGAGCGTTGGAGCTTTTATTTATGCAGAAAAACAAGAACACTTTTAACTGAAACAAATTTATGAGACAGAAACAGGGCACAAGGTACAGGTTGCTTCTCCTGGTGATGACCGTAATCACCTCCCTTTGTTATCTTCGGGCAGATGGAGGCGAGAGGTTTTTCGACATCGACCATAATGGCTACAACACCGTCACCAAGGGGGGCAAGGTGTGGATGAAGGATAATCTGAACGTATCAAAATACCGTAATGGCGATACTGTGCGCCAGGTTGAAAGTGGTGCGGAATGGCTTGCGGCGGCGGCGAAAGGAGAGGGTGTATGGTGTTATTATAATAATGACAGCGCCAAAGGCAAAACCTATGGCCGTCTGTACAACTGGTATGCTGTCAATGATCCAAGAGGACTCGCTCCACAGGGTTGGCATATAGCAACCGAAGCGGAGTGGAGGGGTTTGTCCAGATATTTGGCTGGCGATCCTGTTCCCGCAGCAAGAAAGGCGAATGCAACGGCCGCCTGGCGCTATCCTTATGCATCTGTTGATGATGTCATGGACTTTAATGCCCTGCAGGGAGGTCTCAGAGTAGCCGAAGATGATATCTTCAACTCTCTTGGTGAGGATGCGTGGTTCTGGTCAACATCGGAGGGCTCGAAAACTCATGCCTGGGCTGCACAGTTTAACTTCGACAGCTCATTTATCAATGTCAGTGTTCATGATAAAAGAGATGGTCTTGCCGTTCGTTGCGTACAGGATTGATCTTTGTCGTTTTTTTGTTGCGGGTAATCCAGTTGGTTATCCGCAATATCTCCACAGGAAGAGTTGAAAACATCCTCACTTTCCAATACAGAACCGGTCAAAGATGAGGGAGAGAATCTCTTCGTTGACCACTTTTCCGGTGATTTCTCCCACAAACTCCAGCGCTGAGCGGAGTTCAAAGGCGACAAGTTCTGTTGCTGCATTTTCGCCAATCAGCTCCAGGGCATTGTTGATGCTTTCGGATGCATTACGAAGCGCTTCATAGTGGCGCAGACTGGTGACAAGCACGCTCGCCTCTTGTTGTCTGTGCAGCCCCTCCGCCATATTACTCATCAAGAGCTTGAGCCATTCAACTCCCTCTCCCTTTGCGGCTGCTGTGCCACAAACATCGCAACCGGTTGCTGTTCGAAGTTGTTTCAGTCGTTCGTCGCTTTCCGGGATAAGATCGGTTTTATTGGCAACCACCAGCAGACGCGCCGCAGGGTAACGAACAAGAAATTCATCAATTGCGGGAACTTCATCAAGATATTCGTTACGGCTGATGTCAATGAGGTAGAGAATCAGGTCAGCTTCGGATATTTTTTTGTAACTGCGCCGGATCCCTTCATGCTCAATCTCCCCCTCCCCTTCGCGAAGTCCCGCAGTATCGGTGAGGCGAAACATGGTTTTGTTGTGTACAAAGCACTCTTCGATATAGTCGCGTGTTGTGCCGGGTTGATGGCTTACAATTGAGCGCTCTTCGCCAAGCAGGGTATTGAGCAGTGTTGACTTGCCAGCGTTCGGCCTTCCCGCAATAACGGTTGCCACTCCCTCTTTCAGAATCCGGCCATGCTGGTAAGAGTCGATGAGGAGTGACAACTCTGCCTGCAGCACCTGTAACTCTGCCTGAAGCCCGGTGCGGCTCTGGAATTCAACATCCTCTTCACTGAAGTCAAGCTCAAGCTCAAGAAGGGCGCAGGAACGCAGAAGCTCTTCCCTCATGGCATCAAGCCGGGTGGAGAGTGCCCCCTCCATCTGGGTCACTGCGGTGCGGAATGCTGATTCCGATCGCGCATGGATCATTTCGCCAATTGCCTCTGCCTGCAGGAGATCAATGCGGCCGTTCAAAAAGGCCCGTCGGGTAAACTCTCCGGGCTCAGCCAGTCGGCACCCCTCATCAAGCAACACCTTCAGAATGTGTTTTACCACAACCGGCCCCCCATGGCAGCTCAGCTCAACCATATCCTCCATGGTAAAGGAGTTTGGTGAGCGAAATACCAGTGCAACCACCTCATCAACAAGCCCCTCGCTGTCGTGTACTGCGCCAAAATGGGCCCTGAACCCTTTCGATTGCGCAAAGTGAAATGAGGGGTTGCCCTTTTTGCGGAACACCTTTTGGGCAATGTCAAAAACCCCTCTGCCGCTGATACGGACTACGGCAAGAGCACCGATACCCACAGGTGTGGCTATGGCGGCGATTGGCTCCTGCTGCTGAATCGTAATTGATACAGTGGTCATGATGTGGCGATGGATGGTTGGCGAGATGATGACGATGTTGTGTCGGTCATGGCAAGAAGTTTTGCCATAAACTGATGCACATCGTCATGAATTTCATCGGCAGTCATACTGAGCGCCACCTGTTCACGCAAAAGCTGTAACGATGGATTTCTTTTCCTCAACTGATGGAAAAGGGAATTATCGTTCTCAAACAACAGTCGCTTTCCATCAACAACACTGAAAATGTTTGCTGTAATATCGCGCCATATTTTGCCTTGGGGCAGGGTTAAATTTTCGTCAGCAAAAAATTGATCAATCGAGTGTAACATTGGTTGCGCAACAAGATCATCCGCGCGACACTCTGTCTGTTGCAACGCTGCACGTTTCCATGCATCCGGAACAATCAGGTAGTTTTCGATATTCTTTCGTGTCCACTCAAAAAGAGCTGGATTCTCCATTGCCGGGTGAAATGCGTTTTCGGTGCTATCGTAGTCAAAGAGCATAAGCCTTGAAACTGTCGGAATAATCTGTTGCAATGCTTTAAAATGTTCATTGGCAGCATCTTTCATTGCACTTTTATTGCCACCACCCATCGGCTTGAAGCACAGTTTATCCATAGCCTCCTGCACACCGCATTGAGCAGCCCAGGCCCGCAGAATTCGTTCATCACTTTCTCCTTCCACATAAAGAATATACGGTGATGCCATGAGCCTGACAATCTCTTCATTCGACACGTCAGCCATCGCCCGCAATACGTCAGGAATCGATTGAATCCGTTTTGGCTGTTGACCCATCAAAGAGACGATTTGACTTGTATCAACGCCTCTTGCAAACTCTTCGGCATGAGTAGCAATCAGAAACTGGGTACTCCTCTCATAAGATTTTCGCTTAAAAAAATCAAGAATTTCCCGTTGGAGGTTAACATGCAGATGGGCATCAGGCTCATCAAGCAGAATGGTTGTTGGTTTGTAGCCGTAAAGAAATGCAAATAGTGTCAGTATCTGATGGAAGCCGCTTCCTCCGGCTATTATGTCGAATGCTTTTCCATTCTGTCGATAGTCAACAGTGATATAAACATCTTTTTGTGAGTCATATTTCGGTTTAAGAATTATTACCGAAAACCATCGTTCAATAAAGGTTACTAATTCAGCCCACTCTTTTAATGCAACATTGCGGTCAGTTAGACGTTCCCTGATGGGTATCAGCTCGGGTTGCCTTTTAATAGAAGCTTGACTGACAAGAAGAAGCAAGTTGCGTAACACACTGCCTGGTTGACCTTTTCCAATTTGCTGGCGAATCGGTGCAACATCAAGCCATTTTTCTGTCGGTTCAAGACCTGAGAATGGCGGGACATAAGCAATTTTTGGCAGCACATCACCTTGCTCAAGTGAACGGAACTTTGCCCATCCATCTTCAGGAATAGCATAGATTGTTTGTGGAGAGTGATAGCGGAGATCGACACCAAAAACCTCTGTTTTTTCAGGAGCAATTTGCCACTCCACAACAATCTGAACAAGAATAAATTCTTGTCTCCGTTTTCCATCAACAACAGGGTATGCCCGGTCTGTTCTATCCTTCCATAACAGGTTAAACTCCGGTACAGGCAGAGCCGTAAAGTTGGGAAGCACAATCTGTATGCCTTTAGAACCCCGTCGCGGTGAACGGTGAAATTCATCGACGCAGTACTGCCAGATGGCAAGCGCCTGAAGCACGGTGCTTTTGCCGCTGTTGTTTCGGCCAACGAGCAGATCGAAGCGTGTAAAATCGTAGGTCTGCTCTCCGACATTCTTGAAATTGCGCAGTGTCAAACGGGTAATCATAGCTCTCTGCTCATGTTGTTGAGTATTAGCGTCGTTGCATTAGTATGCATATTTTTTTCCTTTTCCCGTTATCCCACGTTGAACACCGGCATAACTTTCAGCCACCAATAATTTCGTTAAGCCCTTCAATGACCAAATCCATTTCTCTGGCAGAAACTGCGCCCAGTTTTTTGCCAATACGATCAACAGAGAGAGTTCTGATTTGGCTGATTTTAACCCACGACTGTTTTGGCAAATCGGTGGATTCAAGCTGCAAGGTCAATGGAAACCCTGCTTTTTGAGGTTGACTTGTCAAGGCTGTTGCAATAACGGTTCCCGATCGTTCATTAAACACGTCATGGCTGAGTACCAGAACAGGGCGCAGGCCCGATTGCTCGTTGCCTCTGGCGGGATTCAGCTCAGCCCATCGTATTTCGCCCCTCAGTATTCTGGCCATGCGTCAATCTCTCCGGTAATGCCCTCTTCTGCCAGGTTGCACTCTTCAATTGGATCAAGTTTTGCGCACTCTTCTGCCAGCCGGGAATGCTCAATGTGCCTGATTTTTTCACATAATGCTTCCTCTATTGCCTGACTGCGATTGCGGAAAATGTTTTTTTGCACGAGATGGTCGATCTTTATCAAGGCTGCGGCATCAACCGTTATTGCAATTTTTGTTTTTCCCATGGCTGTTCGCTTAACAAGAATTTATCCTACCTTTTATCATACCAATCTATCTTGAGATAACCAACAGCTTTTTCCTGGTAATGCTGATAACTGCTTATAATTGTTGGTCGTTACGTTTGCATGAAATGGGAGGGTTTACATTGCGCTAAACAATGGCGACACTTCTCAGTATAAGAAATAGCCGCAAGAAAGCGTAACTTCAGGGCAACACGCTGCCATCGACGGCTTAAGCCGCAAGCAGCAGCAGCATTTTCCCGGCGGCGAATGCCGACAACCGACCAAACATGACAACCCATGCTTGAAATAAAAGTTATCGAAGAGTTAAAATCTGAGATTATTGCACAGAAAGAGAGAACCCTTCCCCAACAATTTGAGCGGGTGCTGGCTCTGGTCAATGTGCTTCGGCAGGAGTGCCCCTGGGACAGGAAGCAGACCGCAGAGTCGCTGGCCCACCTGCTGCTTGAAGAGAGCTATGAGCTGGTGCATGCTATCGATCAGCACGATGAAGGTGAACTGAAAAAAGAGATTGGTGATCTCTTTATGCATCTCTGTTTTCAGGTGCAACTCGGCGAAGAGCGCGGTGCATTCACGTTTAACGACGTTTTTGATGCTCTCTGCCAGAAGCTTGTGCATCGCCACCCGCATGTTTTTGGTGACACCTTGGCCGAAACTGAGGGTGACGTGCTGAAAAACTGGGAGATGCTCAAGCTCCGCGAAGGGCGGAAAAGCCTGCTTGATGGCGTGCCGACAGCAATGTCAGAGCTTCTTCGCGCCTACCGTGTACAGAAAAAGGTGGCCGGTGTCGGCTTTGACTGGCAGAGTGACGACGGCGTGCTCGACAAGCTTGTTGAAGAGATCGAAGAGCTGAAGCAGGCCGCCAGCAAGGAGGAGCAGGAGGATGAGTTCGGCGATCTGCTCTTCACTCTCGTCAATTACAGCCGTTTTCTGGGCGCCAATCCCGAAGACGCTCTCCGCAAGGCCACCAACAAGTTTATCAGCCGCTTCATCAGGGTTGAAGAACAGGTAGGAACATCAGGCCGCCCATGGCAAGAGTACACCCCCGAAGAGCTGGATCTGCTGTGGCGGGCGGCGAAAATGGGAACGGTACACTGACCCCGCCGTGGAGAGGCAGGGCCCAGTGTCCATCCTTATGTTCATGACTCCAGAATCTTCAGAATCCCGCGAAGCGGAATTGCGGCCCATTCTGGCCGATTGTTCAGCTCGTAGTTGAGTTCATAGATCGCCTTGTGCATCAGGTAGCCACGCATCAGATGCTCCCGCTGTTTTGAGGCTGCTGGTACAATAGTGCTGTTTTTGGTCTTTTCGAAGTAGCTGTCGACAAAGTGCTGCCCGACGTATAAACTCCAGCGATCGGCCCATGGCTCAAGAGCCGCCTGATCTTCGGGACGGAGCGTCTCTGCGATCTGGCGCAACGCATTGAAGGCGGCATAATCGAACGAGCGGAGCATCCCTGAAATATCGCTGAAGACCGACCGCTTGATTTTGCGCTCGGAGATCGGACGGGCGGGCTCCCCCTCAAAGTCAATGACCACAAAGTCTTTACCGGTAAAGAGCACTTGACCAAGGTGATAGTCGCCGTGAATGCGGATTTTCAGTGTGTCAATTTTTTCGTTTCTGATTGGATCAAACTGCTGCAGCACCTCTTTTTCTCTCTTGACAAAAAGAGAGGCAAGCTGCTGTTGTTCTGGAGCCATGTTGGGCATGATTTCCCGGATGAGAATGACCGCACGTTTCACCTGCTCACACATTGCCTGATAGATGGAGCGCTGATAGAGCGTTGTAAAGGGCTCCGGCGTAAATGCCGTATCCTCATCAAGAGAGGCCAGTGCGAGGTGCATTTCAGCGGTACGCTCCGCAAGCTTTTCGATCATCCCAAGATAAAATCCGCCAATAAGCTCCTGCATGATTTCAGGAAGCTTGACAGGGTTGCCACTCAACGCAGGCTGTGGTGGCAAGGAGAGGTGAGTGTGCATTTTTGCAAGAACGTTCTCGTAGTAGCGCTTGACCTGATCGAGCGAAAGCTGCCATGCGTCGCCTTCGTTCTTGACATAACTCTGCAAAATGCCGAGTGAGTAACGGCTGCTACGATTCTGGTCGTAGTTCAGGGTGCCAAGAAAAGTTGGCAGATTGGTAAACGAGGTGTGGTTACTCAGCGCGCTGCACATCTCCACCTCCGGTGATACTCCGGGTTCAATGCGGCGGTAGAGCTTCAGGCAGAGATCGCTATTGAACCTGATTGAGGTGTTGCTCTGTTCGAGGCCCATCAGGGAGGGCTCAGGTTCCACACCCTCAACGGGGTTGAGCTTTGCAGAGATGAGGCCGGAGACAAGAGCTGCTTTTCCCTGCCATTTCTCTTTTCCGGTGAGGAGGCGGTAGAGATGGGTCAGGAACGGTATATCGAAGGTTGCATCGCAAAGATATCCCTCTTCATCGCCAACCACCACTCTGGCGAGAACTCTTTTACAGAAGTTGTCGTCGAATGGAGTGACTGTCGAGAGTGGCGCAAAGGAGAGTGGCAGTTGATAAAGCTCGTTTTCACCACTTGAGTAGCGCACTTCGGTCACCAGAAGCTTTGCTTTTGGTAAACCTGTGACCGGTATGGTGTCGTTGATGGAGATACGCATAATGGTGCGGGCTTTGCCTCCAAACCAGCGGCTTGCCTTGTAGTAGCGTGGCAGAATATCTGTTTCGAGCAACTCCCTGCTTTTGCCGGTAAAGAGGCTTGGCCAGCGGGCGACCGTGGTAAACGGTTTGTCCAGAGAGCTGCGGGTATCGACCTCTGCTGCATCCTTGATCAGTTTCAGCCAGAAATAACCATAAGAGCCAAGGGAAACCATGTAGGGATCTTTCCTGATCTTCGGGAAGCGGTTCTGGCTGAAGAGCTCTTCAGGAATAAATCCATCAAAACGGGAGAGGTCAATTGTTACTGCCTGGGCATTTTTTGAGAGGTTGATTATGGAGAGTATGGTTTCGTCCTCAAACTGACGGATAAAAATCAGCACTTTCGGATTGCTTACCTCAAGGAACTCAATGGTACCCCGACTGAGCGATTTGTAGCGGTGAGCGGTGGAGATGGCGTGGCGCATCCACCAGAGCAGCGAGTTGACATTGCTCTCCTGTACTTCAACATTGACCGCTTCGTAGTGGTATTCCGGGTCGATAATGAGCGGCAACAGAAGCTTCTGGGGGTTAGCCCGTGAAAAGCCTGCATTGCGTTCGGCGTTCCACTGCATTGGGGTGCGCACCCCGTCGCGGTCACCAAGATAGAAGTTGTCGCCCATACCGATTTCGTCGCCATAGTAGAGTACCGGAGTGCCGGGCAGGGAGAGCAGCATAATGTTCATCAGCTCAATTTTGCGACGGTCGTTCGACATGAGGGGCGCAAGACGGCGGCGAATACCGAGGTTGATGCGGGCTTTGGGATCGTTGGCATAGATGCGGCGCATATAGTCGCGCTCCTCATCAGTGACCATTTCAAGGGTCAGTTCATCATGGTTGCGCAGAAACGAGGCCCATTGGCATGATTCAGGAATTTCAGGAGTCTGTTCGAGAATATCAAGAATCGGGAAGCGATCTTCGGTGGCCACAGCCATATACATGCGTGGCATCAGAGGAAAATGGAAGTTCATGTGGCAGAGGTCGCCCGTACCGAAATAGGCGGCGGAATCCTCCGGCCACTGGTTGGCTTCAGCAAGCAGCATACGGTTTGGGTAATGCTCGTCCACATAAGCACGCAACCCTCTCAGATATTCGTAGGTCTGAGGAAGATTTTCACAGTTGGAGTTCTCCGCTTCGTAGAGGTAGGGCACGGCATCAAGCCGCAAACCGTCAACCCCCATGCCAAGCCAGAAATCAAGCACATTGCGCAGCGCATCATGGACTGCCGGATTTTCAAAGTTCAGATCAGGCTGGTGGTGGTAGAAGCGGTGCCAGTAATATTGACCGGCAACAGCGTCCCAAGTCCAGTTGGATGCCTCGAAATCCTGAAAGATAATGCGTGTCTCTGAGTATTTGTTGGGGTCATCGCTCCAGACATAGAAGTTCCGCTCGGGTGAACCTGCCGCTGCTTTTCTTGCGCTCTGGAACCAGGCGTGTTGATCGGAGGTGTGGTTGACCACCAACTCGGTAATCACCTTGAGGCCAAGGCTATGCGCTTCATCCAGAAATTGCCGGAAATCTTCGAGTGTTCCATAATCGGGATTGACGCTCATGTAGTCAGCGATATCATATCCGTCATCACGAAGAGGTGATGGATAAAAAGGAAGAATCCATATAGCCGTAATTCCCAGACTCTGTAGATAGCCCAGTTTCTGGCGCAATCCCTGAAAATCGCCGACACCGTCATTGTTGCTGTCATAAAATGTTTTGACGTGTGCCTCGTAAATAATTGCGTCTTTGTACCAGAGCGGTTCAGGTTGATACATGGTGAGTTTGTTAAGGTCTTAAAAAAATAGGTGCTCGTTACTTATTGTTGGTGGTGCGTTGCCGGGATGCCATGCAGGGGTTGATTGCGAACAACCCCATTCGAAAAATCGCCCCGTCCGGTTGCGGTTAGCCAAGTGTTACCCTGAAAATGTGCGCGGGCATTGCTCTGGGGTTTATCTCCACAAAGTTCCATTCGCCATTCCATTCGTAGTGATTGCCATTGAGCAGATCATCAACACCGAACTGATACTGGTGCGACAGTCCGAAAAGTTCAAGCGGAAAGCGGAGCCATCCGCTATGTGAGCTTGACTGATCAAGATTGACCACGGTCAGAATAATATTGCTGCCATCATCCGATTGCTTTACATAGGCCATCAGCATATCGTGCTCATTGCCTGGCGAAGCTTCGATACGCACAAAAGTAATGTTGTTATTCTGCTGCAGTGCCGAATTCTCTTTTCTGATCCGGTTGATTCTGGTGATTTCAGCTCGAATATTGCCGGGTCGGTCGAGATCCCAGTGACGAATTTCATACTTCTCGGAGTCGAGATACTCCTCTTTGCCTTCTGCCACGGGGATATGCTCGCACAGTTCGTAGGCTGGGCCGTACATGCCGTAGTTGGCTGACAGGGTTGAGGCGAGTACCAGACGGATAATGAACTTTTCGCGATCACCCTTCTGAAGCTCTTCGTGGAGAATGTCGGGAGTGTTTGGCCAGAAGTTAGGCCGCATGAAATGTTTGAGAGGTGACGTGGTCAGCTCGGTGACATACTCTTGAAGCTCCTGCCTGGTATTGCGCCAGGTAAAGTAGCTGTATGACTGGCTGTAGCCAATTTTAGCAAGTCGGGCCATCAGTTTTGGACGGGTAAAGGCTTCGGCCAGAAAAACGGTATCGGGGTGCTCTTCTCTTATTGACGCAATTGCCCACTCCCAGAAAGGGAAGGCCTTGGTATGAGGATTATCGACCCGGAAAATCTTGACCCCCTTGCTGATCCAGAAAAGAAAGATGCTTTTCAGCTCAATCCAAAGATTCTGCCAATCATCAGACTCAAAGTTGATGGGGAGGATATCCTCGTATCGCTTGGGCGGGTTTTCAGCAAACTGAACGGTGCCATCCGGTCGCCAGGTAAACCACTGCGGGTACTCCTCGACCCAAGGGTGATCGGGTGAACACTGAAAGGCAATATCAAGCGCCACTGCAAGACCTCTCTCTTCAGCCGCAGTAACAAAATCAGTAAAATCATCAATGGTACCGAGTTCAGGATGAACAGCCTTGTGCCCCCCGTCACTATTGCCAATTGCCCAGCAGCTTCCTGGCTCACCTGGAGCGACGACAAGAGCATTATTTTTGCCTTTTCGTTTGGTGTAGCCAATTGGATGAATTGGCGGCAGATAGATGACATCAAACCCCATCCCGGCAATCATCGGTAGCAGACGGCGGCAATCATTGAAGGTGCCATGTTTGCCTGGCTCTTCAGCCCATGAGCGGGGAAAAATTTCATACCATGCACTGCATCCGGCCTTTTTCTGTTCAACCGTCAGAGGAAGCACTCTGTCATACATGGTCGTAAACTGTATATCGGGATTGTTACCCATGAGGGTGCCGAGAAGGGTGTCGAGCGCTGCGGCCTTTTGCCCATCTTCAGACCTGAGTGTGGAGGCAAAACTCTTGAGCTTTGCCTCATCAGATTTTCCAGCTCTCCTGGCGGCCTTGTCGACAAGCAGGGCACCAACCCGGAGGTCGAGTGAAACATCCTGACCGGCATCGATTTTTTTGATCAAACCCTTTTTCCACGTCTGGAAATGATCGACTCTGGCCTCAATGGTATATTCATACTGGCCGGGCGGACCAACAATAAATGATCCCCGCCAACGGTCATTGCCCTGCAACTCCATTGGGGAGCGATCCCACTCCTCCTTTCCACGAGGTCTGAAACAGAGTTCTGCAGCAATCGCATCGGCACCATCAACAAAAATATCGGCTTCAACTACAATATGATCACCCTCCACCCCTTTTGCCGGGTACTTGCCCCCGTCAAGCTCCGGCGAGACCGCTTCAATGACAACCCGCTGGCGGCCATCAAAGAGTTCAGCGCAAAACAGGGGAACCGTCCGTCGGAATGTATTGTTCATGGTCACTTTGTCAAAATCTCTGGTTAATGCCGGGTGGTATTCCGGCCATAAATCGGTCACTCCGGCCAAACAGCCCAGGCACGGCACCCTGTTTTATACAGAAGGGAAAATATGAAAACTCCTTTACTTTTTTGCCTCGATATTCTTCTAATTTGCATGATAGTGGTCAATCCTTGATACTCATTTTGATTTCTCCTGAAAAAAATTGTTCTTTTAGCGAAATAAGTTTTACCAAAAAATATTCAAAGAGAGAAGAGAATCATGTTTGAACCACAAAAAGAAAGACTGCAGGAGATTCATCGTCGCCTCGAACAGTTACGGGGGTATCTTTGACGTCGATCAACGCAAGGAAAAAATTGAGGATCTTGAGAAAATAACCAGCGATCCGGTTTTCTGGAGCGATCAGAAAGCTGCAAACAAGGTGCTGAAGGAGTTGAACGAACATAAGTCCTGGTCTGAAGGGTACGAAAAGATAGCGGCAAAGGCGCGTTTTTGTCAGGATGAGTTCGACATTGCCATAGAGCTGGAGGATGAATCTTTTGGCGATGAGCTTCTTGCGTCAATAGCATTGATTGAGGATGATATCGCGGCGATTGAGTTTAGAAATATGCTTTCCGGGAAAGATGATGCCGGAAACGCCATGATCACCATCCACGCTGGAGCAGGCGGCACTGAGGCACAGGACTGGGCGGAGATGCTCTACCGGATGTATATGCGTTGGGCTGAGCGTAAAGGGTTTAAAATCTATACTGACGATTACCAGGAGGGCGATGGCGCTGGCATCAAAACGGCAACGCTTGAAATTGAGGGGCCTTACGCGTATGGTTATCTGAAAGCTGAAAATGGTGTTCATCGGCTGGTGCGTGTCTCTCCGTTCGACTCCAATGCAAGGCGACACACCTCCTTTGCCAGCGTCTTCACCTATCCCGAGGCTCCCCCTGATGTTGAAATTGATGTCCGCAAGGAGGATCTTGAGCTTTCGACCTTCCGTAGTGGTGGCAAGGGTGGACAGAATGTCAACAAGGTTGAGACTGCCGTGCGCATCAAGCATCTTCCAACCGGTATCGTGGTTGGTTGCCAGGAGGAGCGATCGCAGTTCCAGAACAGGGAGCGGGCGATGAAAATGCTGATGGCCCAGCTCTATCAGCGGCAGCGTGACGAAGAGGATGCCAAAAAGCGCGTAATTGAGGGCAAAAAGAAAAAAATCGAGTGGGGAAGCCAGATCAGAAGCTATGTGCTCGACGATCGGCGAATCAAGGATCATCGCACCAACTACGAGCGGTTCGATGTCGAAACGGTGCTTGATGGCGACCTTGATGAGTTCATGGAAAAATATCTCTCTGAATTTGGTGACTGATGGTGACCTCCGCGAATAATCCGCTGCTCCGGTTCGGCATCATCACCGACATCCACTTTTCAACGGAGAACGAACCTGCGGCAGCAGCACAAACTGCCGCAGACCTTCGCGACTGTCTGGAGTACTGGCAGCATCACGATGTGGATTTTTTACTCCAGCTTGGCGACCAGATTAATGGGAGCGACAAGCACAAAAAGGAGGAGCTTCGGCAAGTCAGCTCCATTCTCAACACATTTCCCGGCTCTATCCGTCATGTGATCGGCAACCACTGCCTTGCCCTGCCCCGGCAGGAGCTTATGAGGGCCTATGGCCTGCATTCACCTTTTTATGCCTTTACCATGAAAGGGTTTCGGTTTATTGTGCTTGACGGTATGGACGTTTCTGTGCTCCGTATGGCTGAAACGCCTGAAGATTGCCAGACTCTTGCTCTTTTTCGTGCGCATCCTGAGCTGCATGACTATTGTGGAGCTGTTGGAGTTCAGCAAAGAGTCTGGCTTAGGAAGGAGCTTGAGGAGGCGGAGTTAGCGGGAGAGAGTGTTATTGTGGTCTGCCACTTCCCTCTGCTTCCCGAGACTACTGACCAGAAACATGGCCTGCTCTGGAACCATGCAGAGATTGCAGAGCTGATTGCCTCTTTTTCCAATGTTCAGGCCTGTCTGAGTGGTCATTATCATTATGGAGGCTATGCGCTCTATCACGGGATACACTTTGTTGTGTTCCCGGCCTTTGTGAACCGACTGGAACATCCCCGTTTCACCTGTGGCATGGCAGAACTGCATCATGGGCGGATGGTGATAAGAGATCAGCGCCATGAGAGACGCTATGATCTCTCTTTTCACTGAATCTCCTTCTGCTGCGTCTCCTTTTGACACTGCTGTTCTTATTCGTGGTGGCAACAGTTGCCTAAAGGGCGGAGGCGGGCATGGAGCCGATGCGGCTGCCTGTTGACCGTTGACCATAAAAAGCTTTTTGCCGGACTTTTTCTTTGCCCCGATCCCGGAGGTACCTGAGTGAACCAGTCTCCGTCAGGAGTTTTCTTATTTTGCGAGAAAATCAGTTTTACAAATTACCTTTCTCTGTATATTCTCTCTTCTGCGGAGAGTAATAACGGAATCTGCGCCTGTTCTCTGGAAGAACAAAACGATTTTCAATAATACCGGGATAAAAAAGTATGTCCACACGATACATTTCAGGATCTGCCGTTGCACTGGTGACCCCTTTCAGACAGGATGGATCCATAGATTTCGATGCCTTGCGCAGGCTGGTACAGTTTCATCTTGAGGCGGGAACCGATATCATCATCACCTGCGGAACAACGGGTGAGTCGCCGACACTGTCGGGGGATGAGCAGGCTGAAATTATCCGCACCGTTAAGGATGAGGCGGCGGGAAAGATTATGGTGGCGGCAGGGGCTGGCACCAATGATACAAGGCACGCTGTCGAACTGGCAAAAAATGCTGAGCGGGCAGGAGCAGCAGCTCTTCTGTCGGTAGCGCCCTACTACAACAAGCCGTCGCAGGAGGGGATGTACCAGCATTACCGCCATGTTGCCGAGGCTGTCTCAGTGCCGATTATCATCTACAATGTGCCGGGGAGAACCGGCTGCAACATAACGGCTGCAACTATTCTCAGGCTTGCTCGCGACTTTGAAAATATTGCGGCAGTCAAGGAGGCTTCGGAGAATATCAGCCAGATCTCCGAGCTGCTGGAGGAGCGCCCTGCCCACTTTTCGGTGCTGACCGGTGAAGATTCGCTGATTCTCCCCTTTATGGCAATGGGTGGAGACGGAGCAATCTCTGTCGCGGCTAACCAGATACCACAGCAGATCAAGCAACTGATTGAAGCGGTCAAACGCAACGACCTTGATGAGGCACGCTCAATCAACCGCCGCTACCGCAAACTCCTGAAACTGAACTTCATTGAGAGCAACCCTGTGCCGGTCAAGTACGCCCTTGCCCGCATGGGTATGATTGAAGAGCACTACCGTCTGCCACTGGTTCCACTGTCAGACGAAAGCAAAAAGATCATCGACCAGGAGCTAAAAACCCTCGGACTGACATAACGCCATATAACACCATCTTTTTTCAGCTCCCCCCCAAAGGGAGCTGAAAAATTTATAACCCCCCTGACTCCTATAAAAAAAACTACAACAGCCCAGCCAGCCCCTCAGCAAAACCATCAAGCTCCCCCTTGCTCCGCTTCTCCGTCACCGCAACCAGCAGCCCGGTCTCACCATGAGCGGCAAGATCGTAACCGGCGAAGATCTTCTGTTCGAGCATCCGCTCAACCACAACAGAGGCCGGAATTGGAGTTTCAACCACAAACTCCCTGAAAAAGGGCGACGAAAACTTCAATGACCATCCTGGAATTGCGGCAATCTTTTCTGCCAGATAGTGCGCCTTCTGTGCCGACTGGGTGGCAACCTGACGGAGTCCCTCTTTGCCAAGCAGCGAAAGATAGACTGCTGCCTGAAGCGCATTCAGCGCCTGATTGCTGCAAATATTGGAGGTTGCTTTTTCGCGACGAATATGCTGCTCGCGGGTCTGAAGCGTCAGAATAAAGCCATCCTCACCATCACGATCCTTCGTCATACCAACCAGGCGACCAGGAATCTTGCGCACCAGCGGCTGCTTGACGCTGAACAGACCAAGATAGGGACCACCAAAACTCTGCGGCGTGCCCAGTGGCTGACCTTCTCCTACCGCAATATCGGCTCCATAACTGCCGGGAGCTGCAAGCAGACCCAGAGAGAGCGGATCAGCGGAGACCACAAAAAGCGCTCCCCCTGCATGAGCAATGGCACCAAGAGCCTCAACATCCTCAAGGCAGCCATAAAAGTTGGGCTGCTGAACCACAACGGCGGCAACACTCTCGTTCACCAGCGCTTTGAGTGAGGCAATATCACCGACACCATCCTGAAGCGCATTCTGAAGAACCGCATTATGCCCCGAAGCCTCAAGATAGGTCTTTAGAACGGAGCTGTTATAAGGATGCAGTTTGCCTGCCACCACCACCTGACTGCGACCGGTCACGTTCATGGCCATCAACACCGCTTCGGCCAGGGCCGTCGCGCCGTCATACATTGAGGCGTTCGTGACATCCATCTCATACAGACGGCATATCAGACTCTGGTATTCGTAGATAGCCTGCAGGGTTCCCTGCGAAACCTCTGCCTGATAAGGGGTATATGCGGTGTAAAACTCACTGCGGGAGACAATGCTCTTGATGGCCGCCGGGATATAATGGTCGTAAGCGCCCCCGCCAAGATAGCTGACATAGTCGGAGGTGCTCCTGTTAGCCGAAGCGAGCCCTTCAAGGAGTTTGCGCACCTGAGGCTCATCGGAGGCAGGAAGAAGGTCAAGAGCCCTCTTCAGGCGAATCTCTTCAGGAATATCGGCTATAAGATCATCAAAGGAGTCGGCACCAATGGCACAAAGCATCTCCTCTCGTTCAGTTGCGGTATTGACTATAAATGGCATAGATTACTCCCCGGTCAACTGACGGTATGCCTCGGCATCAAGCAGCGCCCCGACAGCAGCAGGGTCGGCAACTTTTAGCTTGATCAGCCATCCGGCTTTATAGGGATCCTGATTGACCACTTCGGCGTTATCAAGCTGGTCATTCAATGCAATAATTTCACCGGCAACCGGCGCAAAGAGATCGGCTACCGTCTTGACCGCCTCAACCGTCCCGAACACCTCATGCTCTTTCAGTGTGGTTCCTGCCGGTTTCAGCTCTACAAAAACAATATCGCCAAGTTCATGCTGGGCAAAGTCAGTGATGCCGACCAGAGCTGTACTGCCATCTTCAAGCAGTGTAATCCATTCGTGGTCTTTGGTATAGTGAAGAGCGGCAGGAATAGTCATGGTCAATAAAGAAATAGAGTGTTGATGGAGTCTGCTGTGCAACGTTGGTGAACAGCCAAGGTACTATTTTTTGGAATCCCTTCAAATCAGAGGGCAGGGCAAGTTATGCAAGTCGCTGCCTCATCGCCTCGTAAAGCAGCACCCCGGCGGTGACACTCACATTGAGCGATTCAACACAGCCTGCCATCGGAATCCGCACAACATGGTCACAGAATTTTACCGCTTCCGGTGCCAGTCCGCTTCCCTCCATGCCAAGCACGATAGCGGTCGCTTTTTTCATATCAGCATCGGTATAGTTCAGCTCGGCATCCATATCAGCCGCGATAACCTGAACATTGCATTGATGCAGAAACTCCAGGGCACGCACCAGACTCTTCACTTTGCAAATCCTGATATGGGAGAGCGCTCCGGCAGCCGCTTTATGGACGACCGCATTCACCGGTGCCCCCTTACCCTCAACCAGCACAACCGCATCGGCGGCTACAGCTTCGGCAGTTCTGATAATGGCACCGATATTGTGGGGATCATCCAGCCCTTGCAGCACCACAAAAAGCGGAAAGGTATTGCGAGGCTGTGCCAGAACCTCTTCGAGCGAATAGTAGGTGACAGCGCTGATGAGCGCACAGACTCCCTGGTGTTTTGTGGTGCCTGCGATCTCGGAGAGCTTTTCAAGCCGGGCCTTGCCACTGACCAGCTTCAGACGCCGGGAGGTGATAACAATTTCCTTGAGTTTTGGATGTGAGGTGTTGAACTGAAAATAGATCTTCTCGATACTCTCGGGCTTTTGTTTGAGAAGCTCAAGGACGGCATTTCTGCCATAAACAATGTTTTCGGAGTGTTCCGCGTCCATGATAAACCCCTTGTCCTGAAATGAGTGTATTGATAAAGTAAGCAAAGGGCAGGCTTGCAGGGAAATTCACGATATCATACCCATGCCTCCTGAGTACCCCTCAACGGGAAAAACCGGAATCTAATTAAATTTATCAAAAATCATTTTTTTTAATATCTTTCTTGCCACATTGGTTTGTTTTCCTAAGGCAACATTGTCAAGGTTGCTTCCCGGACAGCATACCAATACACTGCACGCTTATTGAATGCGCATGCCTTTCATCAATACAAATCAGGTGACTGCCCGTATGACCCCGACGTTTAAAACAATGGAGGGAAATGAAGCTTTGGCTCATATCTCTTACCGCACCAGCGAAGTAATTTGTGTCTACCCAATTACCCCGGCATCCCCAATGGGTGAATATTCAGAGATATGGTCAGCAGAGGGGAAAAAAAACATCTGGGGAACCGTTCCAAAAGTTGATGAACTGCAAAGTGAAGCTGGCGCTGCGGCTGCCGTTCACGGCGCTTTGCAGACTGGCGCTCTGACCACAACCTTTACGGCATCACAGGGCTTGCTGCTCATGATTCCGAATATGTATAAAATTGCGGGCGAACTCACCCCCTGCGTTATTCACGTATCGGCCCGATCGCTTGCTGCTCAGGGACTCTCAATTTTTGGGGACCATAGCGATGTCATGTCGGTCAGGGGAACCGGCTTTGCGCTTCTGGCTTCGAGCTCCGTTCAGGAGGTGATGGATATGGCTCTTATTACAGCAGCAGCAACACTTGAGTCGAGAGTTCCTTTCCTCCATTTTTTTGATGGTTTCAGAACATCCCACGAGATATCGAAGATTGAGGTGATTCCTGACCAAACCATAAAAGCGATGATCACTGATGATCTCGTCATTGCCCACAGAAGCCGCCGCCTGAGTCCGGAGGCACCGGTTATTCGCGGAACATCGCAGAATCCTGATGTCTACTTCCAGGCCAGGGAGACTGTCAACAGCTTCTACAATGCTTGCCCGGAGATCACTGAAAAAGCGATGGCACAATTTGCCGAACTTACTGGCCGTCATTATAAATTGTATGAGTACTATGGTGCGCCTGATGCTGATCGAGTGATTGTTCTGATGGGTTCGGGTGTCGACACAGCCCGTGAAACCATGGAATATCTCAACAAAAAGGGTGAGAAGGTTGGCGTTATCCATGCCCGCCTTTTCCGCCCCTTTGATGTTGACCGCTTTGTGAAGGCTTTTCCCGCCTCAGTTACTTCGGTTGCTGTTCTTGACCGCGTCAAAGAGCCTGGGAGCGCTGGAGAGCCGCTCTATCTTGACACCGTCAATGCCTTGCTTGAAGGGGTGCAGAACGGCTTGCTGAAAACTATTCCGAAAATTACTGGCGGCCGATATGGCCTCTCCTCCAAAGAGTTCACCCCCTCAATGATAAAAGCCGTGTTTGACAACATGGCATCTATACAACCAAAAAATCATTTTACGGTTGGCATCAACGACGATGTTACCAACACCAGTCTCGACTACGATCCCACCTTCTCCATTGAACCCGATGAGATGTTCAGGGCTCTCTTTTACGGGCTTGGATCGGACGGAACGGTAGGTGCCAACAAAAACAGCATCAAGATTATTGGCGAAAATACAGAGAATTTTGCGCAGGGTTATTTTGTGTACGACTCCAAAAAATCAGGTTCGATTACCACCTCGCACTTGCGGTTTGGCCCCAGTCAGATTCGATCAGCTTATCTGATAACTGAAGCACAATTTATTGGTTGCCATCACTGGATTTTCCTTGAACTGCTTGACCTGGTGAAAAATCTCAGGAAAGGCGGAACCCTGCTGTTGAATTCTCACTATGCAACGGAGGAACTCTGGGAAAAACTCCCGAAAATTGTTCAGGGGCATCTGATCAGCAAAGAGGCAAAGCTCTATACTATTGATGCCTACAAGGTTGCGCACACCAGTGGCATGGGTCAGCGCATCAACACCATCATGCAGGCCTGTTTTTTTGCAATTTCCGGTGTACTTCCCCGTGAAGAGGCGGTAGAAAAAATCAAGGCTTCCATTAGAGAGACCTACGGCAAAAAAGGTGACGAAGTGGTCAATCAGAACATTCAAGCTGTTGAGGATACCCTTTCGAACCTGCATCAGGTCACCATCGGTTCTGTTGCCAGCAGCAATAAAGAGCTTCGCCCAACGATCGTCGGTGACGCGCCTGATTTTGTCTGCAACGTCCTCGCAAGAATTATTGCCGGCGATGGAGACAATATCCCTGTCAGCGACCTTCCTGCGGATGGCACTTACCCAACGGGAACGGCAAAATTTGAAAAGCGTAACCTGGCGGATGAAATTCCAGTTTGGGAGCCATCAGCATGTATTCAATGCGCCAAATGTGTCTTTGTCTGCCCTCATGCAGCAATCCGCGCAAAGCTTTATGATCCAAAAAATCTGGAGAACGCACCCGCAACATTCCTGAATACTGAAGCCAAGGGTACGAACTGGGAAGGTATGCGCTACACCATCCAGGTTGCCCCTGAAGATTGTACCGGATGCGAAATATGTGCTCGTATCTGCCCAGGAAAAGACAAAAACAATCCGGGCAGAAAAGCCCTTAATATGAGTCCGCAACCAGCTCTTGTTAAAGCTGAAGCTGCGAACTGGGAGTTCTTTTTGAACATCCCGGAATATGACCGTAAAAAAATCAATACAAAGCTGATCAAGGAGCAACAACTTCAGGAGCCTCTCTTCGAGTTTTCCGGCGCGTGCACGGGATGTGGTGAAACCCCTTATGTCAAACTGTTGACACAATTATTCGGAGATCGCCTTGTTATTGGTAACGCAACAGGCTGCTCCTCAATTTACGGGGGAAATCTGCCGACTACCCCCTACTCAACCAATGCCAGCGGCCATGGCCCCGCATGGTCGAACTCCCTCTTTGAAGATGCAGCGGAATTTGCCCTGGGTTTCCGACTCTCGATTGACAAGCAGCGGGAATATGCTGGTGAGCTATTGAAAAGAGTATCATCAGAGATCGGCGAGAAACTCGTCCAGGAGGTTCTTGAAGCAACCGAAACCAATGAGGTTGGAATTTTTGAGCAGAGAAAGCGAGTTGCCATACTGAAAGAGAAGCTTTCGCTTATGACCTCTTCCGATGCACGGAATCTGCTTTCGCTGGCGGATATGCTGGTCAAGAAAAGTGTATGGGGTGTTGGTGGTGATGGATGGGCTTATGATATCGGATACGGTGGCGTTGATCACGTCACGGCTGGCGACAAGAATGTCAACCTGCTTGTCCTCGACACCGAGGTCTATTCCAATACCGGTGGCCAGGCATCAAAGGCAACGCCAAAAGCCGCTGTGGCAAAGTTTGCGGCTGCCGGGCGAGCGATAACCAAGAAAGATCTTGGAATGATCTCAATGAGCTATGGCAACGCTTATGTCGCCTCCGTCGCCTTTGGTGCCAGAGACGAACAGACTCTGAAAGCGTTCCTTGAGGCGGAAGCATATAACGGCCCATCAATCATTATTGCCTATTCACACTGTATCGCTCAAGGCATCAACATGGCAACGGCTCTGGATAATCAGAAAGCGGCTGTTGATTCAGGACACTGGATTCTTTACCGTTACAACCCTGAACGACTGCTTGAAGGCAAAAACCCGCTGATTCTTGACTCGAAAAAGCCAAAAATACCGGTTGCACAGTTCCTTGATATGGAAAACCGCTTCAGAATGCTCAAAAAGAGCCATAAAGCTCTTGCGGAGAGTTACTACGCGTCAATCCAGAAAGAGGTGGATGCGCGCTGGAAACATTACGAATACCTCGCAGCACGCAGCTTTGAGTAACGGCACGTTGTAGTTCAAGGTTCAAGGTTCAAGGTTTTATTCTTTGAACTTTGAACCTTGAACTTTCTTTATCTGCTCTTGAGCATTTTCGCCCGCTCCTGCATCTCCACGGCTTTCGGGCTGTTGCCGAGCTTTTCGTAGACTGCACTGAGATGTTCAAGGATTTCAGCCTCTCCTGAATTCAGCCTGCCCGCTTTTTCAAGAAGCTCCCTTGACTCTTCATACCTGCCCATTTTGAACAGTACCCAACCGAGCGTATCGAGATAACTTGCATTGGCTGGTTCCCGAGCCACGGCCTTCATTGCCAGCCTTTTGGCACGAGGAAGCGATTTACCCTGACCGGCAAGAATGTAGGCAAGATTGTTCATCATCAGAACATTGTTTGGCTCAACACGAAGAATGCTCCCATAGAGACGAATACATTTATCGTAATGCCCCAACTTGTCATAACAAAGGGCAAGGGTACTGTTGGCCTGCAGATAGAGCCATTTTTCCATTTTCGGGTTTTTTGAACCCACCGCTTTCTCGAGCAGACGCACAGCCTCTGTGGTATTGCCCGCCTGAAAAAGAAGCTCACCTTTCAGAGCCTGAAGGATCAACTTGAAACGTTGATTGGCAGGATGATGCTTTTCAATGGCGGTCATCATGAGATTTGCGGGCTCAATATAGGTGCGCTCTTTCGATGAACGAACCACAAACAATCGAACCAACTTTATTTTCTGGTCAAGAGTTGCTTGAGCCGTCGAGTAAAAGAGATCAAGATCTTCACGAAATACAGGATTGTTTTCTGATTGTACTGAACTCTCAAAGAGCGCAAGCCATGCCGACAATGCTCCTGGATTCTCGCGAAGAAGCTCCCTGAAGGTCTGGATGGCAAGGTTATACTGGGAAGTTTTCAGATAAAGCTGACCCAGGGAATAGAGCAGCCTCGCTTTCCCTTCACCCTGCTCCAGAGTGGCAAGTTGACGATACCGATCGGCCGCCAGCTTGTAGTTGTTCATCTGATGGGATATACCGGCAAGCAATTTTCCATAATATTTGTTGTCGGGATTGAGCTGAACACTTTTTTCGCTGTGCACCCGGGCTGAATCGATAATACCAAGACCCATATATGCGTTTGATAACGCATAATGGAGCGCTGCATTATTGGGTTGCGTCATCAGAAGCTTACGATAACCGTCAATAGCTCCCTGATACTCACCTTTCGCGCTTTGCAGTGAAGCTGCAACAAGCTCCCGTCTGCTGACATCCGCAAGAGAGTCGGGAAGTGCTCTGCCATTGGAGAACAACGGGCGAGGCAGGCATACCGAAAAGATAACTGCGCAGAAAAACAGCCACCTGCTAATCCGGCTTTGCATCAAACAATGAAGATTCATAAGTTTCGGAACCAGTTGAAAAACGGATAAACGCCTGACGGGTAGCGACTCGCCCTCTTGTCGTTCTGCTCAGATAACCTCCCTGGATGAGATAGGGCTCATACACCTCTTCAATGGTATCCCGCTCTTCTCCTACAGAAACAGCAAGCGAGGCTATACCGACAGGTCCGCCATTGAATTTGTTTACAATGGTATCCATGATTTTTTTATCCATATCATCCAGCCCCTCCTCATCAATCTCAAGACAATCAAGGGTTTTCATGGCAATGGCCCTGGTGATGGTTGCAACTCCATCAACCTGCGCAAAATCCCTGGCTCGTCGAAGCAGTCGGTTGGCAATACGGGGAGTTCCCCGTGATCGTCCTGCAATTTCAGAGGCAGCATCACGATCAAGGCCAATACCGAGAATAGCAGAAGCCCTGACAATGATCCGCTCCAGAAGCTCCGGTTCATAGTAGTCGAAGCGGCTGTTGATCCCGAACCTTGCCCTGAGTGGAGAGGTCAAGAGTCCTGATCGAGTTGTTGCGCCCACCAGCGTAAAGGGCTCAATACGCAACTGTACCGCCCTTGCCGAGGGGCCACTGTCAAGCATGATATCGATACGAAAATCCTCCATTGCCGAGTAGAGGTACTCCTCAACGGTGGGTGGCATACGGTGAATTTCGTCAATAAAGAGCACATCGCCCTTCTGCAAACCTGTCAGGAGACCAGCAAGATTACCCGCTTTGTCGAGCAATGGACCTGAGGTTGCCTTGATACTACACCCCATTTCAGAGGCAATGATATAGGCAAGCGTCGTCTTCCCAAGGCCTGGAGGCCCCGACAACAACACGTGATCCAGAGCATCCCCCCGCATTTTGGCCGCAGAAATAAAGACCTTCAGATTGTCGGTCAATCGTTGCTGACCAGCAAAATCCTCCATGCGAATCGGCCGTATCTGCTCCTCAATCCTTGATTCGACCACATCGGGGGGAGTATTCAGCAATTCTATTCTCAAACAGACAAAATGTTACAGGTTACATGAGCACTCAGATCTTTATTCTCGGATCGGCAACAGCATAGAGCACATCGGCAAAAAGATTACCAAGCACAATGAGTGTGCCCGAAATAAAGGTATTGGCAATAATCAGCGGATAATCCCTCGAAAAAATAGCCTCAACCGTTACTCGTCCCATACCGGGAAAGGCAAAGATAACCTCAATAAAGAGGGCTCCACTAAAAATAAAGGGGAGCGAACTACCCATAATGGTAATAACCGGCAAAAGGGCATTACGAAGTGCATGTCTGAAAATGACAAGCTTTTCGGGCAACCCTTTGGCTCTAGCTGTTCGTATGTAGTCTTGGCGGATAACCTCAAGCATGCTCCCCCTGACATACCTCGCGATACCGGCAGCTCCATTAATACTGAGCACCGTCACCGGCAAGACAAGATGCCATACACGATCGAGCAGAAAGCCAACAGGGCCAAAACCCTCCGCGCCAATCTCATTCAAGCCTGAAGCGGGAAACAGCGGAAACTTCAGCGCGAAAAGAATAATCATCATCAATGCAAACCAGAACTCCGGCATGGAATAAAAAAAGAGAGCCGTCACGGTCAAAAAACGATCAAGAAAACTGTTCTGGCGAACGGCTGAAATAATACCTATGAGAATGCCAAAGGTGAAATTGGCTACAAGCGTCAGCAGCGCGATGGTGATAGTTATTGGCAATGCGCTGGCAATCACCTCAACAACCGGCTGCTGGGCACGACTGAAACTTCGCCCGAAATCACCCTGCAACACATTGGCAAGCCATTTGACATACTGTACCGGTAACGGGTCATTCAAACCATATTGAGCCCTGATCTGCTCGGCCACATTCGGGCTTATCCCTGGCTGGATAAAAAAGGCTGCAGGATCACCTGGAGCAAGCCGAATAATGAAAAAGGTGAGAGTCAATACCCCGAATATCAGCGGTATGGCAATCAGTAACCGTTTAAGAATATATCTCAGCATAACATTCTACTGTGCGATGTTGGCTGAAGGGCGCAGCCTCCAGTCATCAATATTGTAAAAGGAGCCGGCAATATTAAGCTCCTCTCCCTCAATTCTCTTGCTGAACCCTTGCGTCTCCTGCATCCAGTAGAGAAAGGTGACCGGCTGATCACGATGAAGAATTTCCTGATACTCAAGCCAGTAAGGCTTTGCCCCAAGGGGATCCATTTTCTGCTTCGCCAAATCACACAGTTGATCAACTCGGGGATTTTGGTAGCCGGTAAAATTAAAGCGGCTCTTGTTCAGGTCTGAACCCCAGACATCGAGAGGGTCGATCTCCAGCCCAATCGCCCAACCAGCCATCCATGCGTCAAGCTTTCGCTGGTGGAGGTTTTCAAAAAAGACGTTGGATTCCTGAACATCAAGCTTGCAGTCGATACCAATAGAACGAAGATTTTGCTGAATAATAACACTTGCATAGTTTCTTCTGGCATTACCTGAATTGGTATAGAGCACAAAACTGAACCTCTTGCCCTGTTTCTGCAGAATTCCATCCGAGCCGGGAAGCCAACCTTCAGCTTTGAGCAGCGCTGTTGCCCTGGCTGGATCGAAAGCATGAGGAGTAATCCGGGCATTATAGGCCCATTTGAGTGAAGGGGATACATCGGTATTGCATACTACACCGTACTGCTTGAGATAGCCATCGATAATTGACTCACGATCGATGGCATGCGTCAAGGCAAGCCGTATCTTTGCAGAGCCGAAAAGAGGGTGTGGAATCACTTTGCCGCTTTTGTGATACTCTTTCTGGTCGATATTAGACCAGCCAACATAATCGTAGACCCTCAGCCCCACCGTTTTAATCTCCAGTTGCCTGTTCGCCTTCAAGAGAGCTGTAAAATCCTCCGGCTTGATATTTTCAACCACATCAACCGCGCCAGTCTGAAGCTGCGTCAAGCGTACCGTGTAATCAGGCACAACCCTGAAGCTGACAAGCGGAATATTGCCAGGCTTGGGAAGGAGAGACTTCGGGCTGGAAGCAAGAACGAGCTCCTGTTGTTGCGTCCAGCTTTTCAAATGATAAGGACCAGCGCCAAGCGGCTCTATATTGAGAGGAGAGTTACGAAGATCACCAGGCTTGACATTTTTCCAGTGATGAGCGGGAAGGGGAGTCAGTGAGGTATGAAAAAGAGCCAGATGCTCAGGAACCGGTTTGTAAAATCGGAATACCAGTGTTGTATCATTGGGGGTTTCAATGGCTTTGTCGAAATCAACTTGCCCCTTCTCGGCACCGACAAGCTCGGCAAGATACTGCTGACGGGCACTGGCAATAACCGGATTACCATACAACATATAGGTAAACTTGAAATCCCCCGATACCACAGGCTTTCCGTCATTCCAGAACACATCGCTTCGGAGCGTGTAGGTGAGGGTTTTATGATCCGCAGAAAAATTCCAGCTCCTGGCAACGGCCCCTTCAGGGATTTTTTTTGCCTCTCCGGCAGTTGTTTGTCGCAGTTTTTTGTTGAGGGCAACGTAATTCAACAGCCCGGTCGATGTATCAAACTCACTTTGCAGCAGAGAGGGGTAGATGAGACCCATAATATTGCTTGAGGTAACGGTACTTCCAAGGACGGGATTCAGGTAATCGGCATCACCAAGCATGGCAATCACCAGCGTGGAATCCATTGCAGTACGAGCCTTCCCGCTGCCCGCCTGCCGACCACCACAGGACGAGAGTGCAAAAACAACAAAAAAGAGTGACAGAGAGACCACAAAGCGCAAAGAGGCAGAAAATCTCACCGGGGCTTGTTTAATCATGGTTCTCACTATTAATCACATTGTTGATTCTTTTGTTCAGCGCTTCGGCTGCGACATAATTGGAATCGCGTTTCAACAGGAAATTAAGCGCAACAACCTCAATAATTGCCGTGATGTTTTTACCAGGAAAAATTGGCAGTTCCACCTGCGGCACTTCAACGCCAAGAATTTTGGTATATTTGGTATCAAGTCCAAGCCTTTCGTAAGCAATCTCCTTGTTCCATTCCAGCAGCTCAACGACCACCTGTACCTCTTTGGCCTCACGGATAGCACGAATACCAAACGTTGCCTTCATATCAACCACCCCCAGACCTCGAATCTCCATAAAATGGTCAATGACATGATTTCTCTTGGCCGTAAGCGTCGTAGATTCGCCTTTACGGTTAATAACCACCGCATCATCAGCAACAAGACCATGCCCCCGCTCTATCAGGTCGAGCGCAATCTCAGATTTTCCAAGTCCACTCTTGCCTGTCAGCAAAATACCAACGCCATACACATCAACCATTGAGCCATGGTACTGCTGGTGAAGTGAAAAGTAGTCATCAAGGAAATCAGTAACATTATAGATGGCTCTAGTAGAGGAACATCTTGTACCATATACAGGAATTGAAGCCTCTGTGGCCATAGCAAGCAAAACCGGAGAGAGCTTGTTATTGCTGGTTAAAATGATACAGGGCACTTTGAAGCGCACAATATTCTGAAACGCCTTAATGCGGGCATTGTCATCAAGGTGATTCAAAAACCTTGTCTCCGTGTTTCCAAAAATCTGTACCCGTTTATAGGTAAACAAATTAGTAAACCCGGCCAGAGCAAGCCCCGGACGATGAAGATCACGCTCATAAATCAGCCGGTTGCTCTCATCAACGGCATTGAGAGACTTCAGCTTAATATCGTACTTCTTGCCGATCGTGTTAAAAAACTCGGTAACCGTTATAGAACGCTTTTTTAATCCTTTTTGAGCAAGATTCATGGCTTCAGCAATCGAGACATTAATAAATACAAAAAACTGCGAGTCGCCTCTGATGCAACTCGCAGTCGTCCACGATCATACCTCTATTGCACTTTTTCCTTATGCTTTAAAAGCTGGCGGCTCAATGCCTCAACGCAGGTATCGATAGTCTGCTCATAAGCTACACCAGCCTCCTTTGCCACAAAAACATTCTGTGGCACATGCACCGTAATTTCTGCAAGCTTGTTCTTTTCAAAATCATTTTTCTGATGATCCAGAATGACATGACAACTGATAATGCCCGGATACACTCTCGTCAACGTCCGCACTGCATTGCGGGCATACTCCTCTATGGTGCTGTGATTGCTGGAATGGCGCAGAGTAACGGTTACACTGGCCGTATCATTGGCAACAACTTTTGTCATAATAGTCTCCTTTGAAATAAGTTAAACGTAATGAATGAACAAGACCCCGACAAATGGAACAGTCAGAGTCCACAGTAGATTTATGCGTTGGGATGCGCTTTGAGGTAAACCTCCTTCAAGCGCTCAAAGGTAACATGAGTATATATTTCAGTGGTTGAAAGATTGCTGTGACCAAGCATCTCACTGACACTCTTGAGATCAGCCCCACTATTCAACAGATGAGTGGCAAAGGAGTGGCGCAACAAATGAGGATTTTTCTTTTTCTGCTCGGTAACTGATTTGAGGTATTTTCTGGTCAATCTTTGGATAAGCATGGGATAAAGCTTTTTGCCCCTTTTGGTTACAAAAACATAAAGCGGCAACCCCGCCTCCCTCTCATCTCTTATTCTAAAGAAGTTTCTTCGGACTTCAAAATATTTTTTAAGCGCATCAATGGTTGGTTGCCCAACCGGGACAATTCTCTGCTTCCTCCCTTTTCCAGTCAGCTTCACATATCCATCCGCAAGATTGAGCTCTTCCATTGTCAATCCTGTCAGTTCGGAAAGCCGAAGTCCGCTGCCATAGAGCAATTCCAGAATAGTTCTGTCGCGTTCACGAACAAAAGAGGTCTCAAGAGCACCCTCTTCCATCGTATGAACATCATAGAGGCTGGATGGTAGCACTTCGTTAAAAAGCTTGTCCGTCTGCTCCTCACTCAAAAAGGCAGGAACCCGCTGCGGAAATTTTGGGGTAACAAGAGAGGTGAAGGGGGAACTCCTGATATATCCACACTCCTGCATATACCGGTAAAAACTTTTTATGGCGGCAAGTTTTCTGGCAACCGACCGCGGCTGCACTCCCCGTTGCATCAGGGCTCCCATAAAAAGCCTTATATCAACCTGCGTTACCTGCTCCGGATCAAAACAGGCCAAATCTTGAAGCCCGAAATGCTTCACGAGAAATGAAAAAAACTGTACGAGATCAGTTCTGTAGGCAACTACTGTGTTCGGCGATAAATTCCTGCTGCTCGTCAGCTTGCCAAGAAACTCACCCACCGGAAGAGTGCCCCGCTGAAAGATTGCAGGCAAGAGTGTGTTTGAAGAACACTTCATGATAGTGCTACACAGAGTAGCTCCTCTCTCTCTCTGAGATAGTAAAGATTATCTCTCTGGATCAGAAAATTGTTCAGACATGGCTTGTCAACCCCAGCTTCCATACACTCTTCATAGACAAGACTACTCTTTCGCCAGACTTTGATTGATGAGCGCCAGAGTGCGGACAATATGCGCTGTTCATGCAACGCAACAACCGTCAGCGCTCCATAAACAATCGATTCATAACGGCTTGTCTCCGACACAGTAAACCCCTCCAACCCAGGGAGTTCATCAGCAATGCCATCCCTGACAAACCCTGGAAGAATAATCCTCTGTCGAAGCTCTTCGGGAACAACAGCCGCCCTGATGGCATTGACTTGTGCAGCATCAAGGGGTGGCTTGCTGATCTCCAAACCGGTAAGAGCATCAACAAACAAAAACTGCCGTTCAGGAAATCCACCAAAAAGAGAGGTTTGACAGACAAGAAACTCCTCCTCAAGATTGGCGATAAACTCAATATCACTGCGTGACCACACCACTTGCCCGGTCGTGAAATCAATGCACCAGATACCCTTGTGCTCGGGGCTATGCGGCAGAGAGACATAACAATAGACGAGCCCCCCGCGTATGGTTTCAATTCCTGTGAACCACCCTTCACCTGCAGGAGTACCCTGCCCATCGTCCATCAAAAGATAATCATCACAAAATACTCGCCCCGTAAGGGGTTGAATGGCAAAAAAAAGCGCCCGCCTGTCGCTGGAAAAACGCTTCTGCCCGATAAGGTCGCCGGTTTCGGTAAACATCAGTTGCCACACAAGGGCACCTCGACCTGCATCATAACGCCAGCGAACAGCAAGCGGCTCATCCCCAGGCTTCATTTTCGTGTCAATTTATAGATATTCACCGACACAGGCTTTATGCCACCGGAATAGATTTTTGGAAACGAAGTTATTGAGAAATTGTTTTCCTCTGCCAGCTCAAGAAATTGTTCTGCCATCCTCCTTCTGGGATCGGCGATATAGGCAACACCACCTGGTTGAAGCAATTTATCGATAGCCATCACTACAGGAAGGAGGTTCACCCTTTCATAGAGCACATCAGCCGCAAAGAGCAGGTCAAACTGTTCACGACACAGCACCATTCGCCAGTCGAGCCGCTCATAATCAAGCGCCACCCTGTTTTTCAAGCCATTATAACGGGCAAAACGGAGCGCTTCGAGGGAATAATCTGTCGCCAGCATGCTGGCCCCGTTACGTGCAGCAACAACGGATGCCATACCAACACCAGCACCTATCTCAACCACGCGTAACCCCTTAACAGAGATCTCCCCGGCTATAAAGGAGGAGAGAGTTATTGCCGACGGCCATATTTCCGCCCAGTAGGGCATCTGCTCATCCTTGATAAAATCCTCGGGCGATATTCGATCAAGCAGTGCGTAACTGTCGAGCACACTCAAAAAGCTGAACGATTCCCCTCCAAACGTATAGCTTGTTTCAGTCAAATCATACTCTTCCGACAACGCCTTATAAAGCAACTGGAGATCCGGGTTCTCCTTTTCCCTGGATACCTGCATCATGAGCTATGGTTACATAGAGGAATTAAAACATACTGAAGTTACCAAAAATAGCCATCGATTTCTATTTTGCATCCAAAAGAGCCCTGTTTCGAGAAAACAAAAACGCTGCCAGACCATGAAAAAAGAGATTCTTGAATGTTTCGACAATACCTATCCAAACAGAGACTACACCATTGAAATTGTTAACCCCGAATTCACCTCAGTCTGCCCGATAACCGGACTTCCAGACTTTGGCACCATTACCATTCGCTATGTGCCAGACAAAAGTTGTGTTGAGCTGAAGTCTCTCAAATATTATTTCTTTGAATTTCGTCATGCGGGCATCTTTTACGAAAATATCACCAACAAAATTCTGGATGACCTTGTCGCTCTCCTCCAGCCACGAACGCTGACGGTGATAACCGAGTGGAAAGCAAGGGGGGGAATTACCGAAACTGTCACGGTCAGCTACTGTGCAACAAGCTGAATAGGGGTAAAGAAAAGCCCCAGAGGGGCACTCTGAGGCTTTCTTTACACTTTGTTCCGCAGTAACCTTGTCAGTACTTATCAAGCCCCTCGTTCAGGAACTGCATGATTATTATACCATCTTCAGGAGTAATCACACCACCTGCGGATCCCTCCATACGCTTTACAATAATGTCAATTTTGCCGGTCTTTTTGTATTTGGTTTTGAATGCATCCATTGTAGACTCCTGCGAATGACAGATGTTGCATTTTGCTGTCCAAAGCGCCTTTGCCCCCTTGAAATCAAAACCTGGAGGTGCCACAGGAACATTTGCTGACACGACCGGCTTTTCAAGATACGCCTTCAACTCAGTAACAGAGCGAATATACTCACCCTTTGTCGTCGTCGTGCGTCCAGTTGTGGACATCAATATCCCGGAAGGCCTGAACCAGAGCGAAGCAAACATGACCGCAACAATAGCAATAATACTAAGCGGAAAACTTAAAAACCACTTCGAGCTGATTCTGGAGGACATTTTACCAAGTCCCATAATAACAGCCGAGGCAAAAAGAATCAAGCAAAGCCACCCCGCAAAAGAGCCTAAAGGGGTCAAAAACGGCGAAAGGGTCTCTGCCGGTAACTTATAACCGGTCAGGAACGATAACCCGAAAAAAAACGACCCCATTAAGACAGCGCCACCTGCTGCAACAGCAAGAAGCTTACCATTTGATTTGTTGTCCATGACAGGTAGTGAATTAAGGTGTTAGTGTCTTAGCCAAAAATTATACGAAAAGATAAGCATAAATAGTAAAGCCAACAAACAGAAACTCGGAAAATGGCTCCCTTTTCCATCAGGAATCTGCTAAATCACCACGAGTCTCAATAAAATAACTTCATTTATAACTTTCTTGTTTTTACAATAGAGAAAATAATTCCGCCATTCATCCAAAAGAGCTGTTGTTTCCTTATGATCACCACCACCACAAGTATTATTGATTTTGAAAAAGCAGAGCGTGATTTTCTGTTTCTTCTCCACCGCTTTCAGGAGGTGCTCTGCGACCTTGGCGAGGGTGAGCTGGCCAACCACCTCCCCTGATAAGCCAGCGTCTCAATGTCAACAAATTTATTGCTCCAAGACGCGAAGGGCTTGAGATGCTGCACATTCAGCAGATCAAGCTTCTCAGGCAATGGAGAAAGCTGCAACATTCCGGGCAAAAGGAGGAGGCGGAGAATCTTCTGGTGGAGCTGTTCCTGACCATTAATGCCATTTCAGGGGGGTTGCGCACAACGGGATGAGTGGTGATTGGTAAAATCAAAAGAGATATTTACGTATTCTGGTTATTTTCCTATCTTGCGTATAATTGCTGAAATCTCTTTTATTATCGACCATGCTCTCAACACTCACCGCTGCTGCACTGATTGGGATTGATGCCCTCAAAGTTACTGTAGAAATAAATGTTACCTCCGGCATTCCCTCCTTCACCGTTGTGGGATTGCCGGACAATGCTATCAGGGAGAGCCGGGAGAGAATTCTGACTGCCATAAGAAATTCAGGGTTTATCATTCCGCCAAAAAAAATTACGGTCAACCTTGCTCCTGCTGATATTAAAAAAGAGGGTACCGCCTTTGATCTCCCGATTGCCATCGGACTGCTTGGCTCGCTTGATCTTATCAGCAACCGGTTTGAGGATACCCTGATTATGGGTGAACTGGCACTTGATGGCTCACTGCGAAGAATCAACGGAGCGCTGCCGGTAGCAATGATGGCAGGAAAAGAGCAGATAAAGCGGCTGATTGTGCCGTTGCCGAACGCGCCCGAAGCGGCGGTAGCCGTATCAGCATCACATTGTTCCACTATTGAAGTCTATGGAGTTGAAACCCTGAATGAAACTGTCGCCCTTATGGGGGGAACCGCTCTCCCCAAACCGGTAACCGTCAATGTGGCGGAGCTGTTTGAGGGAGAGCAGGAGTACCCTGTTGATTTTGCAGATATCAAGGGGCAGGGCGCGGCAAAAAAAGCGCTGGAAATTGCAGCGGCTGGCGGCCATAATGTTATTATGATCGGCCCTCCCGGCAGTGGAAAAACCATGCTTGCGAAAGCGTTGCCAGCTATTCTGCCGCCTCTTGGTTTTGAAGAGTCACTGGAAACCACCAAAATCTACTCGGTGGCAAATTTGCTGGAAAAAGATCGCCCGCTGATGGTCAGACGGCCATTCCGCAGCCCCCACCATACCACAAGCAATGTGGCGTTGATCGGCGGCGGAGCAACAGCCAAACCCGGCGAGGTGAGCCTTGCCCACAATGGCATTCTTTTTCTCGATGAGCTGCCTGAATTCAGCCGCAACGCCCTCGAAGTGCTCCGTCAACCACTTGAAGATCGGGAGGTCATCGTCTCAAGAGTTGCCATTACCACAAAATATCCGGCAGGCTTTATGCTGATTGCCGCCATGAACCCCAGCCCCGCAGGAGCACTGAAAGACCGGGACGGCAATTTGACCGCCCCTCCCCGGCTGATTCAGCGCTACCTTTCAAAAATATCAGGCCCCCTGCTTGACCGTATTGATATTCATATCGACGTACCGAAAGTCGAAAACTCCGACCTCTTTACCTCTTCAACCGCCGAAAATTCCTCCACCATCCGGCAGCGGGTGATCGCCGCCCGCAACATCCAGCAACAGCGGTTTGCCACCACAGCATCCCCAAAAATCTATACCAATGCCCAGATGAACACGCGGCAGATCAAGAGCTTCTGCAGGCTCGACCGGGAGAGCTCCCAAAAATTGATGGACGCCATGAACCGTATGAACCTCTCTGCACGGGCGCATGACCGAATCATCAAGGTAAGCCGCACCATCGCCGACCTCGACGGCTCCGAACAGATTGCCATGAAACACCTTATCCAGGGCATACAGTACCGCAACCTTGACCGCGATTTCTGGAGCTTCTGAGTGGGATGCCCCCAATCGTCAAGACTGGCCTTGAGTTCATCTACAATTTCCTCCGTCACCTGAGAGCCCCAGAACATGAAGGCTCACCAAAAAGGTGCAGAGAAATTTGCTGTTGACTGCCTATATTTCCGCCTCAATATTC